>PNBI01000161.1 GCA_003135935.1 Methanomassiliicoccaceae archaeon
ACCGCTATCCTTTCGGCGCTGACCAGGCCGAGATGGATGCGACCTTCCCTTTCGCTGATCACTTCTACGGCGGCAGCCTTGATACCGTCAAATGGGACTTAGGTTACAGATACGAATCGCCAGCAAACAGCTTATTGACCACCGACCCCAGCCATGCAACCGATTCATATGATCAATTCTCGGCGACCATCCCGATCGGCAGGGCGATCCGCGTAAAATGGAAGATCCCCGATGCTGGCGAAACGACCGCTGGGTGCTTCGTATCCGTGGGATTTCGCGCCAATATCAATTCCTATGAATGCGCGGCGATGGGTGCGCTCAAGGATCTGGGCCTCAGCTACCTTGGCCGGACATATCGAGGCTCAGGCGGCACTGGCTATAACTCTTACATCGGTTCGAGCGGTGGCGGCACTGGCACAAGCCGCAGCCTGCCATTCAGCACCCTGCTGATCGACGAGATCCAGAGGACAGCGACGAAGTGCAAATGGCTTCTCAGCACGGGCACTTACAGCGAAGAGACCGACACGACACGCTATCCAGCCGGCGATTCGCGCGTTACCATTTACAACAACAACCCAGGCACGATGACGGCCTATGAGGCCATCGACTTCATCCTGGTCCGCAAGTTCATCGAGAGCGAGCCGGCTCATGGCGCATGGGGCACTTTGACCAAGCGCACCAGCATGATGCCGAAGGCAGATGCGACCCTGACGAGCGCTGGGAAGCACAACATCAACAAGAGCGCAGACACTCGATTGTTCAAGCCTGCCAACCAGCTGACGAAGAACGCGAATGCTCGCCTTAAGAAGACGGCCAACCAGACCACGAAGAACGCTGATGCTAGGCTGCTCAAGCACCAGCAGGCCACCAAGAACGCTGATGCCCGTCTGAAGAAGGCGGGCAATCAGATCCAAAAGGCAGCTGATGCAAGGCTGCGCCCCGTCCCGAAGACGAAGACGGCAGATGCGCGATTGAAGAAGACTGGCAACCAACTGACAAAGGATTCCAATGCGCGCCTGAAGAAGCTCCAATCGACCACCAAACCCGCGGATGCGCGTCTCAAGAAGGCTCAGCAGGCCACTAAGGCCGCAGATGCAAGGCTCCGTCCGGTCGCGAAGACCAAGACCGCTGATGCTCGCCTAAAGAAGGTCGCCAATCAGATCACCAAGACCGCCATGGCGCGCCTGAAGGCAACGGGCGCCGTCTACGTGACGAGCAACGCCCGGCTGAAGAAGCCGGGTCAGCAGCTGACCAAGACCGCCGACGCGAAGTTAGCGGCAGGCGTGGTCACGCAGCAGCTGACGAAGAACGCGAACGCTCGCTTGAAGAAGGCTGGGGCACAGGTAACCAAGGACTCGAACGCCCGGCTCAAGCGCGCAGGGATCCAACTCACGGAGAACAGCAACGCCCGTCTCAAGAAGGCGGGCAATCAGCTGACGGAGATCTGCAATGCGAGACTGAAGAAGGTTGGCATCCAATTAACGGAGACCTCTGATTCTAGGCTCAAAAAGGTAGGTCTACAACTTAGTATCAATTCCGATGCCAGGCTCGTCGCTCCTGCCACTCACTCGATCAGCAAGAGCGCGAACGCCCGACTGAAGGGATCCTTCTCGAGGACGATCGAAGTGGATGCGCGCCTGAGGGCCACGCGCCCGATCGTCATCCATTCCAACGCGAGGATCGTGGACTACTCGACGCGCACGTTCGTCCGGCTGCATGGGAAGGTCGCGCCGCCGGCCGAGGCGCACGGCACGATCGACAGGATTGACATTCACGGCGACTCGTCCGAGCCGCGCTGCGACGGGACGATAGATCCCGACGAGGAGCTGCACGGTGAGCTCACCGAGAAGGAACGGAAGCAGGGGTTGAAGCGATGAGACGAAGAAGGAGAGTGAAAGCGTGGTGCTGACGGGGCAGGACTTCGACATGAACGCCGGGGACGACGTCAATCTCGAGGTCCATGTGCAGAAGGAAGATGAGACCGGGGCATTGGTCGACGAGGACCTGACCGATGCCGACATCACTTGGGTGCTCAAGGAGTCCGCGGACAGCGTGACCGCCCTGGTGACGAAGACGAATGCGGACCCGACGGAGATCGAGGTACTGGATCAGGTGGCCGACAAGGGCAAGTTCGTGGTGTACCTGCAGCCGGCCGACACGGCGCTCCTCGCGCCGAACAAGTACTTCCATGGCGTGGTCATGGTCGACGTCGCGCTCGAGGTCCACACCGTCGAGACTGGATACCTGATGCTCGCGCCGAAGGTGATCTGATGGCAGCGAAAGCGAAGACGGTCAAGCCGGATCTGACAAGCGATGCGGAAGGCGCGATCTACGTCTCCTCGGCCGGCACGTACTACACCAAGCCGCAGATAGACGCCAAGGCGATCAAGGACTGCATCCGCAACAATTACCTCGCCGACCAGGTGAGCAAGCTGCGCTCGCAGATCTTCACCGAGCGTTACATGATCGAGGTCAGGGATCCGGACGGCAACGTCGACGAGGAGCTGCAATCGCGCATGATGCGCATGTGCGAATCCCCGAAGGTCCGGCTCTGGATCCGCATGCAGCAGGTCTGGGAGGACGTATGGCAATGGGGCTGCAGCCCGATGAACGACGTCTGGGAGATGCAGGGCGCGGAGCTCGTGCTCACTCAGCTGCGGCGCCTGCCTCCTGAATCGTTCGCGCGGTCGCCTTTCACTGCCGACCTGACGTTGATCTATTCTGAGATCCTGCAAGGGATCCTCCTCGACGCGAACGGCGAGATGCAGTTCTGGCAACAGGCATCCGACTACGAGCTGCAGCCGAAGCAGCTCTGGAACGTTACGCTGATGAAGGACCCGACTAGCACGGAGCTCGCCGGCACGAGCAAGATCATCCCCCTGGTCCCGCTGATCAAGATGCTCGATTTCTGCTGGCAGGCGCAGATGCAGAAGATCAACCGGGTCGGGGCGCCTACGCTCTTCATCAAGGTGACCAACCCGATCAAGAGCAAGGACCGGGACGACATCGCCTACGCCAACAAGATCCTGAAGAACTGGGGCAAGGGGACGGCCTATCAGTTGCGCGAGAACATGGAGGTGGTCGAGCTCAATGTCACCGACAACGAGGCGGCATTGAGGACGATCGATGCGCTCAAGGCCCGGATCAAGGAGTTCTTCTCGCCCTCGGAGCTGATCAAGAAAGAAGGCGCCACACTCGGCGGGAACGCCATGGCCGATACGAAGCTGATCGATACCTGGAAGGAAGGTCAGCACCAATGGATCGAAGACCAATTCGAGCAGGTCCTGCAGAAGTACCTCGATGGGAATGCTTACGAGGGCTTCACCGTCCATGTGCAGATCGGAGCGCAGGACGTCAGCATGGGCGACCTCGAGGTCAAGCAGGCGCAGGTCGGGTATCAGACCCAAACGCTCACCGTCAACGAGATCCGCGAGAAGCTCGGGGAGCCGGAGCTCGACGATGCGGCGCTTGCGAAGTTAGCGGAGGATTACTCGAAGGCGGCGCCGGCGGCATCTACGGGACCGGCCGGCAGCGGAGGCTTCCCCTTCCAGATCATGAAGGCGCACGATAAGGAGCACGTGCCGACAGCAGAGGAGCGCATGTTCGATGATCAGTTGAACCGGACATACGAGGAGCTGCAGAACGATGTCGTCAAGGCCCTGAGGAACGAAAGGGGAGGAGCAGCGTGAAACGCTACCTCGAGCGCCGGCTCTGCCGCGGATGCGAAGGGCACGGCATGATCGACCCGCCCTATGGCGATGAGTCGACCGGCGTCGCCAAGCAGACCTGCCCCTGCTGCGGCGGCACCGGGTACCAAGAGGTCGAGATCAGGGAGGAGTAGATGAGGCCGGACACGCTGACCGCGCTCAATCGCGCCATGGAGAGGTTCCTGCTCAGCTTCCAGAACCTGCTCGAGGAGAACGCCGGACGATCGTATGTTAAGGGTGGCATCCTTGGCGATATCGCCCTCGGGATCTCGCCGGACCGGGTGCAGATCTCGACGAACGCCCTGGACTTCGCTCGCAACTACGGCGAGCTGCTCCGGACCGAGGGCGCGAGCGTGATCGGCGGGCAGAAGGTGACATGGCTCAAGGACTTCGGCGCCGAGCAGCGCAACGCCATCGATCAGATCATCGAGAAGGGCCTGAAGGAGGGCAGAGCTCCGGGCGTCAAGGAGAGCGGCATCGGGATCTATCCCAAGGACAGCATCGCCGCGGACCTCCAAGGCTACTTCGACGAGCGCAAGTCGCACGCGTCGACGGTCGCAAGGACGGAGACCGGCCGGATCCAAAACCTATCGAGCCTCGACCGATGGAACGATCACGGCGTGACCGAGGTCGACGTCCTCGACGACGAAGGGCCCCACAGCTGCAACGGATGTCAGTCGGCCAATGCGCAGCGGTGGACCTTGGAGTATGCGATGGAGCATGAACTGGAGCATCCCAATTGCGTCCGGGCCTTCAACCCCGTCCGGCCGCAATAGACGATACTTCGTTTCATAAGTCAGCCCTACTCTCGAACTTTCGTGCAAGAGAGGAATCCCTCTGGCGCCGGGCTTGGTGGCTCTCCCGGCGCCAACAACCCTGATCAGTTCAAGGCGCATGAGACCATCCTGCATACGCTGGACCGATGGATAGTGACGCCCGACGGAGAGAAGGTCTTCGTCCCGGCCGACGTCTTCGCGAAGAACGTCGACGCTTGGAATGGAGTACCGCTCGTCTATGGCATCGATCATCCAGATCCCAAGCTTTTCGCGACGGACCCGAAGGCGGCATTGGCAGCTGTCAAGGCAAGGCTCGCAGGCGACCTGAAGGCGCCAACAGTGGCGATGGAAGGCAGCCCTCGGTTCATGGGGCAGTTGGATTGGGGCGCAGATCCGGAGCTCGATAAGCTCTGGGCGGACAATAAGCTCTCCGCGTCGATCGCGTATTTTTCAGGCGGACGCGATGGCGGCGGACAGGTCAAGGGCCCGATCGGCCCGAACCACGTGCTGCTCTTCGAGCTGAGCGCCAAGGACCTGCCGAGGGACCCAGGGGTCTTCATCTTGAACAAGGCGACGGAGGTCGAAAGCATGACTGTGACGGCTGGAGAGCAGGACGATCCGATCGGATTGCTGGACCGGCTCAAGGCGGCATTGATGAGGCGCGCTCCCGCAGGCGCTTCGTCCGGGGGATCTGCGGGCAAGGGAGAGGAACAAGACATGAGCGAGGAGGACAAGCAAAAGCTCGCCTCGGCGTCCAAGGAGTTGGAGGATTTCAAGACAAAGCTGGCCTCCAAGGACGCCGAGATCGCAGAGCTGAACAAGGCGAAGGATCTGAAGATCGCCGAGCTCGACAAGCAGCTCGAGGCCTTCCATAAGACGCAGGCCGAAGAGAAGTGGCTCGCCGCGAAGGCCAAGTGCCCGCCCGGACTGGTGCACGCCGAGAAGGAAGCGGAGATGCGCAAGCTCTTCGAGAACGACAAGGACGCGTTCTACGAGCAGCTCTTGAACTTCAAGGCAGCCAACCCGACCGGCAAGCAGGGAAGGGAGTTCGTCGGAAACAAGGCCGGCAAGACCGACGAGAAGACCGAGGCACAGGTGGACGCGGAGCTCATGAAGTACACCACAGGCGTCGACGTCATGAAGGAGCAGTGAGCAAATGGCATCTGGAGACATGAAGGGAGAGTGCGAGGTCATAGAGGTGACCTCCGGCGCGGCCATCGTGATCGGCGACCTGTGCCACATTGAGAGCGATGGATTCTGGGACCCATGCACCACGGCCGATACAGGCAAGTTCGGGGTCGCGCTCGACGCGGCCTCTGGAGCAGCCGAGCTCGTGAGAATGGTCGTCAAGGGCAAGATCGAGGTTAAGGCTACGGCGGCAGCGATCGCGAAGGGCGCCTACGTTATCGCTGGAACTACTGGCTTCGTCGTGGATGTTGGGACTCTATCTGAGACCAGCGTTTACGGCACGATAGTCGGGACGGCAATCACCGCCTTCGACAGCGGCGGCCAGGGAACCATTGAATTGGGGCTGGTGGGCTAAATGGGTGGAATCACAAGCGCAACAGACATAAGCGGCTCCTTGGACGCCAAAAACATCGTTCTCGGGGTCTTGGAGAAGCAACTGGCAATATCGGACTTCGTGAAGCTTGCGGTCGCGGTGGGAGTTCCGGAACTGACGGCAACGATCCCGGTGCAGACCGTTCCCGATGGGGATGAGGACCTGAAGGAATGGGAAGGCTCCGTCGTGGCCGGAAGCGACTTCACCCATGTCGACTTCGACCTAAAGAAGGACCGCGTGAAGATAGGCAAGAGCGACGAGTCGGGCTATAAGAGCAGAGCCGGGGACCCGCTCGCCCTACAGAAGAGCTCCTCGGCATCGAGGCTGGCCTACATCCTGGACAAGAAGTTCGTTGCGGCGGTTCAGACCTCCCCGCAGACTGGGGCGGTTGTCGCCGTCTGGAACACAGGGCACCCGCTCGCGGATATCGGGAAGGCTGTGGCAACGCTCAAGCCATTCAAGGCGGACTTCGTCATCATGAGCGCGAACGTCTGGGCCATCTACGCAGGGAACGCGGACATCACCGGATCTGGAAACCAGGGGCCGGGCGAGAAGTCGGGCGCATTGACGAAGGTTCCGGGCTTCAACCTGGACATCTACGTCTCGGACCTGATCACCGCGAAGACCGTTATCGTCGGTGCGAGCGGCGCACCGGCGGTCGCCTATGGCTACGGCCCGACCAAGGTCAGGCAGCAGGACGTCATGGACGGCGGGGAGATCTACCAGATAGATGTCTTCCGGCAGATGAAAGCGCCCATCCTCAAGACCTCTGGAAGCCTGAACATGGCGGCCTATGTCTTGACCGGGGTCATCACCTAAACCTGAAAATCTTTTTTGTAACCGAACGAAAGGCCCAGCGCTGGGGGCAGTCCAGCGCATCATGATCATCCGGTGGAACATGACGGCAACGGCGGCGATGGTGGCGGAGATCTCCTCCTATTCGGTGGACGACGAGACGAAGTTCACCAAGGCGGTCTTCGCGCGCTTGAGCGCGGTCGCCAAGGTCCTTCTCGATCAGGACGACCCGGGCCTGGGCACAGTGCTCTACGATCACGCGCACGTCCTGCTCATCGTCCACCTGTACGAGACCGGGGTGCTGGGCAAGGGGACCTACACCAGCGAGAAGATCGGCGATTACTCTTATTCGAAGGCAGCGGGCGAATCGTCCTACATCCTCGAGTACCGCGCCGTCATCGCGTCCGGATCCGGGAGAAGCAATCTCGAGGGACAGGAACGGGCCGACGCCGACATGGAAGAGATGCATCTCGACCAGGGCGAGGTCCCGAAATATCCTGAAGATGTGGAGTGAGGAAAATGGAAGAAGTCACCATAGCGGACTACGAAGCCAAGAAGGCTGAATTGGAATCGATGAAGCAAGAGCTCATCGTGCAAGGAAAGCAGATCATAGACCCGGCGACGGGGAAGCCGCTCATCAAGAGCAAGATGTTCTGGCTCAACATGCTGGCGATCGGCGGCGTGGCGGCTGGACTGTTCGGGTATCAACTGCAATGGGACCAGGCCCTGGCGCTCGTCGGGATTCCGATGCTGAACATCGTGCTGCGCTACCTGAACAAGGACATCAGCGGAATCGTGAACTGAGAGGTCTTGGAATGGGTGACTCGGCTGAGGTCATGGCGGCGCGCCTTGAAGGGCGTTTCGATGGGTTCGAGACGAGCCTGAAAGACGTCAAGTCGGCGGTCGAGAAGTTCGTCAACAGGTGCCCATCCCCATTGTGCAAGGAGCACACGGACCTCATCAAGACGATGGCGGACCTGCAGAAGGACCTTGAGATCCGACTAGCCAAGCAGGAGGACATCGAGGCGAACCGCAAGGACTCGAAGAAGACCTGGCGGGACTATGCGATGAACGGGGTCTTCATCGGCCTGGGTGCTCTGCTATCGATCATCGCCTCACTGGCAACTGGAGGCTGAGATGACCCTGAAGGAGATCGTCGCAGAATCGCACGCCTTCGATCATCTCGCCCCGAGCGCGAAGGAAGAACTGGACAAGCTCATCGAGCGCATGGAGGCGGCATGAGCTTCGAAGGGATGCTTACCGACGTCGTCACGATCGCGCAGCGCGTCGACTTCGCCAACGGCATCCCCACTTTTGGAACGGCAGTTAAGGTGAGAGCATGGGTCGAGCCCTACACCCACATGGTGCGAGGGGCCGACGAGGACCTCCACCAATCGCACGCCCGGATCTACCTCCCGGCCGACACGATAGTGACGTCCGATTCCCAGGTCACGCTCCCGGACGGAACGAAGCCCGAGGTCCTTACGATCAAGCGCCCGCGGGATTCCAACGGCGAGCATCACGTCGAGGTGGTGCTGTGAGCGGCGCGATCTCGATCTCCGTGTCAGGTCTGAAGGAGACGGTGGAGGCGCTAAGAAGGATCTCGGCGAACGCGCCTGCAGCGATTGGGAACGCGATGTATGGCTGGGCGGAGTACGTCGTCATGCCCCAGGCCCGCGACGAATGCCCCCACGTGACCGGCTATCTGCGCCGCTCCGGATCACCGCAGGGGGGCGGCGGAGTCCAGGACCCGGTCGTCAGCGCCGACAACATCAGCGTCACCTTCGGCTTCACCGCCGATTATGCGATCTACGTGCACGAGAACCTCGAGGCCAACCATCCGAGCGGCAAGGCGAAGTTCCTCGAGGATCCCGCGATGCAGCACGCGGAGGAGCTCCACGACGTCTGCGCCAAGGCGGTCAACGAGACGGTGGAGGCCGAGGCGGCATGATGCTCAAGGAAGTGGCCGACTACCTGGCGGCGCAAGGGCTCGGCACTGTCGACACCGACATTTTCATCAATCATATCCCCGGGGGGCCGGCGGTCCCGGACAGCGTGATCTGCGTCTATCCGTATGCTGGCAGCCCCCCTTCCAAGTCATCGCCTAAGATTGAGAACCCGGGGTTGCAGGTGGTGGCGAGGGGACTGGACCCAGAAACGGTGGGCGCGACGATGGAGCTGATCGAGGACAAGCTGTGCCTCGTCGCGAACCAGGTCCTCGGCTCGACCAACTATCTGGAGATCGAGCCGAATGGCGCCTACTTCAGCATGGGCACGGAGAACAAGCGGTGCAAGCTGGCGCAGAACTACCGGGTGAAGAGAGCAAGAAGCAATGTGTAAGCGTGGACAGAGCGGAGAAACGAGAAAATGACAAGCAGCGCAGTGGCGGGCAAAGGGCTCTCGCTCACGATGGGCGGGAATGCGATAGCGGAAGTGACCAGCATAGGCGACATCGGGATGGATGCCGAGACGATCGACGTGACGAACGAGGATTCGGCGCTCAACGTCAAGGAGTTCATCGGCGGCATGTTGGATGGCGGGGACATCGCCATCGAAGGCAACCTCATCGTCGGCAACACCAACGGTCAGATCGCGATGTGGAACGCGCTCAAGGCGCGGACGGTGCAGACGTTCGTGATGACCTTCCCGGTGGCGATCACCGCGAGCTGGACATTCACGGCGGTCGTGACGGCGTTCAAGACCAAGCAGCCGATGAAGGACCAGCTGGGCTTCACGGCCAAGTTGAAGGTGAGCGGCATTCCGGTCCTGGCGATCGGGGCGAGCGTGGACGCAACGACCATCGCCATAAGCGTGGGCACGATCGTACCGGCCTGGGCTGCAGCGGTCTACGAATATGCGGACGCGGTGGTGACCGGCACGGCAAGCGTTACCGTCACCATCACCGACGCGACGGCTGCCAGCATCACCGTGTATGATAGCTTCACTGGCGGAACGACGGTCTGCTCAAGCGGAGTGGCAAGCGCGGCTCAGAACCTGGGCGCGGCGGGGAGCATCACCAAGCTTACCATCACCTGCACGGACACAGGCAAGGTCCCCAAGATCTACGTCATCTGGGTGGTAAGGGCTTAAGGAGGCGGTCCAATGGCTAACAAATTGGACGAACGCCTAGATCACCTGAGGTTCGACATCAACGCGATGATCGACTTCGAGAAGGCCTCCGGGATGAGCGTGGTCAAGCTCGACCTGGACAAGCTGTCGAAGGACCTCTCCTTGCATCGCGCCTTGCTCTGGGCGATGCTCAGGAACCTCGACCCCAAGGAGTACCCGGACGCGAGCAAGATCACCATCGAGGAGGCCGGCCGCATGATCACATTGCGCACCTTGGAGCCGGTCGCCAAGAAGATGGTCGTCGCCATCATGGACGGCCTTCCCCTGCCGGATCAGGGCGCGGAGGCTGGCAAAAAAAAGCGCTGAGCCTATCGACTGGCTTTTGCTCTGGTCGATAGGCCGGTATGACCTCGGGCTCGGGAAGGACGAGTTCGGGAGGCTGACGATGCGCGAGTTCGACGCCCTGACGAAGAGACGCACGCTCGATATCAGGAAGCAGGACGCCCGCTCCGCGCAATTGTGCGCATTGACCGCCGAGATACATCGGGATCCTGCGAAGCGGTCGACGCCGTTCACGGCCGACGAATTCATGCAGAGCGCGGAGCCCAAGGAAATGCCGCAACAGACGCCTGAGGAGATGCTGACGATGGCCAAGATGTTCACGATAAGGAGCGGTGGAGTGATCCCGGAGGGTTGAGATGAATCGAAAGCAGTGGCTCATGTGGCGGGAGTTCAGGATCCTAGCGGCACTCGAAGATCGGCCGATGTCGACCAACGAACTGATCCGCGTTTGTCGATTGACATTCTCGACCGCGTACCATGACCTGAATCGACTTTCGGCCAGGGGGCTCGTCGTATCGACACATAATGGCCGGGAGCGGATCTATTCCTCCAATGTGAAATCGGCCAAGCTGGTGTTCGATCATGCGGTCTGGACCTATGCGATCGAGTTCAAGGACGGTCGGAATCAGACCTGGTCGAGCAGACATGAATTGATGGAGGTCTGAGATGGTCGAGGTAGGAGAGATCATGGTCCGCATCGGCGCGGACAATTCGTCGCTGGTCAAGGGGATGCAGGAGGCGCAGTCGACCGTGGGCTCGGCCGGCGAGACGATGGCATCTGGGATGGAGGGGGCGAGCGCGCGCATGGAAGGCGCCACGATCCGTTCGACCGGATCATTCAAGCAGCTCGGCCTGGGGATGACGCAGGCGATGACCAGCGCCTTCGCCCTCTATCGATCGATTGACGACCTGGAGAAGAAGCAATACCAGGTCGAGAAGGCCAACCTCGCCGTCGACAGATCTGAGCAGGCGGTCAAGAAGGCGCAGGACGATTACAATACAGCGATGGACAAGTTCGGTCCGACGTCGCAGCAGGCGACAGATGCGGCCACCAAGCTCTCGATCGCCACCGACGCGAACGATCTCGCGAACGAGCGCGCCCGGTTGAGCCAGAATTCGCTCAACGACTCGATGCTGCAGGCCGGCATCATGATCATCCCCTCTGTCATCTCGGGGATCGACGGTATGTCGAAGGTCTGGAAGAACCTCAAGGACCTTGACATCGCAGGGCATCTGGGCACGATCTCGACAACTCTAAGCTCCAACAAGATGGCACTGGTCTCATGGGGCGCGGGCTTGGCCGCGATCGGCGTGATCTTCGGTGCGTTCACCACCAAGAGCGAGAGTACGCGGGTCATGCTCTCCCTGTTGGCTGGGGGTCTTATCGCTGCAGCTGCTGCACAATGGATCTTTAACGCGGCTGCCGCATTCGGTCTATCGTTGACGGGCGTCGGGATCGCCTTGGTGGCCGTAGCTGCTGCAGCTGCTGCAGCGGTCTACGTATTGAGCTCAACCTATTGATCCTCGACGAGCGGAGAGACGGCCGCATCGACTCAGCCTTCGCCTAGCTCTGCAGCGACTGGTGGCGGAGGTGGGGCGGCAGCTCCAGACATGGGCGCGAATATAACGGCTACCACATTGTTCAGGGATAAGAACGGCGAGCTCAGGACTGGAGCGTTTCTGACCGCTCACCCTGAATTGCGAAAGAGTTCTTACCAAGACGTCAATGGAAATTACATGGACTGGCAGAGCTACCTCGCCCTGCCCGACGATATGAGGCGTTACGCCGAAGGCGGCTGGGCGATGACGCCGCAGATCGCGATGCTTGCCGAGAATGGGCCCGAACCGATC
>PNBI01000032.1 GCA_003135935.1 Methanomassiliicoccaceae archaeon
GGGAAGTGGCCTGGGGCATGTATCCGCGGACATGGTCAAGGTGCTGAAGAGGACGGTTGACAGGGGGATTCCAGTGGTGATGACGTCCCAATGCCTGTACGGCAGCGTCAACCTCAACGTCTACTATACCGGACGAGACCTGCTGACGGCGGGCGTGATCCCGGGCGGCGACATGTTGCCCGAGACCGCTCTAATCAAGCTGATGTGGGGCTTGGCAAACACCAATCGCGAGGAAGAACTACGGAAGCTAATGATCACCAACATCAGGGGCGAGCTGTCTGACCGGAGGGAGATCGATGGCTGAGGANNGGTATCGAGATCCACCAGCAGCTCGACACCAAGAAGCTTTTCTGCTCCTGCGAGACCCGTTTGATCGAGGAAGGAGGGTCGACGTTGCTCAGACGGCTCAGGCCAACGCAGAGCGAGATGGGGGAGGTGGACCGCGCCGCCCTTGTCCAGGCGGAACGGAGGATGCGCTTCCGCTATCAGGCTCCGAGGAGCGTCAGCTGTCTGGTCGATGCAGACGAGGAGCCGCCGCACGACGCGGACGAGGACGCCATGGACATTACTTTGACGCTGGCATCGCTGACGCATGCCCAGGTGGTTGACGAGGTCCATTTCATGCGCAAGATCGTCATTGACGGCTCGAACACAGCCGGGTTCCAACGGACCGCCTTGGTGGCGGTTGACGGCTCGATCGAGGTGAACGGGAAGCGCATCGCCATCCAATCGATATGTTTGGAGGAGGACGCGGCCAGGAAGGTCGAGACCAAAGGCTCCGAAGTGACCTACCGCTTGGACCGTCTTGGCATACCGCTGATAGAGATCGCCACAGGGCCGGACATGCGCACACCCGAGGAGGTCCGAGAGGTCGCTGCGCGCATTGGCTCAATGCTTCGGGCCACGAAGCGGGTGAAGCGCGGCATCGGAACCATCCGTGAGGACCTGAATATCTCCATCCCCGGCGGGGCGAGGGTCGAGATCAAGGGCGTCCAAGAGCTGCGCCTCCTTCCTTTGTACGTGGAGAAGGAGGTCGAGAGGCAACGTAGCTTGCTCACGATTCAGCACATCCTGAACGAACGGGGGACCCGGCCCGAGACGATAAAGGTGGTCGACCTGACCAACGCGCTCAAGGACTGCAAGTCCAAGGTCGTGGCAGCCGCGCTTTCCAAAGGGGGCAAGGTGGTTGGGGTAGCTCTCCTTGGCTTCGAGGGCGTCATGAGGTCCGCGGACGGCAAGTTGCGACTGGGGGCGGAGATGGCGCAGCATGCCAAGACCCGAGGGGTGCAGGGGATATTCCATTCCGATGAGCTTCCGGCCTATGGGATCACCGATGCTGACGTCAGAGCGATTAGGGGAACGTTAGGCATCGAGGACTTGAAGGCGTTCGCTCTTTGCGCGGACGAAGCGTCAAGGGCGGAGGCGGCCATCCGCGTCGCGGTGGAGCGGGCCAACCATTCCATGCTCGGGGTGCCAGAGGAGACCAGGGACCCGCTGCCGGACGGCAGCACGGTCTATAGTCGTCCTTTGCCAGGTGCCAGTCGCATGTATCCAGAGACTGACGTCAAGCCGATACCAATCCATCCGGGTCGTCTAAAGGGGATCCATTCCAGATTGCCTGAGATGCCGGAACAGAAGGTGGTCCGGTTCGTGGAGCGATACGGGGTTCACCAGCAGCAGGCCATTCAGATTGTGCGAGATGGATACGAGGAGGTGTTTGAGGAGATCTCAAGCAAGTTCAACCTAGCATCGGTAGCGGCGCGCACTCTCCTGAGCACCTTGCCTGAGCTGGAGAAGGAGGGCGTGGACATCGCCGAACTGGGCGATGACCGGCTGCTAGAGGCATTCCAAGAACTACAACAGGGCAGCTTCGTGAAGGAAGCGATGTCATCGGTCCTGAGGAAGATGGCGGAAGGGGCCAGCGCCAAGGACGCCGTCAAGTCGCTGGGGCTGCAGAAGGTCGATTTGAGCGAAGCAGAATCGATCATCGCCGCCATCGTGAAGGAAAAGGAACCGTTGGTCCGGGAGAAAGGGCTGGCCGCGCAGGGTCCGCTAATGGCCCCGGTCATGGAGAAGCTTCGGGGCAAGGTCGATGGCAAGACGGCATCGGAGTTGCTGAAATCGGAAATCTCGAAATTGCTGGCTTCATAATGATCATCGGACGGATATGTTAAGTTCCTCTACCCACAATTCCTCGAAGAAGAGTCTCTTGCTTCCGAGCCGGCGGCGACTGAAAGCCGCCAAGGCTCGTTCCATCGACGCTTCCCTCATTATCGTTGAAAGAAGCACCACCACATGACCTCCATGGGCCAAATGTTCGGGTGCTTGACGCAAGAAGCGCTCGAGTATCTCGACGCCATCCTTTCCGCCCGCCCAAGACCTCTCCAGATCTCCTTCCCCAGGCCCGACCAGGTATGGTGGATTGAATAGGATCAGGTCGAACCGGCCCTCAACATCAGAGAACAGGTCTGATAAATGAATCCTAGCCTGAAGTCCATTCCTTTGAAAGTTGGCAGTGGTGCAGTCGACCGCTTTTGGATTGATGTCGACCGCGACAACGGTCGCCCCTGCCTTGGCGCAATGTAGCGATATCAGTCCAGAGCCGCACCCCATCTCCAATACTTTCTGGCCAGCAATTGGATCGATGCATTCGATCAATAGGTAGGTGTCCTCACGCGGCGGGTAGACGCTTACGCACTCGTTCACTTCGATGCTTATGTCGATGTTCATGGCAGTCTCGAATTCGATTTTAGGTAGAATCATCTCGATTCTTATCGCTGTGTCCCCAATCCAAAAATGCTTCCTCCCCAACTTCCGATCAGTTCCACTGCCGCCTTTGCATCTTTGATGTCTCTGGGGCCACTCCAATATTGTCGTCCCTTTCGGGTCTTGATACTGAAATACGAGACGGTTGGATTGGGTCCAGTTGTTCCGGAATAACCTGATAATCCACCACCAAACCGGACCTCGGCGATGTCTGTTCTCTCGACAAAACCAGGCGCTTGTCGCAGTCGGTCAAACAGGAAACGGTGGAACTCGACACCGTTGGAATAGATCGATATCGGCCACAAACTTCGACCCAAAGCCCAAGACATAACGATAAGCGACACAATTTCCATAGATAGCGCCAGTGCAAGGACCAGCCCGATGAGTTCTAGGGGAAGTCCACGGTACCAGAGGATCGTGCATATTAGAGCGAACACCATTGTAGAGCTTATCGGTACAAACAATAGGTAATTCCTCTTGAATCTCACCTTAGGATCCGTCACCTCGATGGTCCTTAACAATACCCCCTTGTCTAGCATATCCATATATGCACCTTCAGAGGCCAATCCAGGTGCTTCGGCATAATACTTGCTCGACTGTCCAACGAACGGTTCAAGCGAAACGCACTTATCGTCCATTCAAACTAACCTATCTCAAGTGATTGATTGGACATTCTATCCGTTGCGGCCATCCTGATCATGGTCATCGCTATCGCTTTCTCCTTCCTGAAGCGATTCGGTATGACCCAGATGCTCATAATTGGCAATCTTGTCATCTTCTTCGTCACAATCCTCAGTCCGAACAACATCGTGCAGAGCGACTTGGGGTTCAGGCCGATATACCTGCAGAGCGGCGACAACCTATTCACGCTGTTCACAAGCATGTTCATTCACGCCGATGCGGCCCACATATTCTTCAATATGCTCTTTCTTTTCCTGATCGGGCTGCAGCTCGAGGACCGGGTCGGGAAGGTCAAGTTCGCCGCGATATACTTCTTGGCTGGGCTGATCGGGGTTACGGCGGAAGCGTTTGTTCGTTGGGGCAGCCCCGGGCTTATCATCGGTGCATCGGCCGCGATATCCGGGACAATGGGAGCGATGCTATTGCTCTACCCGCGCGACCGCATCCCGATGTTCATCCTCATCATCTTCCTACCATCCGTTCCGGTATGGGCGGCTGTGGGAAGCTGGTTCGGGCTGCAGGTGTTCTTCGCCGCCGCCGATCCGTTCGGTCCGACAGCCTATACGGCACACATCGCCGGGTTCTTGATGGGCATGATCGCTGCCCATTGGGTTCCCTCCTTGATAAGAACGAGGAGCGAGAAGGCGACGATATCCGATGTCAGCGGGCTGGAGGCGCTGGCGACCACTCCGGAACTTAAGGATGCGCTAGCGAAGATCAAAAGCGAGACCCAAGCGGACGTCAAGCTCGCCTGGCTTGAGTACTTTGCCGGCCATGCGAAATGCCCCAATTGCCAGGGGGGGCTCGAGCTCAAGGGAAACAAGCTTAAGTGCACCTGCGATTTCGAGGTGAAGACTAAATGAAAGAATTCGAGGTCATCGTTCTTTGCAACGGCTTCATTCGGCGAGAGGGCAAGGTCGTACTGGAGGCGCACAGCTCCTCCACTTTGGTGAGGTGCAAGGGGCATTTCATCGTCGTGGATACTTCTAGCTCAGAGTATCGACCGAGGATCGTGGAGCGGTTTAGGGAGATCGGCGTCGACCCTGACGAAGTGGATATGGTCATCAACACGCATAATCACATCGACCATAGGGACAACAACGACCTCTTCCCCAAAGCCAGCTTGATCTCTGGACCTTTGAGAAAGGGGGAGGACCCGATGAAACTATTCCCAGGGATCCAGCTGGTTGGAACACCTGGACATACGCCCGAGAGCATCAGCGTGTTCGTGGAGGCGGAGAAGAGGTACGCCATCGTGGGTGACGCCATACCTACTCACAGCAACTATCTGAAATGGGTCATTCCCAGTGCCAATTACGATCCCGAATTGGCTCTAAGAAGTATGGAACGGATCGCAGCGTTCGCCGAGATCATCATCCCGGGGCACGACGCGCCATTCAAATGCGACCGATAGTTAAAAGACTGCGGCGCGATAATGGAAAAACGGAATGGAACCATGGCGATACCGAATTCACTTTATCTGGATTGCCCCTCCTGCGGCCAAAAGCGCTTGCATGAGGTGCTCAAGGGCCGTCTCTCCAAAGGACGAGATGTGCTAGAGACCACTGTCAAATGTCAGGAATGTGCGCATGTGCACACCGCCTTGGTCAGGGAACCGAAGAGCGTGAAGGTCAAGATAATCGTCAGCGATATGGGCGTCACCAAGCCTTACGATTTCGAGTTCGGCGAGGATGAGGCGATCTCGGTCGAGGACGAGCTTTGGGTCGGTGATATGAACGTTACCATCACCGCCATCGAGAGGGGCGAGAAGCGTGTAAGCACCGCCAAGGCCTCGGACATCAATACCATCTGGGCGAAGCGCTTCGACCGGGTGAGGGTCAAGATCTCGGTCAACAAGAACTCCAAGACGCTAGCGGCAGAAGTGTTCGCCCTGCCGGAGGAGGAGTTCTTCGTCGGCGATACGATGGAGGTGGGCAAGGACAATGTCGTCATCCACAACATCAAGACGACTGAAGGAACGGTAAGGTCCGGTGGAGTGGCCGCCAAGGACATCGTGCGGATCTACGCCAAGTCAATGAGGGTCACCTACAGCTAGGTGGTGCATGAGCCCGAAAGACGCCCGCAAGCTGATGGTCCGCCGTCTGATCGAGAGTGGCATCATCAAGAGCGCTCCGGTGGCAAAAGCCATGGAACTGGTGGAGAGGCATCTCTTCCTCCCCTCGAACATGAAAGAGCACGCATACCTGGACACGCCATTGCAGATCGGAGAGGGCCAGACCATCTCCGCGCCGCATATGGTTGCCATGATGGCCGAGGGCCTGGACCTGAAGACCGGCCTTAGAGTATTGGAGGTAGGAGGGGGCTCAGGCTACCACGCCGCGGTGATGGCCGAGCTGGTCAAGCCAGATGGCAGGGTGTACAGTATGGAGCGCATCCCTTCGCTGGCCGAGAGCGCGCGGCAGAACCTCAAAACAGCTGGCTATGAAGGCATAGTGGAAGTGATTGTGGGGGACGGCACCAGAGGGCTGCCGGACCGCGCGCCATTCGACCGTATTTCCATAGCGGCGGCGGCGCCATACGTGCCGGAGCCGCTGAAGCAGCAGCTGGCCGAGAACGGCAAGATGCTCATTCCTGTCGGAGGGCGATATTACCAGGAGCTGACACTGGTGGTGCGAAAGGGGGAGAAGTTCATCGAAAAGAACCTGGGTGGTTGCGTCTTTGTCCCTTTGATCGGCGAGTTCGGCTACAAGGACTGAGATGCTCACTTGCCATTGTTCAAGATGTAAGGCAGCACAGCGCTCAGATTCCTATCCCTGACGACGAAGGTGGCATTGTTGCTAACCCTCTGATCAATCGGATTGAAAGCGATCGACATTCCACAGGCCTTGAACATTGGGATGTCGATGAAGCTGTCACCGACGCATGCCGCCCTTTCCCGCCTTACCGAATACTTGGACAGAAAGGCATCAAGCGCCAACTTTTTGTTCAGAAGCTCGACGCGCAATACCCCCTCACCAGTCAATTGGCCCGATTCGTCCGATTCGACCCCATTGGCGATGAAATCGTCGAAGCCGTATCGTTCCGCGATCCTCTCTGCCACTATATCCAGTCCTCCAGAGACGATCACGGCCTTGATACCACGCTCCTTCAAGGCTGCCACGGTCTCACCTATGCCTGCATTGTAAGGCAGCGGCTCGAGGATGCACCTCAATCCATCTAAGTCCAGCTTGGGATCCCTATCGCGCCAAAGCGCGATATCGCGGCGCATGAACTCCTTGTCGTCGATCTCTCCGTTGACGAAGGAGAGCAAGGCCGGCTCGTTGTCGACCCCGAAATGATGATGCACCCAGGTCCAGCAACTGGAATAGTCCACCAGCACGCCATCCATGTCGAAGGCGACCAGGTCGAAGGAACGAGCGTTCTCCACGAGAGCGACGAAGGCTGCCCATTACATAAACACTTTGGGCGATTTACAGGCGATATGGGTCAATTGCCAAGTCGCACCGGAAACGATCGAACAAAAGATTAAAACCGACGGATACGCTGGTGTGGGACGAATGATTACGTTAATCGGAGTCGGCCATGTTTTCAAGATCGCCGACCAGGTGAAAGGTGTCATACTGGGTGAGATGCCAGGGGCGGTGTGCGTCGAGCTCGATCCAGGACGATATTATGCCCTCTCGCATCCCGAGGTCCAACGGCAAGGCCCGATCACCTACCGCATTCTGTCGCTCTTCCAACGGAGGCTGGCGAAGAACTTCGGTGGTGAGCTAGGCTCAGAAATGCTGGCCGCGGTGGAGGCGGCACACCTCCTTGGTGTGGAGGCATTGACGATCGATATGGATGCTAAGACGATGTTCGACCAGGTCAGGCGGGAAATGCCGATCAAGGAGCGCATCAAGTTGCTCCTATCCGCTGTCACCGGAATGTTCGCCAGCAAGGAGAGCGTCGAGAACGAGCTGGACAACTTCTCTGAGAACGAAGAGAAGTACCTAAAGGAGTTCGAGAACCAGTTCCCCACCCTCAAGAGGGTCCTGATCGATGACCGGAACAAGCTGATGTCGACACGGATACTGGAGGCAGAGGCTCGGGTGGGCAACGTCGTCGCGGTCGTGGGAGAGGGCCACCTAGATGGAATCCGCAAGCTGCTGGTGGACCGGAACGTCCAATTGGTGCGCCTAAAGGAACTGCAGAGCGGGGAAGCAGGCAAGCGTTACTCCGCTTCCAAGGATGGCAAGGAGGTAACGTTCTCCTATCAATACCAGTGAGGCGAAAGACTGTTATCGATTGGAACGTAATATGGTGATCGCGATGAAAGTCCATCTTCTGTCCTATACCAAGGAGGCCGAGCGGCTTTGCGCTGCCGCCGGGCGTTCATGCTATTCCAAAAAGGCAGCTAGCAAACTGCTGGAGGAGGTGGACCCTGAGCGCGCCGGGGCAATGATCGCTGAGATAACGGGAATGGGTCATCACTCCGTGATCGAACATGCCTCCTACACCTTCAGCGTTGAGGGCGTCTCTAGAGCGCTGACCCACCAGTTGGTCCGTCATCGGATCGCCTCGTTCAGCCAGCAGAGCCAAAGGTATGTCTCGATCAAGGAGCCAACCTACGTTACCCCGCCTTCCGTTTCGAGGGATGAGGCGCTGAAAGAGAAGTTCGATTCTGCTATGGAAGTGGCCTGGCAAGCCTATCGTGACCTGGCTGACAAGGTCCCGGCCGAAGACGCGAGGTACGTGCTGCCTAATGCCTGCACCACCAACGTCACGGTCACGATGAACGCCCGGGAACTGTGGCACTTCCTTACCCTGAGGACATGTTCCAGGGCGCAATGGGAGATCAGGGAGGTGGCGGAGGAGATGCTCAAGCAGCTGAAGGAGGTCTCGCCGCGTATCTTCTCTCAGGCCGGCCCCCCCTGCGTCCGCGGTCCCTGCCCAGAAGGCAAGCTGAGCTGTGGCAAGCCACGTAAGCGCCTCGTTAAAAAGACTTAAATAGACTCAGCCCTTAACCCGAATTTACCTGGTGTAACAATGGGAAGGATCAGACCTACCTATATCAAACGAGTCGCCATAGAGCTCGTCAGCAAGTATCCAAAGGTCTTCAGTGCCGATTTCGAGTCTAACAAGGTCTTGGTGGGCAAGCTGACAAATGTCCAGTCGATTACCATGAGGAACCGCATCGCTGGATACGTGACGACCTACTGGCAACGCAAGCAGAACTGATTTTGGCGCTCCTTCTAAAACGCCTTCGGGATAGGTGACGCCCTTGGTTTATGCCATCGAGGCCGAATCTCTGACTCGAACGTTCGGCGGCAAGAAGGGAAAGGAACCGCTCGTAGCGCTCGATAACGTGGACCTGCAAGTCAATGAAGGGGAGCTTTTCGGCCTCCTCGGTCCGAACGGTGCGGGCAAGTCGACG
>PNBI01000028.1 GCA_003135935.1 Methanomassiliicoccaceae archaeon
GACGATGCGCTGCCGGCCATAACTGGCAGGGTCTGTCCCCAAGAAGTCCAATGCGAGGGAGCGTGCACCCACTGCAAGACGAGCGGTGAGGCTGTGGGGATCGGCAGGATGGAGCGGTTCGTCGCTGACCTGGAAAGAGCCTCTGTAGAGAAGTGCCACGTCATGGTCGCTCCACCGACCGGCAAGAAGGTCGCGGTCATTGGTTCCGGTCCAGGAGGACTGACGGTGGCGGCCGATTGCGCTAGGCTCGGGCATGAGGTCCATATCTTTGAAGCCTTGCACCGGCCTGGTGGAGTGCTCGTTTACGGCATCCCCGAGTTCAGGCTGCCGAAGGACATCGTCGATTATGAGATCGCTGCCCTGAAGAAGATGGGAGTGCAGATCCATATGAACACCATCGTCGGGCGGACCTTCACGGTAGATGACCTAAGGGGCGCGATGGGCTTCGATGCCGTTTTCATAGGCATCGGCGCCGGGCTTCCAGTCTTCATGAACATACCGGGTGAGAATCTAAGTGGCGTATACAGCGCGAACGAGTATCTGACCCGCTCCAATCTCATGAAGGCCTATCTCTTCCCCAAATACGACACCCCGATCATCATGGGGAAGAACGTAGCGGTAGTGGGAGGAGGCAATGTCGCTATGGACAGTGTCAGGACGGCCGTGAGATTGGGAGCGGAGAACGCCTATCTCGTATACCGTCGGTCGAACAAGGAGATGCCAGCAAGGGTCGAGGAGATCCACCACGCAGAGGAGGAAGGGGTGAACTTCCAGCTTTTGACGAACCCCGTAGAGGTCCTGGGCGACGATAAGGGTCGGGTCAGAGCGCTCAAGTGCGTCAAGATGCAACTTGGAGAGCCAGATGAGAAGGGAAGGTGCAAGACATCTCCGATATGTGGCACGGAATTCGAGTTGGCCGTCGACACAGTGGTGATCGCGATCGGCACTGGCTCGAATCCACTTCTAACCGCAACCATGCCAGAGCTAAAATTGAACAAATGGGGTTACATCGAGGCCGACGAGACCAGCCGAACCAATATTCCATTCGTCTATGCAGGAGGCGACATCGTGACCGGGTCTGCGACAGTGATCCTGGCCATGGGCGCAGGGCGAACAGCAGCGAAGGCGATCCACGAGGACCTGATGGGCAAGAAGGCTGACCTTTTGCAAACATGCGCTATGCCACAATGAAAGCGATTGGAATCGCAAGAAAGTCATTGGATTAGCTTATCCGAATGCGTCGAATCAAAGGAAACGCATTTCGTTGGATTATCGTATTCGTGGCGAATTCCAATTGTCCATTCACTTTTGCGATAGACGAATAAAGATCATTAGAGTTTGAATGGATTGCAAAGGTCTGAATTGTCGTAAATATTGATGCTAAGCGGTATAATTTATGCTCCTAAGGCAATATGCTTAACGGAGGCCAATGTGCTTGAAGTTGTGCTGAGCGTCAAATTGCCGGGATCTTGGGAAACAGCGATATCTGCAAAACACGACGCCCTCATCATCATTCACAGTGTCACCCCATACGGCAGAAGCTATGGAGCACAGGCACTTTTCGAGCTTGAATCAGGCAATAATGATCAAGTAATGCTGGGGATGCTTGCTCATCCCGACATCGTTAATGTTGTCACTGTCTCAGAAGAGCCGAACAAGATAATTGGCTCTGTGACCGTAAGACCATGGATGACATGTTCAACGATAATTCGTTCGGACTGCTACTTGGAGGAAGCGACGATATCCCCTAATGGAACCNNCCTCTCGGACTTGATCAAAAACCTTGAACGGATCGGTTGCGAAGTCAGATTAGTAAGCAAGCATGAAACGGAATCAACTACATTACTTACCAGTAGGCAAGAGACGGTCCTGAAGAGGGCGTATGAGCTCGGCTATTATGATTATCCAAGTCGGGTCAATGCAAAAGAGCTTGCGAATATTCTAAGAATCAGTCCGTCAACACTTTCTGAAATTCTTCGGAGATCCGAACACAAGCTGGTCAATCTATATCTCAAGAAAATGAAGTAAATCAATTCATTTCGCAATGGAAAGCATCCTTTGAATTCGGGATAATTACAACATATGGCAAAATGCTCAAAACAGTCACTTGGGGCATGATTGCGCTGTGAAGGTCTGCATGAACCTCCGGCCTGTCACCTGATCTTTCGGACACCCCCAAGCCCTTTTCCTCAGAGGATCAACGGATTTGAAGTGAATGGATTTGGTCCATGGAAATTGATAATAGGAAAAAATGAAAAAGATGGGTTTCTTAGAACCCTTCTCTCTTCGGTTTGTGCTTCTGGTAACAATCCTTGCAATAGACTGGCCTTCCCTCGGTCGGCTTAAATGGTACCTGTGTTTGAACCCCGCACTCGGAGCAAGTCACATCGTGCATTTCTCTTGGTCCGTCGTCTCTCCTGCCGCCCTTATATCCACCGCTTCTCGGTTTTCCATACATTATATTCTACCCATGTTTGCTATTTTCCCCCATATCTTTGAAGATATAGTGGAATGAATATCAT
>PNBI01000146.1 GCA_003135935.1 Methanomassiliicoccaceae archaeon
CCGAGCCCGACCGAGGAGGAAACGTTCTTCACCATCCGGCAGGTGGGCAGTTGCACCGCCGCGCTGCACCAACTCCAGCCCGGCAGCCAGTTCGGCGTGCGCGGCCCGTACGGCAACGGCTTCCCGGTCGAGGAGTGGAAGGGCAAGAATATCTACTTCATCGCTGGCGGGATTGGCATGGCTCCCGTCCGATCGGTGATGAATTATGTCGTGGACAACAAGAAGGACTATGGTGAGCTGCACCTGATCTATGGCGCAAGGAGCTCGCGCGACCTCTCCTTCAAAGCGGAGATCGACGCCCTGGAGAAGGGGGACGCGATCGACGTCAGGCAGACGATCGATATCGAGGAGCCTGGCTGGTGCTTGCTGGACAACAAGAACCCCGAGCAGGCGAAGTTCGACCCGTCGTGCCGGAAGTTCACCGGATTCGTGGCCACGACCGTGCTGGCGATGAAATGCAGCCCCGAGAATGCCTTGGCGGTCATCTGCGGTCCGCCGATCATGATCAAGACCTGCATCGGGAGCCTGGCGAAGCTAGGCTGGAAAGACGAGCAGATCTACACGACACTGGAGAACAAGATGAAGTGCGGCATCGGCAAGTGCGGCAGGTGCAACATCGGCGGCGTCTACGTCTGCGTCGACGGACCGGTGTTCACCTATGCACAGGTCAAGAAGATGCTGAACGATCAATAGACTTCGGGGTGCAGCGTCCGTTTGAACGGGTAACAGGAGAAGCTCCGAACCTCGAATCGGGATGCAACCTGATCCGGATTATTCCGATCCTTGGCTACTTCTTCTGGCATGCCAGCTTTAGCTGCTCCATAAGCGCGTCCGCCGCCTGGTTGACAACGTCCTTCACCATCGAGGTCGGAGGACAGTAGGCGTTCTCGAAGGAGGTGGCGAAGTCCTCCACCGTCGCTCCTTTCAGTATCGATGCCGTAAGCCAATTGATGCGTCCGGTGACCTCTTCGCCACCGACGAGCTGTCCTCCGAGGATGCGGTGCGTCTCCTTGTCAGCGATGATCTTGGCTGTGATGCTCTTGCCACCAGGATAGTACCTCGCCCGGGTGAGCCCAGTGGCCTTGCCTTCCACCGTGCTCAGGCCGAAGTACTCCGCCAGCCCCTTCGACAATCCGGTCCCTGCCGCCTGGATCTCGCCAAGATAGGTGACCCAAGGCGATAGCGCTGCCGGATATGTCGCGTATCCGCCGGCGGCATTGATGCCGGCAACGCGCCCCTGCCGGACCGCCGTCGATCCAAGCTGGCTCATTATTGGGCCGGGGGTTGCTGCGCTCTCGCACATCATCATGTCCCCAGCCACGTAGATATCCTTCACAAGATGGTCATTCCTGTAGGGCTGCAACGTTCCGCTTGCCCGGACCGCCCCTAGCTGGCCGATCTCCAGGCCCATCTGGTTCGGAAGGTCGAGATTCGCCCTTATTCCGGTCGCCATTATCACCGTGCCACAGGGGTACTCTACTCCACCCGCGACCACCGATTCCACCTTCTCCTTTCCCTTGATGGCCGTTATCGGGGTGCCCATGACGAAGCGAATGCCCAGCTCCTCGCAGTGCTTCTGCACGATCGCCGCCATGTCCTCGTCGATTATGCGAGGTATCACGTTCGGATACCTTTCTACGACGGTCACCTTCTTGCCGAGGTTCCTGACGGCCACTGCCATCATCAGGCCGATCACACCCGCCCCCACCACAACGACGCAATTCGTAGTCTGGAGGGCGGCCTTGATGGCCTTGCCACCGTTCACGTCCTTTATCGTGAATGCGCCAGGCAGTCTTGCCCCCTCGATGGGCGGAACGAACATCTTTCCACCGGTCGCGAGGACCAACGAATCATAGGGCATGGCGGTGCCGCTCGCCAATGTCACCGTCTTCTTGTCAACATCCACGGAAGCGACCCTGGTCCTGGTGTGCACCGAGATGTTGCGCTTCTCCTTGTAGAATTGCGGAGTATGCATTATGATCGAATCGAAATCCTTGATCACGCCTTCGATTGCATAGATGACCGCGCAGGGCGAATAGGCGATATGCTCATCTTCGGTGAAGACGTCAATTATTGCGTCTGGGTCATTCTCCCTCGCTGTTGAAGCCGCTGTCAGGCCGCCTGCCCCAGCACCGATCACAATGATCTTCCTAGGCATGAAAATCCTCTCGTTCGCAACAAGGAAGCAAACCAGTTAAAAAGGATTTGGTGATTGGCCATCTCGTCGGAATCAGGAATTCGATCGTGTCCCTTCGCGAAATGCCCATAGGTTTATGCATGTCCATAGCTTCGCTTCAATTCGCACTTGAGGATAATCGATGAGGAGCAATTCGTCCGACCGCGCACAGACTCCGGAAGCACTCTGGAAGGAAGAGGACCTGATAGGCAACGAAAGGGTAAGAGCGATGGTGCTCATCCTCCGGACCTCGGGTTGCTGGTGGTCAAAACGGAAAGGCTGCCTAATGTGCGGCTACAATTCCGCGAGCGACAGCTCGATTGGTCTTTCGGACTTGCTCGCTCAACTGAAGGTCGCCATCGGCCGCTATGAAGACGAGAGATTCGTCAAGATTTACACCTCTGGTAGCTTTCTTGATCGGAACGAGGTCCCACTCGAGGCCCGCAATGCGGTGATGAATGCGTTCCCCTCGGCCAAGAGGATACTCTTCGAATCGAGGCCGGAGTTCGTTACCGAAGAAGAGTTGAGCACGTTGCCGAACGACCGGGTGCAGGTCGCCTTGGGCCTGGAAAGCTCCAGCAACGAGATACTCAAGAAATGCATCCAGAAAGGCTTCTCGGTCGAGGATTATGAGAGGGCCGCCTCGCTGCTCAGAGAGAAGGATGTCCCGGTCCGCACCTACCTGCTTCTGAAGCCACCTTTCCTCACCGAGAAACAGGCGATGCAGGACACTATCAGATCGATCGAGTTCGCAGCCCCCTATTCGGAAAGCATCTCCATTAACCCGCTCAACGTGCAGAAGGACACCATGGTGGAGAAGCTGTGGCGCAGGGGGGATTACCGACCGCCTTGGCTGTTCTCTTTGTTCGAGGTGCTCAAGGCCGGCAAGAACCTCACCGGAAAGAGGGTGTTCTCCTCGCCCAGCGGCGCTGGGAGCTTGCGCGGAGTCCATAATTGCGAGAAATGCGACGCGAACTTCATTGAGGCGGTGAAGCGGCACTCTTTCAGCCAGGATCTGAAGGAATTCGATGATCTGGACTGCGAGTGCCGCGGCCGTTGGCAGACCGACCTGCTCCTGCAAGGCGTG
Source organism: Methanomassiliicoccaceae archaeon (assembly GCA_003135935.1). Lineage (GTDB taxonomy): Archaea > Thermoplasmatota > Thermoplasmata > Methanomassiliicoccales > UBA472 > FEN-33. Next base: position 3,264 of record PNBI01000146.1, read on the forward strand.
ATGCGCACCTCAGTGGACGTGGAGCGCTACCTCGCCGACGAGCTTCTCTTCGATTGAGTTTATAGCTAGATATCATATTTCGATTTCATCGGAAGGGATTGCAATGGAGTACGACATCAGAAAAGGTCATTATTCGAGTATCGAAGGCGACAAACTGAAAGAGATAATCTCATCGGTCTTCGGCAACGCCAAGGTCGAAGGGGATAAGCTAGTCTCCTCGTTCGGCGCGATCACCCGATTGGAGGTCAAGCTGCTGAGCAAGACCTCTTTGGATATCGCCTCGACGACCGACAAGACCGCACCGATCGACGTACAAACGGAAACGGTGAAGCGCTGGAACAAGTTCTTGGAACAAGCGACCGGCTTCACGTCCAAGGAGCGATCGAAGCGTTTGCAGAAGAAGGCCAAAGAGGGCAAGTTATAAACCAGACGTCGATTCCCTCGCGGCGATTCGAGGCGATAGCCAGATGAGCCGACAATCTCGACTGGGAACCACCGATTGACTTATATAGATAGACCAGTATCGCATTTCGCTCAACGCACTAAGGACGTTCGACCAGACCCCATGGGCAATGCGCGAGCATCCCTTTGCCGTGGTCCAACCATTCTGGACCACGAGAACGGCGTCACGGTCGAAGGTTCACGAAAGACACTCTTCGGAATCGAGCGTTAGCAAAAGAGAGTGTACTCTCTCGTAGAGCTGAGAGGGGGAACCATGTCGAACATAAGACGTCCAAAGAAAGGATCGCAAGCGTATTCGCCAAGGAAGAGAGCGAAGCGACAGACACCGAGGATGGATGCTTGGCCAGAGATCAGCGAAGGCCCTAAGGTTCAGGGATTCGCCGGTTACAAGGCCGGTATGACCCACGCCTTCATCGTCGATTTCCGCTCACAAAGCACCACAGCCGGCCAGGAGCTAAGAGTTCCGGTAACGGTTGTCGAAGTCCCACCCATGAGGGTGGCGGCGATCAGGATCTACGAAAACACCCGCTATGGCCTGAGAACGGCCGGCGAGGTATGGGCCACGAACGTCGATGAGACCTTGTCCCGATTGCTCCCTATCCCCAAGAAGGTGGAAGCGGAGAAGAACTGGGAGAAGATGAAGGACATCGACATCGAGGACATTCGCATCCTAGCCTATACCCAGCCAAAGCTGGTCAAGGGCGTGCCGAAGAAGAAGCCCGAGCTCATGGAGCTCCGCATCGGCGGCGGTTCCATGGACAAGAGGATGGAGTATTCCAAGTCCATTCTGGGCAAGGATATCACGATCAACGATTTCGCCAAGGACGGCTCGATGATCGACGTCGCGGCCATCACCAAGGGCAAGGGCTTCCAGGGAGCTATCAAGCGCTGGGGCCTGAAGCTTCTGTCCCACAAGAACAGCAAGCACCGCCGCATGGTGGGCACCTTGGCGCCGAAGCGTCCCGGGTACGTCCGGCCGACCGTGCCGCAGGCCGGTCAGATGGGCTACCACCAGAGGACCGAGATGAACAAGCGCGTCCTCAAGATCGGTACGAATGGTGAGGAGATCACCCCGAAGGGAGGGTTCCTGCATTATGGACAGGTCGTTAATCCCTATGTTCTGATACACGGCTCTGTGCCAGGACCGGCCAAGCGATTGGTCCGCCTGCGCGACCCAGTGAGGAAGAACTGGACCGTTCTGAAGGAAGCCCCGAACATGGTATACATATCTCTAGAGAGCAAGCAGGGGGCCTAGACATGGCGACCAAGAAGAAATCGCAATCGCAAATCAACGTTTACTCTCTCAGCGGAGAGGTCGTGCACAAGGCGGACCTTCCGACCGTGTTCCACGCGTCCTACCGCCCAGACGTGATCCGCAAGGCGGTCGTGGCCGAGGAGGCCAATAAGAGGCAGCCGTACGGAGCATCGCCGAGGGCAGGAGTGAAGCATTCCGTCTCCACCTGGGGAAAGGGCAGAGGAGTGGCGCGCGTCCAAAGACTGGCACAGGGTGCGAAGGGCGCGGAATCACCCAACAACGTCGGCGGTCGCCGAGCGTTCCCTCCGAAGGTGGATCGAGACTGGTCCATGAAGGTCAACCGGAAGGAGCGCATCCTTGCGCGCCTATCCGCTCTAGCTGCTTTGTCCAACATGGACATGGTGAAAGCAAGAGGGCATCAGTTCAGTGACGAATTGACTCTCCCAGTTGTCTTCGAGGACGCCGTGGAGAAATTGGACACCACAGCTGGTGTCCTGAAGGCGTTGCAAAGCATCGGCCTGGAGGCCGATGTTGACCGAGCCAAGGATTCAAAGAACGTCCGTCCAGGGAAGGGGAAGATGAGAGGCAGGCGCTACAAGAGCGCGCGCAGCCTGCTGATCGTCGTCTCCGACAAGGAAGCGCCCATTTTCAAGGGCGCCCATAACCTGGCAGGCGTGGAGATAGTGGCGCCGGAGCAACTCAACACCGGCACGCTGGCCCCGGGCGGAGCGGCCGGCAGGTTGGCCGTGTTCTCCGAGGCCGCCCTTAACAAAGTGAGGGAGTGGTGATCATGGTCAAGGCAGAGAACATATTGCTTCATCCATACGTCACAGAAAAGACGATGAACCATATGACTGGGACGCCCACGCAGGACTTCAAGGACGGCAACAAGCTGGAGTTCATCGTGAAGCGCTCCGCTTCCAAGGCAGAGATCAAAGAGGCCTTCGAGAAGCAGTTCGACGTCAAGGTGGCGAGGGTCTGGGTTAGAATCGACAAGGAAGGAAAGCATGCGATCGTCAGACTCAAGGAAGGATACTCGGCCGAGGACATCGGCATGAGGATCGGAGTGTTCTGAGGTGGTATGAAATGGGAAAACAACTAAGGCAACAGAGGCGAGGGAAGGGCGGGTCAGTCTACCGGTCGCCTAGCCACCGGCACTTGGGCGCTGTGAAGCATCCTGAGGTCGTCAATAAGAACGGTAAAGTGCTGGACATCATCCACGCCCCCGGTCGATCGGGACCAGTGGCGCAAGTGGAGTTCGATGGAGCTGTGACACTCATGATCGCCGCGGAGGGGATGATGGTCGGCAAGGACGTCTTCGTCGGAGTGAACGGCGCGTTCGTCGGCGGAAACGTGCTGCCTTTGGCAGGATTGCCAGAAGGGACATTGGTCCACAACANNGTGGTAAGCAAGGGAGGCAAGGTCGTTCTCTTGATGCCTTCTGGTTCGTTCAAATCATTCGACCCGCGCTGCCGGGCAAGCATCGGCACGGTCGCGGGAGGCGGACATAAGGAAAAGCCGTTCGGCAAGGCGGGCAACAAGTTCCACGCCTACCGGTCACGCAGCAAGGCCAACTTCAAGGTCAAGGGCGTGGCCATGAACCCGGTCAACCACCCGCACGGTGGCGGATCCCACCCGCACGTGGGCAAACCATCGACAGTCGGCAGAAATGCGCCTCCAGGCCGTAAGGTCGGGCGCCTGTCGCCGCAAAAGAAGAAGAAGGAGAAGTGATCGCGATGGCAGATGAGAGACTATCCGGAACCAAGGCCTCGCGCAGGAAGCAGAGGAAGAAGAAGGGAACGCTGCAGGCGCGCCGCAAGAAGGAGTTCACCTACCGTGGATTCACCATGGGCGAGCTGCTGGAGATGCCCTTCGATGAGGTCCTAGGCATCATGCCATCGAGGGCTCGCCGCAGCTTCGTACGCGGACTGAACGAGGAACAGAGGGTCACCTTCGACAAGATCAAGTTGGCTGAGGGAGAGGTCGTGCGCACGCATCGCCGCGATATCCCCATCATCCCGCAGTTCGTGGGCAAGAAGGTAGCCATCTACAATGGGAAGGAATTCAAGGAGATCGAGATCAAACCAGAGATGATCGGCCACTATTTGGGCGAATTCTCGCAGACGCGCAAGTCCGTGAAGCACTCAGGACCGGGCGTCGGTGCGACCAGGTCGTCCAAGTTCCTGCCGCTTAAGTGAGGTGAGATGATGCCAGGATACACACAAGACACCAACCCGGACACCACCGCCCGCGCCATCGGCAAGGAAGCGCCGATCTCGCCGAAGTTCACCCGCGAGATCTGTCAGATGCTCAGAGGGAAGAACGTCGGAGTGGCCATAACCATGCTCGAGGAGATCGAGGCGCTGAAGCGCCCGGTCCCGATACGCCGCTACAATTTCGGAGTGGCGCACAAGCGTGGTGTCGGCCCAGGCAGGTTCCCCCAGAAGGCGGCCAAGGCCGTCCGTCAGGCGTTGGAATCGGCCAAGGCGAACGCTGAGTACAAGGGATTGGACGCGGACAACATGAGGATCCGCGTCATCGCCGCCCATTTGGGACGGACCACCCCAGGCCAGATGCCGCGAGCTTATGGTCGTAGCACGCAATGGAACCAGCAGACCGTCAACATCGAAGTCATATTGGAGGAGGTCGAGGAATAATGGCCAGCGAGAGGAAGTTCGTCACCGAGAACATACGCCGCGTCCTTCTGAAGGAATACCTGATGAAGGCGGTGGACCGCGCCGGTTTCGGAGGCGTTGAGGTCCAGAGGACGCCCATGGGAACCAGGGTAACGCTCATCACCGAGCGGCCCGGCATCGTAATCGGGCGACGCGGAGCGGCCATCAAGACGCTCACCACCGCCATCGAGAAGGATTTCAAGTTCGACAACCCGCAGGTAGAGGTCCAGGAAGTGGACAACCCCAACCTGAACGCCCAGATCATGGCCGAGAAGCTCGCCTTCGCCCTAGAGCGGGGCTGGCACTTCCGCCGGGCCGGTCACTCCACCGTCCGCCGGGTGATGGAGTCCGGGGCGCGCGGCTGCCATGTCGTCATCAGCGGCAAGCTGACCGGCGAGAGGCACCGCACGGAGAAGTTCAAGGAAGGCTACATCAAGTTCTGCGGCGAACCGAAGCTGAAGTTCATACGCCAAGGGTTCGCAGTCGCCAAGCTCAAGCCGGGCGTCATCGGTGTCAAGGTGGAGATAATGGCTCCGGATGCACGACTGCCAGACGAGACCGACGTCCTCAGCATCGAAGAGGCGCTGAAAGTGTTGCCGGAGATGGCGGATAAAATCCAGCCGAAGGAGCAGAGCGCTCTAGCGGTCGCGGTCCGGTCCGAGGAAGAGGCGGCTGCCGAGGCCGCAAAGGCCTTGCAGGAGCAGAGCACGGAACCGAAGGCCGAGGAGAAGAAGGAGGCATCAGGGTAATGGCGCTTCTCAGAGTGAAGGAGATTAAGGCGATGAAGCCGGACGCCCGGAGCGGAAAGCTGCGCGAGCTCCGCGACGAGCTGATGCATGAGCGGGGAACGGCAGCGATGGGCGGAGCGCCCGCCAACCCAGGCCGTATCAGAGGGATCAGGACGAATATCGCTAGGATACTAACCGTCCAGAGGGAGGAAGAGAAGTAATGGCTGAGATTTGCTCCGTATGTGGACTGCCAAAAGAGCTGTGCATGTGCGAGGAGATCGCACGCGAGCAGCAGACCGTCAAGATAAGCACTGACAGCCGGCGGTACGGCAAGGTCGTCACCGTCGTCGAGGGATTCGATCCAAGCGACATCGACATCGATGATTTGGCCCGAAAACTAAAGACCAAGTGCGCTGCCGGAGGAACGGCCAAGGACGGTAAGATCGAGCTCCAGGGCGACCATAAGAAGAAAGTGCAGAAGGCCTTGGACGAGATGGGCTTCAAAACCGAAGTCAGATGAAGAGCATGAGGAAGAGTGATTTCATGAAACTGGAGTTCATAGGTTTGGACGTTCAAGTCGTCGAGTCGGGCCATGCAGGCTACAAACAGGTGGCCGGCAAGGTGGTCGATGAGACGAAGAACACCTTCACCATCGCCACCCCTAAGAAGGAGGTCATGGTGCCCAAGCTCGGCAACAGTTTCCAGTTCATATATGAGGGTGAGAGGATCACAGTTCTGGGATCAGAGATTCAGCACCGCCCAGAAGATCGCATTAAGAAGATTAGGTGATTACAATGAAAAACGAGGTCAAGGACATTGGTATCGATGTCAAAGCTCCCGAGACAGTCTGCAACGACCAGCATTGCCCGTTCCACGGCAAGCTGCCGGTGCGCGGACAAGTCATCGACGGCGTGGTCGTATCCGACAAGATGCAGAACACTGCCGTGGTGGAGCGCAACTACCTGAACTACGACCATAAGTTCGAGCGTTACGTGAAGAAGAGCAGCCGCTATTCCGCCCACTGCCCCCCCTGCCTGAACGTCAAGCCTGGAGATGCAGTCCGGATGGTCGAGTGCCGTCCGTTGAGCAAGACGGTGGCATTCGTCATCGTGGAGAAGAGGTGAGCCGATGAAGGGGATAGCAGGCAAGCAGATGAGGGGCGTCCAGACCGGCACCATATTGGACGTCGTCGACAACAGCGGTGCCAAGACCATCAGCCTTATCGCCGTTCCGGGCTACCACGGCGTGGTCCGCAGGCAACCGGCGGCCGGCGTCGGGGACATCATCGTGGCGAGCGTGAAGAAGGGCAACCCGGAGATGAGGCGCCAGGTCGTTTACGCCATCATCGTGCGCCAGAGGCGCCCCTTCCGTCGCTCGGACGGAACGATGGTCATGTTCGAGGATAACGCGGCAGTCATCACTACTGAGGAAGGAGAGACCAAGGGTACTGATATCAAGGGACCGGTGGCGCGCGAGGCGGCAGAACGCTGGCCGCGAATTGCCGCCACAGCGTCCATGATCGTGTGAGGTGAGGAAATGGTAAGCAAGCAAGCAAGGAAACAACGCAAGGCACTGTACAACGCACCGGTCCATGTGCGCCGCCGCAACGTGTCCGCTCACCTCAGCGACGAGCTGATGAAGCAGACCGGCACCCGCTCCGCCATGGTCATCAAGGGCGATACTGTGAAGGTATTGCGCGGTGACGAGGGCGTGAAGGGCGTCGAGGGCAAAGTCAGCGACGTCAACACCAAGACCGGGAGGATCATCGTCGAAGGCATCACCATGCCCAAGGCGGACGGCAAAATGAAGGCTCGTTCGGTCCACTCGTCGAACGTCCTTATCATAAAGCTGGATCTGACCGACCCATGGAGGAAGAAGAGGCTCCAGCGCACCGAGGAGGGCTCAGCATGAGCAAAGATATGAAGAGACTTACGGCGCCACGCGCCTGGCCAGTACCACGCAAGACGAACATCTGGATCGCGAAGCCATCACCTGGGTCCCATGGTATCCAGGAGAGTATGCCCCTGGTGATCGTTCTTCGTGATGTGCTCGGTCTTGCCGACACGGCAAGGGAAGTGAAGCGCATCCTGGGAGATCGCCAGGTGCTGGTGGATGGACGGATCGTCACCGACCTTGGGTTCCCAGTGGGGCTCATGGACGTTGTGTCAATCCCGAAGATCGAATTGCATTACCGCATGATGCTTGACCGGAACGGAAAATTCCGTTTGGTCAAGGTGCCGGAGGGCAAGCAGGGCTGGAAGCTTTGCCGCATCGAAGGCAAGACCACCGTCCCCGGTGGCAAGACCCAGCTGAACCTGCACGATGGCCGCAACCTGCTGGTGGCGAAGGACGCCTACAAGACGGGCGACGTGCTCAAGCTGGAATTGCCCAGCCAAAAGGTATTGGAAGTCTACAAGCTGTCCAAGGGCAACACCGCGATGGTCATCGCCGGTTCCCACGTCGGAGAGATCGTGGTCATCGAGGACAACATCGTCAGGCGGACCACGTCCCCCAACCTGGTCAAGTTCAAGGACGGAAGATCGACGGTGAAGCAGAACGTCTTCGTCGTCGGAACAAAAGCTCCCGAAGTGGACCTGCCGGAGGCGAGCGCGCTATGAGCGAAATAATGAGGCAAGCCAAGGTACAGAAGGTGGTCGTGAATATCGGCGTAGGCGACGCTGGCGAGCGATTGGTGAAGGCACAGAAGGTACTTGAGATGCTCACCAAGCACAAGCCGAAGATCACCACCGCTAAGATAACGAACAGAGACCTAGGGGTCAGAGAGGGCATGCCCATCGGATGCAAGGTAACCCTGAGGGGCGACGAGGCCGAGAAGTTCCTGACCCGAGCGCTTGGGACCAGGGAGCGCAGGATCGCTTCCTATTCCTTCGACCGGGAGGGCAACCTGTCCTTCGGTGTACCGGACTATACGGATTTCGACGGCATGAGGTATGACCCAGAAATAGGCATATTCGGCATGGACGTCAGCGTGGTCATCCAGAGGCCTGGGTACCGCGTTACGCAGCGCAGGGTCATGAAGCGCCGGTTGCCGAAGGAGCACCGCATGACCCGCGAGGAGGCGATTGTTTTCATGAAGCAGAAGTTCAACGCAGAGGTGGTCGAGTGAAGCCCAAGAAAGTGTTCGGTAGGAGCGTAGGCTGCACCCGCTGCGGCAGGAAGAGAGGTATAGTGAGGAGGTATGGCATGCATCTGTGTCGCCAGTGCTTCCGTGAGATCGCCCCGCAGATAGGATTCAAGAAGTACTCGTGAGGTGGAAAAAATGCAAAACGATCCCCTTAACGATGCAATGTCGACGATCAAGAACGCCGCCAATGTCGGCAAGAACGAGTGCACCATCAAGCCCTCGTCCAAGCTGATCGGGCGCGTGCTCAAGGTCATGCAAGAATCTGGTTATATAGACCAGTTCGAGTTCGTAGAAGATGGAAAGGCCGGCGTGTTCAAAGTGATGCTCGAAGGCAGAATCAACAACTGCGGCGTCATCAAGCCCCGCTACTCGGTGCAAAAGACCGAGCTAGAGAAGTGGGAATCCCGTTACCTTCCAGCCCAGGACTTCGGTGTGCTAATCCTCACCACCACAGCCGGTGTGGTCAGCCACATGAAGGCCAAGGAGCTGGGAGTGGGCGGCAAGCTGCTGGCATACGTTTACTGAGGTGGATAGCCATGACACTAACTGGTACGATAGAAGAGAAGGTGGAGATCCCCCAAGGCGTCAAGGTCAAGGTAGAAGGGTCCAAAGTGACTGTCTCCGGCAAGGCCGGACAGCTGAGCCGGGACTTCTCCCACCCCAAGGTGAAGATCGGGCTGATCGAGGATAATGTGACGGTCAGCTGCGAGTACCCCAAGGTGAAGGAGAAGGCGGCGGTCGGGACATTCGCCTCGCACATCCAGAACATGATCGATGGAGTGACAGGCGGTTTCGAGTACCACATGAAGGTGGTCTACTCCCACTTCCCCATGAAGGCCACGGTGAAGGGCGACAAGTTCATCATCGAGAACTTCTTGGGCGAGAAGAGCCCGAGGCACGCGGACATCATCGGCAAGACCAAGATCACCATCAAGGGAGCTGAGGTTGTGCTGCACAACATCGATGTCGAAGCGGTCGGCCAGACGGCGGCCAACATCGAGCGCGCCTGCCACATCAGGAACTTCGACCCGCGCGTCTTCCAAGAAGGTATATACATCATAGAGAAAGCAAGGAAGGTGAAGGCATGAGCAAGTCCGATAGCGAGATCAAATCCATCGCCGACCTCCCCTATTACAAGGAGGAGCACGGCGCGGTCCTGAAGGAATTGGGGATCAAGACCCCGGAGGACCTGCTGGACGCCCTCACCGACGAGGAGCAATTCAAGGACATCATCGGAGGGAAGAAGCTCAAGGGCGTAGGCGAGAAGCATGCCGAGCACTGGATCGAGCTACTCCAGGGACCGCCCGAAGAGACGGAGATAGTGGAAGCACCGGTGGTGGAGGAGAAGAAGGCGAAGAAGCTGCCCAAGGAGAAGAAGGCGAAGGAGGCAACGACCGAGATCGTGGAATCCCCGGCCGAAGCCGAGGTCGTTCCTCATGGAGCGTATGTCGCTAAGATCAAGCCCGAGCTGGACGCGAAGACCATCGATCTGTTGGCCAAGCGCGCCGCCATCGACGACCGCCGACCAGCATTCCTGAGGCAGGAGTGGTTCCGGTTCGCCAGGCTGGGAGAGAAGTGGAGGAAGCCCAAGGGCATCCATTCCAAGATGCGCCGGCATTACGGCTACCGTCCACCGATCGTTAGCATCGGCTACGGCGGCCCAAAGGAAGTCCGAGGATATCATCCGTCGGGGTTCCAAGAGGTAATGGTACATAACCCGGCACAACTAGAGAAGATCAACCCCAAGATCCAGGCCGCAAGGGTCGGAGGCACGGTCGGCTTCAAGAAGCGACTGGCCATCGAGAAGCGCGCCGACGAATTGGGCATCAGAGTACTCAACAGGACGGGATAAGCAATGGACCTTAAGAACCAAAAGCGAATGGCAGCCATCATCCTCAAGTGCGGTGAGACCCGAGTATGGATCGACCCGAACCGGCAGGAGGACGTGGCGGACGCCATCACTCGCGCGGACATCCGAACCGCGATCGAGTCCGGGACCATACGCGCGCACCCCAAGCAGGGCATCTCCCGCGGCCGAACCCGCTACAGGCTGGCCCAGAAGGCAAAGGGGAGGCAGCGCGGACCGGGCAGCAGGAAGGGTACCTCTGGCGCCAGGACGCCTAAGAAGAGGAATTGGATACAGACCATACGCCCCATCAGGGCGGAGCTGAAGCAGTTGCGGGACTCGGACAAGATCACGCGCAAGACCTACCGCGCTTTCTACATGAAAGCAAAGGGCGGTCAGTTCAAGAGCCGCAAGAATCTCATCTCCCACCTCCAGATGGGAGGCCTTCTGAAGGAGGTCAAGTAATGGCCAATGGACCGCGTTACAAGGTTCCCTTCCGCCGCAGGCGCGAAGGAAGGACGGACTATCGGCAGCGCGCTCGCCTGCTCCGGGGAAGAGTCCCGCGAGCGGTGGTCAGGAACACGCTGCGACACACGAGCGTTCAGTTCATCGAGTACGATGCGAAGGGTGACCGGGTGCTTGCCACCGCCCATTCCAAGGAGCTATTGGACATGGGGTGGGTCGGCTCGACCGGCAATCTCCCCGCCGCCTATCTCACCGGCTACCTGGCCGGAAAGAGAGCAGCAAAGAAAGGCGTGAACGAAGCGGTTCTGGACATCGGATTGCAGAAGCCGGTGAAGGGTGCCGCTTGCTTTGCGACCCTGAAGGGACTTCTGGATGCAGGGCTCGATATCCCCCATGGGGAAGAGATCCTACCCTCAGAGGACCGGTTGAAGGGCAAGCATATCAAGGCCGAGATGGAAAAGATGATCGAAGAGGTCAAGAACCGCGTGGAGGCGGATTAAAATGGATTGGACTCCGAAGACAAGGCTAGGCAAGATGGTGCTCAACGGTGAGGTCACCACGATGAGCCAGGCGCTGGCCACAAAGCTGCCATTGAGGGAGCCGGAGATAGTGGACATCCTCTTGCCGGACCTGAAGGACGAGGTCATCGACGTCAACATCGTCCAAAGAATGACCGACTCTGGGCGCAGGGTCAGATTCCGTATTACCTGCGCGGTCGGCAACGGCGACGGGTTCGTCGGCATCGGCATGTCGAAGGGAAGAGAGGTCGGTCCCTCCATCAGGAAGGCGATCGACAACGCCAAGCTCAATATCATCGAGATCAAGCGCGGTTGCGGATCATGGGAGTGCGGTTGCGGCACGCCCCATTCGCTGCCGTTCGAGGTGGTCGGCAAAGCCGGCTCGGTGGAGGTCCACCTGAAGCCAGCGCCGCGCGGCATCGGACTGGCGACCGGCGACGTGGCGAAGAGCCTACTGCAGCTCGCGGGAGTGAAGGACTCCTGGGGCTTCGTGGACGGGCATACCAAGACCACGGTTAACTATGCCATAGCCACGTTCGAAGCGCTCAAGAAGACCGCCCAGATCCGAGTGACCGAGGACCAGAGGAACCGATTGAAGATCGTTTCCGGCCCAGTGAGCATCCACGTAGCCATGACCAACATGGAGCAGGCGAAGGCCGCGGAAGCGGTCGCACCGAAGGAGCAGTGATAACATGGCTTATGCAATTGTAAGGGTTCGTGGGCACGCTGGTGTCAATAAGGACATTGAGGATACGATGAAGATGATGAAGCTGACCCGCCCGAACCATTGCGTGGTCCTGCCCCAGAACGATGTAGTTCAAGGCATGCTCCATAAGACGAAGGATTATGTTACCTGGGGCGAGGTAGACGAGACCGTCCTGGCCAAGATGATCAAATTCCGAGGCAGGATGACCGGCGACGTTCCGATCGATGACGCCGCTATCAAGGAGATAACGAAGAAATACACTTCGATCATCTCGCTCGCCAAGGCCATCAAGAAGGGCGATGTCACCTATGCCTCGTTGGACGGCGTCAAGCCGTTATTCCGCCTAAGCCCCCCGAAGAAGGGGTACGAGGGCAACAAACGCTCGTACAAGGTGGGTGGCGCGCTGGGATATCGAGGAAAGACCATCAACGAGCTGATTGAGAGAATGTTATAATAGCAATATTACATTCGGGGAATCTGACATGCCAAGCAAGACTAAGAAGTTCAGGGGAAGTCGCACTCACGGCCGGGGCAAGAAGCACGGCAGGGGAGCCGGCCTCCGTGGTGGCCACGGGAATGCCGGATTGCACAAACACAAGGTCATGTACATGTTGAAGTACATGCCAGACCACTTCGGACGGCATGGTTTCAAGCGACCTCAGGAAATGGTCTCCGCCAAGATCACGTTGAACGTGGGCGAGATCGAGGAGATCCTTGAGAGGCTCATGAAGGATGGCTTCGCCGTAAAGAAGGGTGATAAAATGGTGATCAATCTTACGGAGATGGGAGTGGACAAGCTGCTCGGTTTCGGGAAGGTACAACAAAAACTGGAAATCGTTGTGTCTGAGACATCGGAGACTGCAAAGCAGAAGATCGAAGCAGCGGGTGGGGCAATCGTGCAGCCGCAGTAACGACCTTGTGATTGACCATGGCTGAAGAGAAGAAGAGCTTGCTTTACAGGCTAAAGCCGCTGACGGATAGGATACCGGCGGTCTCGAAGCCCGAAGGGCACGTGCACTTCCGGACCAAAATGCTATGGGTCATCGTCATTCTGGTCTTCTACTTCGTAATGACAAACGTCTTCATCTACGGTCTGGACAAGAGCCGGACCATAGATATCTTCGCCTCCTATCGTGCCATTCTGGCCGGCGCTCAAGGTTCGCTCATGCACCTGGGCATCGGTCCGATAGTCACGGCGTCCATCATCATGCAGTTGTTCGTGGGCGCCAAGATCATTAAGCTCGACCTATCCAACTCGGATGACAAGGCGGTCTATCAGAGCTCGCAGAAGTTCCTAGTCATAGTCATGATCCTGGTGGAAGCCGTACCTCAGGTGTTCGGCTACCTGGTCCCATCCACCGGGCTGGTAGGCAATGTTGGGCTGGACCTAGCGCGTCTGATAATCATCCTGCAGTTATTCATCGGCTCCTACATCGTATTCCTGATGGACGAAGTGGTGTCCAAATGGGGGATCGGGAGCGGCATCTCGTTGTTCATTGCGGCGGGTGTGGCGCAAGCCATCTTCACTGGGACGCTCAATTGGCAACCTAGCGATCTGACCAAAGCGATAAGCCTGAGCAATCCGCCCGCCGGTACGATCCCGAAAACGCTCTATATCATCAGCCAGACATCGGCACAGGGTATGACGACCGGCGGTTATGAGCAGATACTGCTGCAAAATCCCAATCCCGTCATTGCCCTGATAGGCACGATAGCAATCTTCATGTTCGTTGCTTATGTCGAATCGGTGCGCATAGAGCTGCCGTTATCTCACGGCGACGCTCGAGGGGCGAGAGGACGCTACCCTATTAAGCTCATCTACGCTTCAAACATCCCGGTCATCCTTATGGCAGCGTTGCTGGCTAACGTCAGCATGTTCGCCCTGCTGCTATATACGAACGGTGCTTTGAAAGGCCTGCCTCTGGTCGGCGGGCAGTGGTGGCTGGGCACATACACCTCGACAAGTGGCTCCTATCCGACCGCGGGTCTCGCCTGGTATCTGGCGACACCGAGAGGTCTGGGCGATTGGCTCTTACCAATATTGTCGCCTGACAGATACGGCACGTTGGTCTACGGGCATGACCAATTGCAGCTCATTATTCGCGTGTTCCTATACTTGGGCGTGATGATCGGAGGATCGATCCTCTTCGCCAAGTTCTGGATATCCACCACCAACATGGGACCGGAAGCAGTCGCCAAGCAGATCGAGTCCAGTGGACTGCAGATCCCCGGCTTCAGGCGTGACCCCAGGGTCCTCAAAAGAGTGTTGGAGAGGTACATTCCCGTCGTGACCGTGATATCGGGCGCTACTGTAGGTGCTCTAGCCGCGGGCGCTGATCTGATCGGGACTGTGGGTAATGCTTCGGGAACGGGAGTGCTGCTGTCCGTGGGAATCATGATCCAGTTCTACGAGGCGATCAGCCGCGAGCAGATGATGGAGATGCATCCAGTGCTCAGGCAGTTCTTCGGCGGTGAGTGAGCATGGCGGACCAGCCCAAAATGGGGTCCCCTACGGGAGGAATGTTTGGCAGCAGCGGCGGCATGTCCCGGTTCTTCACCATCTTCATGTTCATCCTGGCCGTGTTCGTGATGTTCGACCCGGTGCTGCGAGAGGCACTGGGCAACATCGTGGGCATGGCATTTGGACCAGCCATCGGTTTCGGGGGCAACTATCCGACCTTGACCCTCATCCTTGCGGGGATGATCATGACCGGCCTTACGATCACGGTTCGCCATTTCTTCACAGACTATGTGCAGCAAGCGGAGAGCCAGAAGATCGTAGGCGCCTTCAACAAGGAGCTTCGCAAAGCAAGAATGGAGAACAACACCTTCAAGACCAAGAAGCTCATGGAACAGCAACCGAAGATCATGGAGAAGTCCATGAAGATGACTGGCTCGCAATTGAAGCTGATGCCGTTAACGCTGTTGATCGTGATTCCGATCTTCGCATGGGTCGCAGTCTTCATGTTCAAGATCACCTCGCCTTTGATCGCGGTCCCCTGGTCCTATAACGTTGACCTCAACGCCCTGAACC
>PNBI01000071.1 GCA_003135935.1 Methanomassiliicoccaceae archaeon
GTTTATTTTCTAATCTTGGGGTGGTAGGATGGCAAACAAGGAGGAGACTCTAGCAGAGTTGGGTAAGAAGATTATCGAGGGGAAGGCCGAAGAGGCTTACAAATTGACTCAGGTAAGTTTGGCCGAGAACTTCGGTGTCTCAGCGACATTGACCGCAATGACTGACGCGATGCAAGTGGTGGGGGATCTCTATGCCAGGAAGGAGTATTTCCTTCCTAATGTCCTCACGTCGGCGAACGCTTTTGAGAAAGGCTTCGCGCTTGTGCAACCAAAGCTCTTGGAGAGCGGATCGAAACGCGCGAAGACGGTGAAAGTTGTCATTGGAGTCTGCGAAGGGGACATCCACGACATTGGCAAGAAAATCGTCGTGGCTATGCTGCGCGGCGGAGGCTTCGAGGTCTACGATCTTGGCAGGGATATTGCTAACACTGAGTTCATCGACAAGATCAAAGAGACCAATTCGGACATAGTTGCGCAGTCTGCCCTGATGAGCACCTCGATCACCGAGATGAAGGATTTTGTGGAACTTGCCAAGGAGGCAGGGGTCCGAGACAAGGTGAAGTACATCATCGGTGGAGGCTCGGCTACAAAAGAATTCGCGGAGAAGATCGGGGCAGATGGCTATGGTCTCACCGCGCAGGATGCGGTGAAGGTCTCTGAGAAACTGACCAGTTAGGGTAATCTTTTCAAAAGGGAAAGGAGGAAAGCAACATGCAAGAAATGACGAAGTTGGAAAGAGTCCAAGCGGTGATGGAGGTTAGGGAGCCGGATAAAGTGCCGGTCTACCCGTACATCCTCACCCATGGAGTATACGCAATGGGTTGGAAGCTTCCAGACATAACCACAGAAACCACGATGGATGCTAAGAAGTGCGCCCAGTGCACGCTGAAAACCCTGGAGATGTACGACTACGATATGGTCATAGGATCGTATCAGGACCTTTACTTCGGTGTGACCGAGCTGGGTGGCAAGATTAAGATACCCACTAAGTTCGGATCCGTTGTCTCGATGAAGGAGCCGCCTGTGAAGGACGCTAACGATTGGGAGNNCGTCAAGAAGTTGCTGCCCTTTGATCCAAGAAAGAGCGGCAGGCAAACGGCTCTTCTCGAATCCTATAGGATCGTTTCGGAGAAAGTGGGAAAGACTACTCCGGTCATTCCCTGCTGGTGGCCCGGACCGACGGCTGCGATGTGCATGCTTAGGGGTCCCGAAATGCTCTCAATGGATATGGCCCTGGACAAGCCTTTTGCTCACGAGCTGATTAAGGCAGGAAACGAATTCGCAATCGACTTCCTCAAAGCGCAATACGAGAACGGGGCAAACTCGGTTTGTCATACAGGTGAAATCTATGGTGTCGAACTGCTAAGTGCAGACCAGTGCCACGAGTTCGTTGTGCCTTACGTTAAGGAGCTTTCCAAGGAGATTTTCAAGGCGACCGGACAGAAGACCTGGCTTCATACCCACGGGGATTACAAGACCGAAGGCGGCCAAGCGATCCTTAAGGAGTACGTCGAGGATGCAAAGATCGCTGGATTCCATCCAGACGAGAAGCACCCGCCAGAGTGGCTGCAGGAGAACGTCAAGAAGAAGTACAAGATCTCCGTGGCTGGAATCATGCACGGCCCGGGTCCACTGCTCAACGGCCCTCTATCGAATATTGAGGAGGTCACCAAGAACATCATTGCCAAGGCCGGTCAGGGCGGCGGCTTGATGATGGCGCCATCATGCGAAGTGCCTCCAGACACGCCGATTGAGAACTTCCAGAAATGGGTGGAGTACACGCACAAATACGGGACATACCCGCTTCGGGTCTGAGGAGGCAACAATGGCAATCAAACAACCAGCGCGGGGACTAATCCCCGCCATTTTCGTAATGATCGGAGCATTCGCCTTCATCTATGTCGGGGAGAAGATTTTCCTCATGGACATAGGCCTGATCGCAGTTTATGCCCTGTTCTTCGTTTGGGTGGCATTCGTTGTCTCATTATGCGACAAATGGCCCTGCCATCGAATGAAACAGCCAGTGGTCGGAAGCATATTCTTGCTGGTCTCGTTAGTGTTGGGCATAATGCACCCTGTGGTTATGGGCTGGCTTGGATATGATGCGGGATGGTATTGGCCGCTGATATCGAACCTATTCCTGGGAGTGGGACTGGTAGTGGCTTTCAGCAATGGTCTGGTTGCTGGTTTCAAGCAGCCTAAATCGGTCTTCACAAACGCGCTGTTTATGTACGTTTTCGCTATCGTCGGCCTTCTGTGGTTCGGCTTCGTACCGGCCATATGGTTCGCCATGTTCGTCTTCGTCTTCTTCTGGATGGAGACGTGGCCGTTCGGAGCGACTAAACAGCCAGCGAAGGGCATAATGATGTTCGTGATGATGGGCTTCTTTGCACTGCTTCTTGAGTACGGCTTCGAAATGTTCCATACGACATTCTTCAACCCAGATGCCGGACTTTGGTTCGTCCTATTTGTTTGGTGGCTCGTGCTCACCTCATGGCAACTGGAAACCTGGCCGCTCAAAGGCGTGAAGCAGCCGCTAAAGGCCATTGGAGGATTGGTTATCACGGTGCCTCTGACGTTCATCTCATACTACATCATCGTGAACGTCCTCGGCATAGCAACAGGAGCTGGCGGGATGTATGTCTGGGTATTCGTATCCTGGCTGTACACATGGGATATCGTATTCGGGAAGTGGCCAGCAGAGAGAGCCGCTAAGCAGATCGCGCCCGAATCCGCGGGAAAGGAGGCCGCAACGTCGAAATAGAATCGCAAAGTAAATATGGTCACCCCCTGGGGCTTGAGGCATATCTCTCCTAAAACTCGCGAGGTCACAATGTCTCTTAAGTCTGCCTCAAACCCCTATTTCTATTTTTCAAGAATTCAATGAAATCATCGATCATTCTTTCGAGGAATTTGAGACCAGATAAGTTTCACAAACCTTCGTGCTCCCATCTTTGTGAACACATTTGATTACCAGGCGGTTGTTCTCTAAGTCTATTGAGCCAGACTTAACGGTTGAAATATACCTCGTTGCATGGCCATGGAGCGCCGTTCTTACCTTCCCGACTTCGACCACAAGACCGTTTGTCTCCATCCAGTCAACAAGACTGTATGTTTTGGCCAGGGTTATTCCCATGGCTTCCGAAATTTCTCTCACCGTCCGCGATTCCTTGACGGTAAAAGCTACGATCTTCAGGACGTCTGGATCAACGACCTGCTCGCTAACCTCCATTGAGCATGAGGATGTTTTAGCGACCGCTTCCTCGTTGCAAGACTCATCTGTCTGATGTCTCGGTCGCTCCTTGACGGTTATCCCTCCTATTCCTTTTAAGCCTTTAAAAATGGATAACGTAACAACGTTAATGTAAATATATAATATCCCCGACGGGTCCTCAACATCGTTAATCTTGTTTATTCGATTTAATCATCGCTTGCCTTGGAGAACCACCTTAAGATATC
>PNBI01000033.1 GCA_003135935.1 Methanomassiliicoccaceae archaeon
TATGATTAGATATCAAATGCTTGTAGTGAAGTACTCGAAAATTCCTAGCTGCCCATAGCTTAACCTTAGCTAATTGTCAAGGAAATAAGGCCGTAATTCCACCGATGGCCCATCGGTTTCACCGATATTGAAATACCTCAATAACATTCCTTAAATTTGTCCTTAAGGACAATAACTGAATGTGATGATTCAATGACATCCAAAGTCAAGGTGAATTCCAAGTTGTGCGGATTCGTGGCATTAATCGAAATTAACGAGAGGGATGATGGGACTTACGACATTAAAGTCGATTCACCATGTGAAAAGATTCAGAAATTCGCTGAAGGGCTTGAGAATCTTACCCTCGTGGATATTGCAGACTGGCCGAACAGTGCGGTCCAGAAAAGAATGCTGGAAGTGAAGTTGGGACCGGCATGCCTGATCCCAAGCGGGATTCTAAATGCGGCACGAATCGAAGCGGGGCTTGTTAGTAAATCTCTTGCAGAAGAGGTGAAAAACATATCCATCGAGTTCGTTTTCGACTGATGGAGGATTATCTTCAGTCTTCATCAACTACTTTCCCGACACACTTCCAGTCGAATGCAATGAAGGAGACACTATGGAGTTCGTCAACAACTCAAAGTCCGAACCTTACCGCGTCTCCGCTCCCAAAATCGTCTTAGATGATTTTGATGGTTCGTTTGAGGAACGCACAGGTGTTACACGGTATGTCGATTACACAATTATGGCCGACAGATATTCGACGAAGCGCGCAAATAATAGCTGTATCGACAGGCCTCTGATTGACCTTCCTTCCATTCGCCTCCAGTATCGCTTTCTCAGCTACTGTTGACGATGGCGTGCATGAGCAACTGGTATTGATGAACTTCATGCATCTCTTTGCTTCAGCATCGGAACAGATATCACACCTAACCCCGACATTTGACAGAGGCCCAAATAGGTTGGCCAACGGGTCGAAAATGTAGATCCTTTGTTCCTTCCCTAACGAAATGAAGATAACGTGGGGTTTGGAAGGTGCGATCAGCTCCATATAGGTACCGCGCTTCTTCAGCTCCTTCTTCACCTCCCAGAACTCTCGAAGATGATTGTTGAGTTGGTAGACCAATTGATGGTAACCGATTCCCAGCTCCTTGGCCAGCTCCTCCTTCGACACCGGTGCGTCAATGGCCATCCGATATAATGTCCTCAAGATGTCTTTGCGCATCTTATGATTGACTATCCCACTATAGGTCTCGGGATCGATGTGAGCGATCTCCATCCTACATCCAGTCGATGTAACCACGCTTCTGTCATATATCGCTCAAATATTTAATTCTTGATCAGGGATGCGAATGTTAATCCTGTAGCATAAAGGTCTAGCTCCCTGAGTCCTCCTTCATACGATAGGTCGGGTTAGGCCGACCTGGCCTGAAGCAGCTGTTCTCTCATAGCCCGAACCTCACCGTAGCTTTGAGGCTTTTATCAACCTTAATTTTCAACGGAGCGATAAGCTCCGCTTATTGATGTCGTCTCCTTGATCGCAATCGGCTATGGATTTCCTGCAATCACTTCTTCTCGGATTCGATCAGCGATTGGAATCCTTCTTCCACATTTGAGAATATCGTCGACGCCATCGCGAACCTAGCGGTTAGGATAGCTTCGCCAATCTCACGATTCGTCAATCCCATGTGCTTACCGATTTTGATGAAGAACTCGCTGCACTGCTTGTTCTGAAGCGCTGCTGCCACAGAGATCATTATCAACTGCTTGTATTTGGGTGGGACTTCGGGCAGGCTCATAAGGAACTTTCCCTCATCTGCCTGGCGGGGGATCCATTCTGGCATCACTTTCGATGTCAGTATCAACGGATTACAGACCTCCCCCCAGTTCTTCTCCATTTCTCGGAGTATCTTGTCGGGGTCCATGATGATGATAACATCCTGTTGTCCTAATAGTGTTTTCATTAGAATCTATTCAGACCAACATCTGGTAAG
Source organism: Methanomassiliicoccaceae archaeon (assembly GCA_003135935.1). Taxonomy (GTDB): domain Archaea; phylum Thermoplasmatota; class Thermoplasmata; order Methanomassiliicoccales; family UBA472; genus FEN-33. Next base: position 1,974 of record PNBI01000033.1, read on the forward strand.
CCATAAGCCAGACTCGATGACTATTTATCTGACACCGTTTCTCTTCGCCAGAAACATTGAAATATATTGTATGTGCTTGGTATTTCAATTATCGTTGAAATAGATTTTGTTATGGAGTGAGTAGGATTTGGTTGATGAGGAAGTAGCGGAGAAGAAGTTAAACAACATTAACATCCAAATCGAAGGCATGGATTGTGTTGACGATGTTGAACTGGTCAATAAGAGACTCCTATCGCTCAAGGGCGTAAAGAGTGTCAGTTTGAGCCTCGAAAAAGAGGGCGCGGAGGTGACTTTCAATCCAATTGAGGTCACATATCAGGACATCCTGCGATCACTCGCCGGATTAGGCATGAAGGCTTCCATCGCAAAGCAAGCAAAGGGATTAAGGGGAGGATGGTGGCGTGAGAAGCAGCAGCTAGCGCTCCTAGGCTGCGGCATCATTGCGCTAATCGGTTATGTCGCTATGTGGCTCGGATTTTCCAGCATCGCTTTTAATGCAATATTCGGTCTCGCAGTCCTGGTCGGAGTCTTCTACCCTGCTCGGAAAGCGATCATGGCCTTGGTCAACATGGTGTTCACCATCCACCTGCTCATGCTCATTGGCTCGATAGGTGCCATCCTCCTGGGGATGTGGGGCGAGGCAGCCATCCTGATCTTCGTCTACTCTTTGGGCGATGTACTCGAGTCCTATGCAATGGACAAGGCTAGAGGTGCAATCCGCTCCCTGAAAGACTTGGTTCCTAAGGATGCGCTGGTCGTCCGCGAGGGAGGAAATGTCCTAACTCCTATGGAGGAGGTTCGGATGGGCGATGTTGTTCTGATGCGCCCAGGGGAGAGGATCTCCGTTGACGGAATCATCTTCTCCGGCAGCACTTATGTCGATCAATCAGCGGTGACCGGGGAGCCAGTACCAGTGAAGAAGTCGGTCGGAGACGAAGTATTTGCTGGCACCATCAACCACAGTGGTTCCATCGAGGTGAAGGTGGAAAAGGCTGTCAGCGACATGATGCTCTCCAGAATCATCTACTCGGTGGAGGAAGCGCAGTCTAAGAAGAGTTCATACCAAAGATTCTCTGACGCCTTCTCCCAATACTACACTCCTACCATGTTCATACTGGGCATAGGTGTGGCTATTCTTCCTCCTTTACTGCTCGGATCGGATTGGCAGACCTACATCTACCGGGGACTGGTGGTGTTCGTGGTGTCCTGTTCCTGTGGCCTCGCCCTCTCGGTACCCGTGGCAATCGTGGCGGCCATGGCCAACTCTGCCAAGCACGGAGTTGTTTTCAAAGGAGGAGCATATATCGAGGCAGTGCACAAGGTGAAGGTAATGGCCTTCGATAAGACTGGAACACTGACAGTAGGCAGACCCGAGGTGACTGACATAGTCCCTCTCTCGGACGTCTCTGGAAGCACCCTCATGACCATTGCGGGAAGCGTTGAATCGCACTCCAGCCATCCCATTGCCGAGGCCATTGTTCGTCGGTCGAAGGAAATCGGGTTAGTTCTCCAAGAGCCATCGGCCTTCGAGGAAACGGCTGGCAAAGGGGTCGGAGCTGAAATCGACCATATGCGGTACATTCTAGGAAATGAACGATTCATCTCTGAAAAAGGATTTGACATAGCCTCGGCAAGAAAGATTCTCGACGTCCTAGAGGGACAGGGAAAGACGGTTGTGCTAGTTGGAGGGAACGCATCAATTCTTGGAATGATCGCCATCGCTGACGGCTTGAGGCCAGAGACGAAGGGAGTGATCTCTAACCTTAACGCTTTCGGCATACGAACGGTCATGCTCACCGGAGACAATGAGCGCAGTGCAAGGACGGTCGCGGAGCAAGCAGGCGTGGACGAGTACCATGCTCAGCTTCTACCCGACGACAAAGTGAGGATGGTGGAGCATCTCAAGCAGACCTATGGGGCGGTCGCAATGGTCGGAGATGGGATCAATGATGCGCCGGCACTCGCGGCCTCGGATGTCGGAATCGCGATGGGAGCAGCTGGGACTGACGTGGCCGTGGAGACTGGGGATATAGTCCTCATGGCCGATGATCTCTCCAAGCTCGAATTCGTCCGAGAATTGAGCCGAAGAACGGTTCGCATCATCCATCAGAACATCGCCGTCTCCCTTGTCAACATCGCGTTCATGGTGCTTGCTGCCTTGATCGGGCTTCTGGGGTTGGTTAGCGGGCTGCTGCTTAACGAGGCAAGCGCGCTCATCGTCATAGCCAATGCTCTGAGGCTCCTCTCAATAAAGGTCGAAGAAAGGAATGTGATCATCCCGATTCCAGGCTCCATCTCAGCTCCTGAGGTAGGAAAATGATTTCCAAGTTGATGCGAGGAACGGATTGCGTGCTGATCGAGGCAATCGTTTTGCCGATTACTGAATACTGTATGCGAAATGTGGTGAGAAGATGAGCGAAAAGCTTAATGGTAATGGAAAATCTGCGGTGGCCACCTTCCAGATATCGGGGATGAGCTGCTCGTGCGAGGCTAAGTTGATAGAGAAGAGACTCAAGATCATGCCTGGGATAAAGAGTTATGAGATCAACCCTGTTTCCTACCGGATGAAGGTCTCTTTCGATCCCGACAAAACAGATGCCAAAGGTATCGAATCTGCGGTCGCCAAGACGGGAATGAAGGCCAAGATGCTCGAGACTAAGCGTTAAATCATTAATCTCAGCCGTAACAAATTTGGGGTGGAATTAGTATGGAATTGGCCAAGAAGATACTCAAGGACAAGATTTCCTCTTTCCAAGAGCTGCCTTGCCTTGCTCCGTGATTCGGAAGATCCTCCAATTCTTCTTCGGGTAGGAAGTGACCAGCCCAAATTTCTCAAGTGCAGAAAGATGGTAGGAGAGGCGGGAATCGGAGATTTTCAAATACTGCTTGAGGATACAAGGACACATTTCACAGCAATCCAGAGAGTAAAGAATCATAAGTCTGGTCTTATCTGAGAGAAGATGATGGAGTTCCGCCTCTGCGGCTATTTCCTTAGGAAGAGGGATAGAGCATGCCAACTTATCCAGGCCACCCATCTCTTCAATGGCCGCCGAGACTTCATCTGGTAGTGATGAATCAGATGTCTTCCTGGAACCCTTATTAACAGCCATGTCACGCCTTGTACTGTAAATGAATTAGGATATCTTAAGGTGGTTCTCCAAGGCAAGCGATGATTAAATCGAATAAACAAGATTAACGATGTTGAGGACCCGTCGGGGATATTATATATTTACATTAACGT
>PNBI01000175.1:0-8283 GCA_003135935.1 Methanomassiliicoccaceae archaeon
GAGCAATCCTGAGGGCGATGAGGCTCGAGGTGGAGTACTTCTATCCTCTGGACATAAACTTGGGAGGCAAGGAGCATATGACCGTGCACTTCCCGGCCTTCCTCAAGAATCACGTCGCCATACTGCCCCAGGAACTTTGGCCGAAGGGCATATTTGTCAATTGGTATGTGATAGGCCGCGGCGGTAAGATCTCCAAGTCGAAAGGAGGCGCCCAGCCTATACCAGGCGCGGCGGAACATTTCGGGGTCGACGCACTGCGCTTGTATTATGCTCACATCGCCTCTCCATTCGCGGATGTGGAGTGGGAGGAGGAAGCCATTGACGGTTACAAAGGTCGGCTGGAACGGTTGACCAAATCCTTCCTCGAGCTCCATGCCCTTGATGAAATGGAAGGGATGGAGACCATCGACCGCTGGCTGCTATCCCGGGCCAACTCCAGGATCGATGTGGTGAAGCAGGCGATGGAGCAGTACGACATGAGGAACATGGCCGGAGAGGTCTACTTCGAGATGATGAATGACATGCGCTGGTACAGCAGGCGTGGCGGGCGCAATGGAAAGGTGGCGAAAAGGGTAATCGATATCTGGGTGCGCATGATGTCCCCGATAACACCGCATCTAGCGGAGGAGCTTTGGGCTCAAATGGGGCATGATGACCTCGTATCCGCAGCGGAATTCCCCAATTCCCGAATTGAAGAGACAGATTCGCAGGCTGAGCAGGCGGAGGAGTATCTCAAAGGCGTCCTGGCGGATGTGAACGAGATACTCAAGGTAACTGGAATAACGCCCAAGAGCCTGTCGCTCTACACAACCCCTTCATGGAAGCTCTCGGTCTGGGACAAAGCAATAACGATGGCCAAGCAGAAGCAGCTCAGCGTGCCATCGCTTACGAAAGCGATCATGATGGAGCCGCAGATCAGGCTGAAAGGGAAAGAGGCGTCGGATTTCGCGCGCAAGATGGCCGAGGAGCTGATGAAGCGATCTTCGCAGGAGCTGGAAAGACTGAGCGTCAGACTAGAGGAGAGGGTGTTCCTTTCAAATGCTTCTGAGTTCATCGCCCAAGAAGTGGGCTGTGAAATCGCGGTCTACTCGGCCGACGATGCTAACGCGCCCGATCCGCACAAAAAGGCTCGCGCCGCCCAACCGAGGCGACCTGCCATATATGTGGAATAAGTACCCCTTTCGGCACACAGTCATGTTAAACTATTTTATCCGGTACGTGCATCAGACCGGCTAACGGGATTCGAACGTCGGTCCGATGGGCGCCCCCTAATGTTCGTTGGGCCGACGTTCGTTTTCCGGAAAAATCGGACTGCCTTGTGGTGAACCCATGTTCAAAGGGCTAGCGAGGTTTGTTTCCAAGAGGTACAAGGCAATCATTGTATTCTGGCTACTGCTTTTGATCCCGGCCGCCTACTTCGCACCCCAAGCGACGAACGTCGTTAGCTATGAAGAGACACAAATGGTGCCTAGTGATCTTGAATCCGAGGTCGCACAGAAATTCATCGACAATCATTTTCCTGGTAGCGGAGGCCAAGCGACAACATTGATCGTCCTCACCTCGTCAGATATCCTCGATAACCAGACCAAGAGGGTGGTCAATGAGATCAGCAATGAGCTGGTTCTCAACCAATCATATCCTGGTGGTCCGATAGATACCACGGGAAATGTGACCGTTCGGGTGGATTCGCTGTACTCCGTATTGCAAAGCTATACATTCACATTCCTGGCCCAGGCACATTCCGGGTATCAGGTGGCAAGGAATCTGACCAACCTCACTGGCTTTATGCTATTCGGTCTGCCTTTGCAGTATCAGTCCCTCTGGTATCAGGTGAATGCGACCGCCTTCACTCTCTATGGTCCGGCTTCAGTTCACACGGCGAACTGGAATGCCATCAACTCGAGCAATCCCGGGACGGTGGCCATGACCGATATGGCCGCTCACAATGCCACATTGTCGTGGATCTTTACCAATCCCACTTTCAACGCCATGAATGCGACTGAACGGATGCTCGTCCTCAGTTGGTACGAGGCTTTCAATGCTACCTGGGCGGCGACCGCGGCGAACCCTGCATTGGCAGCGAACCCGAGCCTAAGGGCGCAGGCCGCCATTGACCTCGCCTATCCCTCCTTTGTCAATCAGCCGTTAATTGCACCTCAAGCGAGGGAGTTCCTGAACGCGACGAAGCTGGCCTTCACTCTTATCACCTGGGGCGACTATCATGCCCAGAGCCTGAACGCCTTTGCGCTGGTCAACGGCAACGTGGACGCTATCCTCGGCTCCGTTCCCGAGAGCCAGAGAGGAATGGTCCACACCTACCTCGAGATATTCTATGCAAACTGGAATTCGACCCAGGTCCCTCCTGATCAAGCGGCTTTCAGAACGATGGTGCAGAACTCGGTCACGACCTTCATCATCGCCATAGGTGGCTCGATGGGGCAGACTGTCTTGGCGATATACAATGGACTAGGCTGGGACGGATGGAGCAATGTTGCGCGCATTTCCCAGGTCGCGATCGGCATGGTCTCGCAGCAGTCCCATGCAAAACCATGGCTAGTGGCAGAGATCGCCTCCTTGCCAGTGAACGTTAGCATCAGCGAACTGTACAGCCTCGCCAATCAAATCGTCGCCAACTCTTCGGTCCACAATTTCCCGTTGCCCATCCTGGACGCGATCGTCTCCTCATTCGTGAACTCGCCACAGAACACCACCATGCTCATCAGCATCTCCTATAGATCGAGCGATCCCAAGTTCGGCCAGAACGCGGTGCCACAGGTCAGGAAGACGGTAGGCTTGATCGTTGGCGAGGCGTCTGGCATGCATTACTACGTTACTGGCGGCGACGCGATTTCCCTCGACCTCCAGACCTCGACCACGGACGATATCAACAAGATCGATCCAGTGACGATTCTCCTGGTCCTCATCCTAATAGGAGTTTTCTTCCGCTCCTTCGTAGCATCCTCGATCCCACCGATGGTGATCGGCGTGGCCCTCGGAATGAGCCTCACGGTGGTCTTCTTCATCGGCTCTTATGTCATGTCAGTGCACTATAGCGTTCTGGCTCTTCTATTGACTAGCATGATGGGTGCTGGCTGTGATTATTGCATTTTCATTCTTTCACGCTATCGCGAGGAACGGCTGAGGGGGCTGGAGAAGGAGGAAGCCGTGAGGACGGCTGTGACATGGGCCGGAGAATCGATCGCGACCTCTGGTGCGACCGTCATCATCGGCTTTGGCGTTCTTTCCTTCGGTCGTTTCTCCATGCTCCAATCGATGGGGGTGAGCCTTGCCATTGGGATAAGCATCGCCCTTCTGGCCGCGCTGACCCTCCTGCCATCGGTAGTGATGCTCGTGGGAGACCGCGTCTTCTGGCCAACAAAGATCGTCCCGAAGCTCGTGAAGCAGGGCGAGACCTACTTCACCAGAGCCGCCAGGAAATCCATCAAGCATGCCAAGATCATTTTGATCGTGACCTTACTGATATCGGTCCCCACAACCTATCTTGCCTTGACATTGGACACGAGCTATGACTTCATCGGTTCGATGCCGGACACCGAATCAAAGCAGGGATTATCGGCGATGAGCAGTAGTTTCGGTGCCGGAAAGATGACCCCGACCCAAGTGGCGCTGAACATGTCATTGCCTGTCTACGCAAATGGCAACTTCAGCGTGTCAGCGCTGAATTCGATCGAGAATATTTCCAATGAGCTTGCAAACCTCTCTAACGTAAAGATACTGACCAGTCCGACCAGACCACTAGGGCAGTTGATCGCCTATGCTAATCTATCCTCTTACCCGGAGAACCAGTTGCTGGAGTATAAGAGACTGATGCTACAGATGCTCGGCACGAACGATTCCAGAGCGGTACTCATTACCATCGTTTTCGTGGGAGAGCCTTTCGCCAAAGCATCCATCGATTCTATCCACCAGATCCGAGCGATCTGTCAGAAGTTCGTTGCTCGGGACCAGTTCGTGACCGGGGCTTTTGTGGCTGGTGGCACGGCAAGCATGTATGACGTTTCCAATCTGGTGCAGGGTGATTTCAATTACATGGAGATCGTGGTCATAATCGGCATTTACATCGTCCTGATGATCGTCCTCGGCTCGATCATCAGCCCATTGCGCTCCATCCTGACCATTCTGCTGAGCATCTCCTGGACGCTGGCAACCACCATCGTGTTGTTCCAATACGTGCTGGGGGTGGCGGTGCTTTGGATGATCCCGATGATCCTATTGGTGATGTGCCTCGGTTTGGGCATGGATTATGATATCTTCATCACCACTCGTATCCGTGAGGAGGCGCAGAAGGGACGAGAGACCAATGATGCGATCATCCATGCGATGCGGAACACCGGAGGGGTCATCACCGCCTGCGGTATCATCATGGCTGGCGCCTTCGGGACGCTTCTGCTCTCCCAGGGCTCATTGCTGCGGGAGTTCGGATTCGCCCTGATGTTCGCCATCTTGCTCGATGCGACCATAGTCCGCATTTATCTGGTCCCGGCCATCGTCTCTCTATTGGGGAAATGGAATTGGTGGGCACCGGGGCGGATGCAGCGGGTGGGACGGGAAGAGAAGATCAAATCGAAAGACGTACAAAAGAAGGAATGAAGCTTCGTTGCCATATGAATGCATTAGCTCCAGCGGTCGAACATCTCATTCGGTTGGCCCAGCTGATCGAGGATCCTTCCTACCACGAAGTCGACCATCTCCTGCACAGTCTTCGGCTTAGGATAGAAGCCAGGGCTAGCTGGCACAATCGCGACCCCAAGCCTTGCCACCTTGAGTTCGTTCTCGAGCATTATCGCGCTCACAGGCGTTTCCCTTGGGACAAGTACCAAGTGGCGATGTTCTTTCAAGCAGACAGCGGCGGCTCGAGTCATCAACGTGTCAGAAATACCATTGGCGATCTTCGCGACGGTGCTCTCGGAACAGGGGACGATCACCATGGCGTCGAAACGATTGCTGCCCGAAGCGATCGGCGCGAACATATCTTCATCTTCGAAAACCTCATCGGCCAACTGATAGACGGATTCAACAGCGAGGTCGGTCTCATATCGCAGAATATCCTTGGCGGTCTTGGACATTACCAATACGATATCGGCCTCCAGCGCTTTCATCAAGCTCACGCCGTAGATGACCCCGGAAGCACCGCTGATGCCTATGACGATCTTCACGTTCGAAAGAATCCGGATTCACTATTTCAACCTGTCTCAATTCAAGGCTCATGAGAAAAGGGAAGAAGCAGGCGCCGCGCCAACGGCAAAATTGACGGACCGCCACAATGGCCCAGAAGGTCCCGAACTTGCAAAACGCTTTTATATAGGCACTCACTTAAGCGGCTCAGTTGTCCTGCGTTGAGTGAGAGTTACGCCCAACGTTTGAGGTAGATTCGAATGGTTACGTCATATGATATCCCCGCAGAAAAGCTCATCGAGAAGGTGGCAGCTAAGCTACGGGAAATTGAAACAATCAAAGCGCCGGAATGGGCTGAATTCGCTAAGACTGGAAGACATACCGAAAAGGCACCCACTCAAAAGGACTGGTGGCACACTCGTGCCGCTTCGATTCTGAGGAAGATCTACATGAAGGGGCCGATCGGCAGCTCTAGGTTGGCTGAGGAGTACGGCGGCTTCGCCGACCGTGGCTCTAGGCCGAACAAAGCGGTTAAGGGCTCAAGGAACATCGCACGGAAGTGCATGATGCAATTGGAAGCCAGCGGCCTAATTGCGAAGAACAAGAACAAAGGTCGAGTGGTGACTGCAAAAGGGCAGAAGCTACTGGATGCGGCGGCAAAAGAAGTCGCCGATGCTGAAAAGAAGTGAGTCCGAGGGGTGAGGTAGTGGACGATGCTGAGCTAGACGAACTGCGACGCCGTAAGATGGCGGACTTGCAGCGCCAGCAACAGCAGCATGCGATGGCAGAGGAGCAGCAGAAGCAGATCGATACGCAGAAACAACTGATCATGCGTCAGATCCTGACTCCAGAGGCACGAGATCGCCTTGCCACATTGAAGATGGCCTACCCCGACATCGCTCGTTCAGTGGAAGACCAACTCATCGCTCTTGTACAAAGCGGTAGGATAAACCAGCAGGTAGACGATAACATGCTGAAGCAGATCCTCCGCAAGATAGCGCCGCAGAAGCGCGAGATCAATATTGAAAGGAAGTGATTCCCATGACAAGGAACAAGCCCCCCGCAATGAAGACACGATTATTGAAGCACGTCAAGCAGAACCGAAGGGTTCCCGCTTGGGTTATGATGCGAACGAACCGCACCTTCCTCCGGCATCCGAAAAGACGGAGCTGGAGACGCAACAAGTTGAAGGAGTGAGGCAAAATGGCTGATGAAGAGAAGATAATGACCATACCCCTGCTCACCACCAAAGCCTCCCCTCGCAGCAAGAAGGCATCGAAAGCGATCAAAGAGATCAGGGACCACGTGGCAAAGCACATGAAGGCCAAACCAGAGGACGTTTGGATCGACCAAGAGCTTAACCAAGAGATCTGGAAGTGCGGCATTCAGAAGCCCGGGCCAAGGATCCGGATCAAAGCAGTCAAGTTCGAAGATGGTCTGGTCGAAGTGTCCCTACCAGAAGAGTGAGCACGTCCTGACATGATGCGGTTATCACATTACAACGGCAACCCATATGTTGGCGTCTATTGCGCCGTCAATGAGGACCTGGCCTTCGTGCCTCGGGACGCTTCCGAGAATCTCATCAACGACCTCAAGGTCGCGTTGAACGTGAAGATCGTTAAATGCAACATCGCCGGAACGAACCTGATCGGCTCCCTGGTGTCGATGAACTCCTTCGGTGTGATCGTCTCCAATATGACCACAGATACTGAGGTCGAATTCCTTTCAGAGTATCTTCCGGTCTATCGCATCCAGGACAAGGTGAACGCCTCGGGGAACAATATTCTCGTCAATGACAAGGGGGCGGTCGCCAACCCAGACCTGGCCAAAAAGACCGTGCGTTCGATCGAGGAAACGCTCAAGGTCAATGTGGTCCAGTCACCTATCGCCGAGCACACCACGGTCGGCAGCGTCTGCGTGGCCACGAACAAGGGTGTGTTATGCCATCCAGCCGCGTTGCCGGAGCAGATGGACTTGATCCGACGCTCGTTGAAGGTGGCCGCGGCCATCGGTACCCTGAACTACGGCGCGCCCATGGTCGGGGCTTGCATGGTTGCAAACAGCAAGGGAGCGGTCATCGGTTACAAGAGCACGCCCATCGAGCTTGGCCGGGTAGAGGACGCGCTTGACCTGATATGATCCTCTTTTAAATGGATCTGGAAGGATCCTAAGGCGAGAATACCCAATACTCCGTGCTCTCCGGCAGATCCTCCTTTTCAAACTCGGACGAGTTCCCTACGTGAAGGAGCTTGGGCTTGGGGATGCCTTCAAGAAACCTATCGATGGTCTGAATGGACAAGGAGAGGCCGCCGACGCGGAAATGCATCGGGATCGCTATCCTCGGATTGATTGCTGCGACCAATTGAAGGGCTTGCGGCCCGTCTATCGTGAAAACCCCGCCCACTGGAACGAAGAGGACATCCACTGGTCCGAGCGCTTCGATTTGGTCTCGGTCCAGCATTATTCCGAGATCGCCGCAGTGGCAGAATCTGACTCCTCCGAGCACGAAGGAGAAGATAACGACCCGACCGCGCTTGCCTCCTTTGGCGTCATCATGGTCCGCTTCTATGCCGGATATCTTCACCCCTTTTACGGTCCGTTGGCCGAGCTCGCGCACAATGGTGAAATCGCCCTTGACAATTCTGGCGCAGTTATGATCGAAATGGTCGTGGCTGATGAGCACTATATCCGCCTTGATTTTGGGGGGGCGAAGTCCCAGGGACTTTCCGTCGTGAGGATCCGTTGCTATCGTCAACTTGTCGGCTATCTCAAAACAGGAATGACCATGCCATACTATCTTCATTTTCACAACCGCCACTGAATCATTTGCCGAATTTCGCGCCGCAAGCTGGGCAGTTCCGATCTCGGGAGCCAACTTCCTCGTTGCAGCTCGGGCAGATCAAGACCAGCTTCTCCATCTCCATCGGATCGAGTTCCCCGGCCGAGATAACCCTCTTTTTCCCGAATGCGCCGCGGTCGTAGGCATAGGAAGTTCCGATAGTAATCAGCATCGCTCCGATAATAGCCAGAGTCCATCCGAGGAGCAGGGGGACGATGGATAGCGCGAATAATATCAATGTTGCTAGATAGATTACTAAACCGAACGTGATCAGGCCGTAGGATATCAACCGCATCTTGCTGCCGATG
>PNBI01000175.1:8375-10980 GCA_003135935.1 Methanomassiliicoccaceae archaeon
GGAAGATGCCCAATCCTTACCGATGGCTTTGAGCTCGCGTTCCGTTGATTTGGCTTCATTCGCCCGAGGCATCTCGATTGCCGGCGGGGGCGGAGCGGGGCTCAGATCTCTGCTCGATCGGACGATGGTCGCCTCAATCCGTTTGGACACCTCATCGTCCAACAGGATCGACTCGGTCTGCCTATTCAACTTCTCTAATACCTGGACATGCGAGATCCATTCATCGGAGGCGTCTTGGAATTCCCAGCCGCAAAAGTCACATTGGACCGCAGATGGTTTGTTTCTAAGTCCGCATCTAGGACATTCTTTGTATCCCGACTTCCTCTCCATTTGACCACTCATTAAGTCGCATCCTTCATTATAATCCTTTTTGCTCCAGATTCGTTTTCAGATTATTGTGGGGCATAGCCATTATTGCTAAAATCGCAAACGGGCTGAATCCTCGAGGGAATCACAAACCGTTAGGCTCGTTTTCTAATAGGCCATTGGTTGCAAAACTACAAATAGAATAAATCTGGATAGTGAGAGAAGATGAAGGTTTTGGTTCTCAGTGTGGACAGGGACGACGACTTCGGCGTCAAAACCGGACTGAACAGCCCCTTCATCGGACGCCAGGAGAACATCGATGCCGCTCTCGCACTGGGTCTCAAGGACCCAGAGGATTCGGATATCAATACTACCCTGGCAGCGATAAGCATCTATGAAGAGATGCTGAAAAAGGGCATCGAGGCGGAGATAGCGACCATCTGCGGAGATGCCAAGGTTGGTTATGAGTCTGACCTAGTGCTCGCCACTCAATTGGAGAACGTGCTCGAGGTGATCAAGCCGGAAAGGGTTGTCCTCGTTAGCGATGGAGCCGAGGACGAGTACATCTTCCCGATGGTGGCTTCCAGGATTAAGGTCGATTCGGTGCGTCGGGTTTTCGTGAAGCAAGCACCGACGGTCGAAGGCACCTATTACATCTTGATGAAGATGCTCCAAGACGACAAAGTGCGCAAGCGGATCTTGCCTCCGATCGGGCTTGTCCTTCTGGTGTTGGGCATCTTTGCAGTGGTGCCGAAATTGATTCAATATAGCAGCACGCCCACTCCAGGCCTGATCTCTGAGATGGGTGTGGGCATCATCTCGGTCGTCCTTGGCCTATATCTGATATTCTATGCGTACAAGATTGGTGAGAAGGTAGTAAACTCTGCTTTGAACCTTGCAAGGGCAGTCCGCTCAGGAAGCTGGATGATACCTTTCGCAGCTTTGACTATGATATTCCTTGTAGCGGGGATTTCCTACGGCTTCGAGGCTGCCTCAAATGTTGTCAATAACGACTTTGTGCTTCAAGCGATCCTCTTTGCAAGTGGGACGATCTGGCTTTGGACGTTCGCAGGGCTTTCGTGGTCCACTGGAAAGTTCGTCAATCTCTGGCTTTCGACCAGCAAGGTCCACTACAGCTACCTCGTGGTAACGCTATCGGTATTCGCTATAGCTTTCATTCTACAAGGGGCGTTGGATGCAACCCTTTACTTCCTGGGCTACAGGGCGTTCAACGAGATCTTTGTCTTCCTTGAGATATTGACCGGATTCATGCTAGCACTGTTCGGGGGATTGCTCAACGCCGCATTGCGCAACCAGGAAGGGATAAAAGGGAGACAGGCCGAGGCTGATAAGTCGGTAGAGCCGTCGAATTAGGTGGTCATCATGCGATGGGAGGAATGGGAGCCACTCTATCAAGCAATAGTCAAAGAGTTCAACTATTCAAGAAAAGAGGACGAACACGCGGCCAAGGTCCTGGACTCGCTCCTTGCCAACAAACGGATCTGCGATGATGGGTGCATTTCTAATCATATCGACAATGAAGTGACAGTATGCGGAGGAGCATCAAATCTACAGGGGCATTTCGATAAGTTCGGGATCGTCGGCACGAGCATTGCCGCAGATAATGCCACCTCCGTGCTGCTTTCCAATGGTTTGCTTCCAGACCTGATTGTCACCGACCTTGACGGGAACGTGAGAGAGCAAATCATGGCAAATGCTGAGGGAGCTGTGGTAATCGTTCATGCGCATGGCGATAACATTCCCGCCTTGAAGCAGCATGTCCCGCATTTCAACGGGCTAATCTCGGCNNCGTCGTAAAGAATTACGGTGGCTTTACTGATGGCGATCGGGCGGTATCCATTGCCAGTCAATTCGGTGCCACAAAGATAAGATTGCTTGGTTTCGACTTCGAGAATCCGCTCCCCAAGCTTGGTAAGGACCTAGATATGAAGAGAAATAAGCTGATTTGGGCCAAAAGGCTGATTTTCGAAAATACCCCCGAAAATGTCCTTCTCTGGATTCCTGAGAATGACTAATTGGCGGTAGAATCAGTTTTTTGTTCCTGAAAATATTCCATGCGCGACTCGATATTGTTGACGATCAATTTCGAGTTTCGCACTCGACAACCAATACTCAATTTAAGAATACTTGATTGAAATTAGCTTTCGAAATCCGCAAATAATGATATTATCTCGCAATTATTAAAAAAAAATAATGGCCCATCTATTTGTCACATCTGGATTGATATCTGGCATCAGACAAATTATTTATAGCAATCATGAGTATCAACTCCCAGTTC
>PNBI01000065.1 GCA_003135935.1 Methanomassiliicoccaceae archaeon
ATATTTAAATATTGTTCAGAACTACTCCTATCTCAGGTGTATAAATGGTCAAATTACCAACGGAAGTCATGCAGGCCGTTAACGATCCCAAGGCTGGAAAGGTGTTGGTCACCATCAAGTCTGATGGTAGCCCGCACGTCATCCAGGTCGGGAGTATCATGTCTCCAGGCCCTGAAATAATCGCTTTCGGCGCGATCTTGATGAAGGAGACCGGAAAGAACCTCGAGGCTATGAAGAAGAAGAAGACCGATGTGGCGATCTTGGTGACCGTGGAAATGAAGTCCTACCAGATCAAAGCGAAAGTCAAGGACGCCCTAACCTCTGGCCCGCTCTTCGACAAGATGAACGAGGCCCTCAAGGCGATGGGGATGAAGGCGGGCGTGGTTTGGACTGTCGAGCCATTGGAAGTCTGGAATCAAAGCGCTTCCTATGATGCCGGAAAGAAGATGGTTTGAACGAACCAAATGCAAACCCCTTACCACATTTTCTCGAATATATGGATGAATTGAGTGAGTTCGCACGAATGGTGTGAACTCGTAAACTCCCTTTATTGGCAAAACGTCAAAGCTACCGCCGACTTATGCTGATCTAGCCTTCCGAGCCAATCTCTTTGCCTCGGCTAGTGCATCCCTTAGGACCTTCAGGTCGCAATCGCGGCATTCATGCCTCAGATTCAATGATTCCGCGAATGCCTTCGATTTCTCTACGTATCCGCCTTCGGCATCCACCCCAGTGTAAACGTAAAGGCAACGCGAGTAACCTTCGAACAGCATTCTCAGGAAGTACATGGGCTCATAGCCCTGGTCCTTAGCGCAATCGAGATGGAGCTCTTTGATCACGCCATCAATGCCAAGCTCCGCCCAACCAGGTGTCGAGAACCAAGTGCCAACGCAGACCCTCTTCTCTCGCTCGTATTCCTTGGGCGTGATGAGAGTTCCGATGCAATCGTCCGATTCCAACATAGCGGTGGGGACTGTAAGCACTTGAGTGATACCCCGCAGCGATTGGCAGATGCCGTATCCCAAGAACACAGCGTCCACCTTCCCCTCCAATGCGTTCACTTTCTCCTGGACCTTGGCTTTGAGGACCGCGGAATCGACGTGTAATGCGAATTCAAGATATTCTCGGTGAACTATGTCTGGGTCGTCTTTTGTCAGTTGCTCTATCTCCTTCTTCAGGATCTCGCAACCGATTATTCCGATTCTAATCCGGTCCTCGTCCTTCAGCATTTGTCGCCCCGACTCAAACGAGATTTCACGCAATAGAGCCCCAGGGGAATCCCTTCCGCTACCACTTCTTCTTTTGCTTGCCGTTCTCGGGGGACCTATGGGTCAGAAGGAAGTCGCGATGGGCGTCATCCTCTTCCTTTGTATGAAACAAAGGCGCCGGCGCTCGGGCAGCGAACGGATTCGATGTTTCGGCGTCCTGCACCGATTTCGGAGAGAAGAAATTCGGGCTCCTGAGCTTCCTCGAGTAATGGCCCATCATCCATAAGGCGCCGAAGAAATACACGACCATTGCCGCTATGGTCAGCCACCAAACATAGGCGAAGACGAATGATACCACCATCATCACCATCAGGCTGGCGAAAATGAATAGCGAGACGAAATGACTGATCGTGGTCCCGTCGCGCGAGGTCACTCCCAGATTCTCATAGTTAATGGTCCTGACGATTGGGCGCAGCTCCATCTCGATCATGTAGAATATCCACACGGTCAGTGCGGCGCCCACTCCGAACAAGGCGAGATGAAGCAGGCCGTTGGCCGCCGAGACTGCGATGAGCATGACGAAATAGAGCACCAATGCCATTTCGATGCGGCGACCGCGCTTGTAGAGCCTCAACGGCGCGGGCAGGACGATCTTGCCCAAGGTGCGGGAGATCACCGCTCCGCCATGCTTGGCATATTTCGGCAGCACCCGGGAGATCCCATGGTAGATCCGGTCGCTGAAGCGCATCAGGATGGGCGTGATGACGCTTAGAATGAAACAAAACGCACCTGCGAATGGGTAAAGTTGAGCGCCTTTGGTCGCGTTCACAGCTGATGAGCCGACGCTGGCATACATCACCGACTCGGCGCCACGACCGCACATGGAAGCGCCCATGGACGTGGCCGCCCTGCCCGAGAAGCCGAGCAGGAAGGCCAGAGCACCGGTCACCAGCAAGTCCCCGAGGATAACCAGGGGAACCGCGATCACCACGATCCAGAAGATGCTCGGGAACATGGCGGGATCGATCAACATTCCGAATAGCACGAAGAATATGGCCACGAAGGCATCCCGGATTGAGCCGAGCTTTGTTTCGAGGCGGTCCGCTATCTTCGTCTCGGCGAAGACCATGCCCATGAAGAAGGCGCCGATGATCGAGGGGACGCCACAGAATTCGGCGAGAGCAGAGGAAAGGAATACCATCCCCAGGCCGAAGAGTACGAACAGCTCGTCGCTCTTGATCTTGGTCAGATGAACCGAGACCCGCGGAATGATCCAGACCGCAATGACGATGAAGAACGCATAGAATGCGCCGACGCCGATGAGCAAATGTAACAGGTCAGGCCCACCAAGCCCGACCCCTCCGGATTTTATCACTAGCCCACCGGCAATGGTGAGCAGGATCATCGAGATGAAGTCCTCGACCACCACCATGCCGAGTAGGAACTCCGTCTCCGGATTGCTGAACTTTTGCAGCTCCATCAATGATTTTCCTGTGACTGCCGCCGACCCCATTGCCACTACTCCGGCCAGGAAGACCGTGTCCACCAATGGCCAGCCGAGGGCGAGGCCGAGCATGATGCCGATGAACATGTCCAGACCGGTATTGACCAGGGCAAGGAGAATCGCTGGTGCCTTTGTCCTTTTGAGCTTGGATATCGAGAACTCGAGACCGACGAAGAACATCAACAGGGTCAGTCCGATCTTCGACATGTAATCGATGAAGCTGGTGTCGCCAAGGAACCCTTGGTAATGCATCCCCAGCAGATCGAAGTTCATGTGCGGGCCAATGAAGATGCCAGCGATGATGTAGCCAATGATGACGCTCTGCTTGGCCTTGGAAGCGACCGCTGCGCCTATGAAGGCGACTAACATGATCAGACCGATCTCTAGCATGACCTGTTGCGCTGCGACCATCCCTTTGACGCTTCCCCGGAATTTGCCCCGAATTTGCTCTTTCCTTCCGCTATTGTAGCACTGCGCAACGCCTGCCTTGGTCGAGTCAAAGCCATCTCTCGGAGTTGACGGACCAGTACGCGTAATCTCACCTGAATAGGTGAAGCTAATCGCATCTGGACCTGATACGCGATAAGCTCAGTGCATCCCAATTCGTGATGAGATTACTGGATATAAAAATACTTTCCATGAAAGACAACTGCCAGATGCTGGGTCGCGAGCTGGTGACGAGCCTCGATACGAATGGCAGGAAGGAAGAGGGGTCATCGCTTCTGCTTCTCGAGTTCACCGATTCTGGGGATTTTGGACAATTCGAAAAGCCCAGCACGATGAGTTATATTATCCTGAGTTCTCTTCCCAGTAAGAAATGGAGCGCAAATGGCATTGCGAACTGGAGAGGGATCGTCTTGTGACCCTCCGCAAGGAGGAGACATTCTTTGGGTGATCCTGCCTTTGGGCGCTCGTGGAATAGACCCTGAGCGAGGTCAGGTTATCGCTCCAGGTTCGAAGTGCCAATAAGAAAGTGCGACTGGTGATGGACTATGATCGAGATCGACGGCTCGGAAGGAGAGGGGGGCGGGCAGATGCTCCGGACCGCAATAGCACTATCGGCCCTCACCGGAAAAGCGGTCAGAATTCACGACATCCGTGCCAACAGACCAAAGCCTGGATTGGCAGCGCAGCATCTCTGTGCCGTCAAGGGCGTGGCGATGATATGTGACGCCCTGGTCGAGGGAGCGGAGATGGGGTCAACCCATATAACATTCACACCGGGAAAAGTGCAATCGGGGAGGTATCGCATGGACGTGGGCACGGCCGGAAGCATCTCCCTTGTCCTCCAGGCCTGTCTGCTCGCCTCCGCAAAATGCGCTGACGAAATGAAGCTTGAGATAATTGGCGGGACCAACGTTCGCTGGTCCCCTCCCATAGATTTCTACCAGCGGCAGCTCTTCCCCCAAATGGCCAATCTCGGGTTCCAGGCGCAGATCGGAGACATGCAGCGAGGTTTCTATCCCGAAGGGGGTGGAAGAGTGGGGGTGAGCTTCCAGGCGCCCAAAGATGTCACCCCAGTCGCCATTGACAATAGAGGAAAGTTGCAAGGAGTCGAAGGCGTTTGCTTCTCGCAGAACCTGCCTGAGCATGTTTGCCAAAGGGTGATGATGGCGGCTAGTGAGGAGCTAAGGGGGATCGAGGTGAAGCTGACTTCCAGCAGGACTTCCGGGCTTTCGACCGGAGCTGGCATATTCCTGCTGGCAAGATACGAGAACACCACGTTGGCCGCTGATTCGCTGGGAGAGAGGGGCGTCCCAGCGGAGCAGGTCGGGTCCTTTGCCGCCAGGTCACTGAGGCAAGAGATGGATGGAGCGGGGACGTTGGACGTGCACACCGCCGACCAGCTGCTCCCTTATATGGCCCTATCTGCAGGCATCTCAAAGTTCCGCGTTAGAGAAATCACCAGCCACCTAAGGACGCAGATGGACCTGGTCCAGAAGTTCCTTGAGGTCCAGGTGAAATCTGTCGATGTCCAAGAAGGGGCGGAAGTCCGGGTTTGCCCTAGCTGTACATGACATTGGTCGATTTCTTCCGACCCACTTCCTCTTCAGTTGCCGCCTTCTTGTGTATCTCCTTGAGCGTCTCCTCGATCAAAGCTGCTTCTTTGAGCAATGGCTTGAGATCAAGTTCCACGTGCAACAGCAGACGGTCGATAACCGTCATTATGGCCGCGGCCGCTCTCGCGTCAGGGTAGTCCATGTGCGCCTCGGAAAGAAGGGTGGCCACATCGAAATCTCTAGCTACCCCTTCGTTCAAGAGCACCCCTGCAAGTCCTGAGATGACACCATTCTCGAACGGCTTTACGTCGTTCTGTTTCAGCATCTGCCTGGCGGAAGGGGTCGATGCTACTCCATAAACGGTCATTGTCCCGTTCCCCTTCTCCTTCTTGGGATTGGGAACCGGGCTCTCATAGGCCGCCAGTTCCAGATCCTTCGACCCCCTGGCCATGGCCTCGATACGCTCGGACTCTTCTCGGGTGAGCAGCCCCTCCGGGCTGATAAGCATCTTGCACTTGTGATCCTCTGCCCAATCCATCATCGTGATCGCGAGGGGCTTGAGTATGTCCTGATCTGGCTGGAACTCGGAGACGAAGACGACTATCTTCTCCTGCCCCTTGTTCCCGAATGCGCCGGCATAGACCCGGACCGGCGCCAATGGCAGCTCATCCCGTATCAGCGAAATGGCAGGGAAATAGACCGAGTCCACCATAGCTATCTGCTCCAGCTTTAGAAAACTGACCAGATAGTTGGCGACGATGGAACCTACCAGACCGACCGATGGAAAGCCATCAATGACATAGGCCCCCTTGAGGTTCATTTCCTTGATATCGATGATGTCAATGCCGTTCATCGCCGGACTATTCCCCTTTCCAGTACTTATGGGTTGTCTGTTGGGCAGACGGAAGGAACGTGGTAAGGTTTATGGAGCCATCGAGAGCTTCCATTGCTGATGCGACCTCACATCATTGTTAATTGCGCGATGACCGCGGATGGAAAGATCGCTAGCGTCGCGCGGAGGCAGGTGAGGATCTCCTCACCGGAGGACCTGGAAAGGGTCAAGGCGCTCCGGGCCGGATCGGACGCGATATTGGTCGGTGTGGGAACCGTTTTGGCTGATGACCCTCACCTAACCGTGAAGTCGCTTCCGGCGGACAAGAACCCCTTGAGGATCGTGCTCGACTCCCAGGGACGGACCCCGGACCGCGCCAAGGTCCTCACCGGGGGGGTGCCGACCCTTATTGCAACGGCGGCGAAATGCATCAAAACCTGGAAAGGAGCTGAGGTATTGCGCTGCGGGGAGAGGCAGGTCGATCTTCAGTGTCTAATGAATGAATTGGAGAGAAGAGGGATCGAGCGACTAATGGTCGAAGGCGGCGGAGAGACCATCTCATCTTTCTTCGAGAAAGGCCTGGTGGATGAGTACCGCGTTTTCGTGGGAAGTATGGTCCTGGGCGGGACGGACGCTCCAACGCCCTGCGGAGGTCCAGGCTTCTTGGAAGAGAATTCGATTCGCCTCCGTTTGCTCAGCGTGACACAGATGGGCGAAGGCGCCCTCCTATGCTACGAGGTGGTTAAAGATGCCGGCCAGCCGGCCTAAGTTCGCCGTCGACGAAATGCTCGGGACCTTGGCCCGATGGCTCCGGATCATGGGATACGACGCCGTTTATGAGAGGGACCGGACCGATGACGAGATAATCGCTGGTGCGAACGCCGAAGGCCGAATATTACTGACCAGGGATAAGGAGCTGGCCGCGAGGATGGGAGAAATGGGCTCGTACATTGCGTCCGACCAATTGGAGGAACAACTGCGCCAGGTGTGGCGTGTATTCAGTCTGAGACCGGATCAGGACCTGGCGAGGTGTACGGTCTGCAATGGCGAGCTGGAACAGTTGCCGGAAGATGACGCCAAGGACAAGGTGCCTGAAGGGGTCTTCCTCCTGAATCACCAGTTCTTCAAATGCCGCAGCTGCGGGAAAGTATACTGGCGCGGGTCACATTGGGTCAATATAAAGAAGAGGCTTGCAGACCTGGCTCCAGATCAGAGCTTGTAATAATCCTCGCTGACTATCTTGCCAGTCCCTGCGTTGATGATTAGTACCCCATGCACCCCTTCCACGCACCAGATGGGCAGGTAATATATTCCCTGGCTCACCAGTTCGACATCTTCTGGCTTTGGCGCCACCCTCTTCCGCTCGGTGATGGTGACACTGCCCTCATCGCTGACCATCTCCCTTTCGGAGGTGTGAAGGCGCACCACCTCCGTCTTTACCAGGCTGGCCGCGACGCCCGACTCGATGACTGGCTCTAGGCGTCGATGTCCTTGCTCGATCGCAAAGACCACTTCGGCCTTGGAGTTCCACTCTTCTACCTTCTTCGTTAGAGCGTTGACCGATAAGCGACCGCGTTCGACGACGTTGGCATCTCCATCAAGGGCGATATTGCATGAGTAATCGTAAACGTAGTAAGGAACGAGCTCCAGCCGATGACGGAAGCCCCCCACAGTGCGCATGCCGATCTCCTTGACGTCGTGGACGTCGATGGTCGGCCGAACTATCTTCTCACCGACCTCAGCTTCCTGCAGCTGGGACAGCTCGGCTGCTGATACCAAGCGTGGATAATCAGTTGCAAGAAGCTCGTCCACTAGGCCGTGGTCGCGGTCTCCAACCAATCGCTCGATGCGCATCCGACCCGCCTCGTGCACCAATGAATCTCTGTCCCAGATGATCAGTCCGGGGTCTAATTTCTCGGGTGGGATCTCTGGAAGCGGGACCAAGCTGACCACAACTTTCTTACCGACGAACGTCCGGAAGCGATCGAGGAACGCAGAGAGGGCTCTTTCCTCACCTGCGCCGATCAGACATAAGATGACCTCCACGTCCCCTTTCTTCGCGAGCAGAAAACCGTCCCGCTCTGTCACCTGGAATTCCCTCGAGCTGAGTATCTCAGAAACTACCGTTTTGAGGGAGGTCACCAGTGCACCGGACACCTAATTATGGTCTGGAATAAAACCTTTTTTGCACTGGATTAATGCGAGGCCGATGCTAATGCCCCAGGGACACCGATACTGGATCGTATTTGAACCTATCCTGTAGGCGCCTTTCGCTCAGTTGAAAGACATTGATATTCCCGAACCCTCTATCGGCATCGATGAGGCCATTACGGGTCTTAGCAGCGATCCTGATATTCGCAGGTGCAGCCCTGACCTTCTTTGGGGTCGTCACCGGCGAGATGCAGCTGGCCTTGATAGTTTTCGTTCCTGTGATCATCGGCAGCTCAGTCCTTGGAATCCTGGCGATCGGATCGATAATCGCCGGATTCTTCGTTGGCTTAGCAGACCTCTTCCTCGGCGGGGGAGCAGAGGCGCAACAAGACATCATTTCCAGTCAGGAGATTTCTCCACAATCTGCGCCAAAGAAGGAGTTCGGGGGCGTCGTTCTCATCGGGCCTATACCGATCGTATTTGGATCTAGCAAGAAGGCGGCCATGTATGCCATGATCGTCGCCCTCGTCATCCTGGCGCTATTGTTAATGTGGCTATTCCTCAGCCGCTAGTTTCAGCGCCGCCTCTTCCAGGGTCATCTTTTCGCGCTTGGCGACGGCCCGAACCTCGCTGATAATCAATATATATGCATCAAAATCGAGGCCAGCATTCCGTAGGTTCCGACCGAGCGATCTCTCGAACGGCTCGTTGTTCCGCTCCTTCTCCACCGCCGTCTTGAGCGCCTCTCGCTCCGAAGGAGTCATCTTTTCCAATCCTCGACGACCTTAAGGAAATTCTTGAAGATATCATAGCCATGCTCGGTATTCTCCACTTCGGGATGGAACTGTAGCCCGTATATCGGACGGCCGACCATACGAACAGCCTCGATGGGGCAGTTATCCGATCTGGCTAGCACCTTGAAGCCCTTGGGAAGGACGCTCACTTCGTCATTGTGCGATTCCCACACGGTGAACGTCTGCGGCAGTCCGATGAAGAGATCGTCCGCATCGTCCACATAGAGCGTGGTCTTGCCGAACTCAGGGATCTTGGCGGGGGCGGTGGCGCCACCGAAATGGCCACTCATGAAATGCATCCCAGCACAGATGCCCAGGATAGGGAAATTAGCCTTGTCGAGGTACTCTCCGTTGTTTCCCATTCGCGAAGATTCCTCCGCCACCCGAGGTGACCCGCCGGACAGGACGAGCGCATCGACCTCGCCGATTTCAGCTAGGGGCGTGGTGTTCGGTATGATCTTCGTCTCAACCTTGAGGTACTTCAGAACGCGCCATTCGCGATGCGTCCATTGACCGCCATTGTCAACGACGTAGACCTTCATTGGGCTGATAATCGTGGCTTGACTAATAAAGACATGGCCGGGCGATTTGATTGAGAAGCTGCGAACTATACCTTGCCAAAGAGAGCAAGGTTTAAGTTCCTGGGCTGGTTGAGAAATAATGATGAAAGCGGTGATGTTCGACCTCGGCCATACGCTGATCAATTATCACAACGATTGGAGAGGTCCAGAACGTAAGGCCGTGGGGAACGTCGCCAGGTTGGTATGCCAGGAGACTGGCAGTGAGGACCAGAATGTGGTCGAGGCGTACCTGCTCGATCTTCTCGAGCAAGGTAGGAAGCGCAAGCTGGCCGAGCAGATCGAGATACCGTTGCCCGATGTCCTGAGCGATTGCTATGCCCGCTNNTCGGATGCGACATCGACGATGGCTTGGTGATGGAGGGAATGGAGGCCTTCTACGCCGTCCTTCTGGAAAAGCGAGAATTGGTACCTGGAGCCAAGGAGATGCTTGAGGACATACAGGCCAGAGGGTACGCCATCGGGTTGATCTCGGATGTCGCCTGGGGCCTTACCTCAGATTTCCCAATGCGCGATATGAAGCACTATGGCCTAGACGAATTCTTCGACGACTTCGTCTTTTCGACCGATGTCGGGATCCGGAAACCGAACCCTCGCATCTTCAAGCTGGCCATGTTCAACATCGGCGCAAAGGCCGAAGAGTCGATCTACGTCGGCAATAATCTCCAGGCAGACATCAAAGGCGCACTGGGCGTGGGAATGACCGCCGTCCTGAAAAGATCGGATTTCTACGAGCACGATGATGCCATAGTCCCCTCGGCCAAGATCTCCACTTGGGACGATTTCCGTGATTGGCTGGACGAGCGGGATCGCACATCATCGCACGAGTGAACGCTATTCGATCGCCTAGCGAATGCATTAACGCTACCAATCTCGATTCGTCCCTTGTTGCCTGGAAATAAGAAGGAAAGGACCGCGTGCTTTCACCGCCTGACCGAGGGTGATACCAGCTATTGCATCCTTCAATCGAACCGCTTCATCGAGGCTGACCCACGTCAACGGGCGTTCGTCTTCCGCGGTTCCAAGGAAGGGCTCCTGATGCTCTGTGATAATGAAATACTGAAGATCTGCCCGTTCCGATCCGAAACGGAAAGGCCCGATGGGGCTAATCTCGGGCATCTGACTTCATGCCCGTTCTGCAAGAGGCGACATTTCGAAGGCTCGACGGCGAAACGTCTTTGCGAGGAATGGAGCAGCGTGAAACTGGTGCTGAAAAGGATGCGCCAGGAACTTCCCGAAGGTCGAAGGTACTATGAGATGGGGACAACCGAATTGCCTTACTCAGCCAGCACTCCCGATCTGGTACGTCGGCTCATTTGGATCAGGGTCAAGAGCGCAGTGTTGCGACGGGACCGCTATTTTTGCCAGGATTGCGGCGCCGACTTCGGAGGCAGGAGAAGGAAGAGGTTCGACCACAACGCTCGTCGAGGGAGGGGAGGCTACGTCTGGGAGAGCCTTGAGATCCACCATATCATCCCTCGCTCCAAGCAGGGGAGCGACCATCCTGGCAACCTGATGACCCTCTGTCCCTCCTGTCACCGTAAATACACCTCTGGAATGATGGTCGAATTCATTGAAGAGAGGAGAAGGGTGCGCCAGATTGTGCGATCGATAAGAGAGCTTCCGGACGATCATGATGAGTGGGACTTCCGCGGGGAATAAGAGTCATTATTATTAACCTATGGGCGAATGAGAAGACGGTGGGAGAATCAGCAGAAGAGCTTGGCTAATCCCCGTGTTCGCAGCGCTTTCCATCCTCCTACTGCTTCTGCCAATAAAGGAAGATATATTCTGTGGCCAACGGGTGTCCACCACACGATGGGATATTACCTGAATTATGATTTGGTTTCTTTCCTTTCCTTCTACCTGGGAACATGCTTTCTGGGTCTCCTCGCTTGGGAATCCGCGAACGTGATCAGGAAAATATCCCGCTTCTTGTTGTTGCTAGCCTGCATCGTTTTGGCCATTGCCTCATTCGTTCTCAGCATCGCAATCCCCTTCGATTCAAGCTATTATGGATTTATCCTCACAAGAGCTCCGTTCTACCTGATTGTGCTCGTCGAGGTCGTCCTATTATGTAACTTGACTATGATGACGAATCCTCAGGAAAAGGCTCCATTCAAGTTGTTCATGATAGCCTCATTCTCTTTGATTGTGGCTATCTGGCTTCTCATTTATGCAGTTCCCTTCCAGGAATTCAGGGCTGACCTTTATGGAATGATGGTTTCGTTCTTCATTCTCGCCATTCCGACGATACTTGCCTGGGAAGCCCTTTTGGATAGCGCTTCGATCAGAAGAGGGAATGCGTCCGTTTATCGAATTGTAGATGAGAAGAAAGATGCTCAAAGAATCGTGGTTGTAGTTTTGATTTCTATCATGGCGGGGTTCTTTGCCATCATTCAGGGAAGCATCATGTGGATGACATGAGGAATCGATTCGTCTAGTGAATCGCCCTCAGGTTTTGGATCGCTTCCTCACTCCCACTCAATCGTAGCCGGGGGCTTGTTGGTGATGTCGTAGACCACTCGGTTCACGTTCTTCTTCATCTCATTGGTGATGCGGACGGAGATGCGTTCCAGGACCTCGTGCGGCACTTTCGAATATGCCGCGCTCATCCCGTCGATGCTCTGGACAGCGCGGATCGCGATGGTCTTGCCATACACTCTGTTGTCGCCTTGAACGCCGACAGATTGCACCGGCAGGAGAACTGCGAAATATTGCCATGGAAGCTCCATCCCTTTCTTCGCGGCCCTCTCCAATTCCTCCTCGACGATGGCGCAAGCTTTGCGCACGATGTCGACGCTCTCCGGTGTCACTGGACCGATAATCCTGATGGCCAACGCAGGCCCAGGGAACGGCTGGCGCTCTGACACCTCGACCCCGAGGTGGCGGGCCAGCTTGCGGACCTCGTCCTTGTAGAGGTCGCGGATCGGCTCGATCACTTTCGTGAACTCCATGTGGAGCGGCATGCCGCCGACATTGTGGTGGCTCTTGATCCCGCCCTCGCTCTCGATCCGGTCNNCGTTGTGGTGGCTCTTGATCGTGTCACGGACGTTATCACCGCTCTCGATCCAATCTGGCGCTATGGTGCCTTGGACTAGGAACTCCGCTTTGAACTCGCGCGCTTCCCTCTCGAAGACGCGGATGAACCTCTCGCCGATTATCTTGCGCTTCTTCTCTGGCTCGACGACGTCTCGGAGGGCGGAGAAGAACTCTCCGCCGGCATCGACCACCTTGAAGTTCACTCCCAGACGGGATAGCATGCTCCTCACGGTCTCGGTCTCACCCTCCCTCATCATGCCAGTATCAACGTAGATTGTGAGTAGTCGATTTCCGATCGCCCTGCTGACCAGTACAGCTGCCGCCGTGCTGTCCACCCCTCCGGAGCAGGCGATGATGGCGTTCCCCTTTATCGTCGATCTCAATTCCGCGATCTTCTCGTCCACGAACTCCTGAGGCTCGAACATCAGCTTCCAATCTCCTGGGAATCCTTCTCCACCTGTTCCACCATTTCTCGGCGATGCTTCAGCAATGCGGCTTTAACCTTGTCATCTTTGAGGGCGATTATTTGGGCGGCGAGCAAAGCGGCGTTGTCGCCTCGGTCAATTCCAACTGCAGCCACAGGAATTCCAGGCGGCATCTGGACGATCGACAGGATAGAATCAAGGTTCACTTTTCCGCTGACGGGTACACCGATAACCGGTTTGATGGTAAACGATGCGACCGCCCCCGGAAGTGCGGCCGAAAGGCCAGCGATGGCGATGAAGACGTCGGCATCGCTCTGTTCCACTAAGCTCTTGACCCGATCCGGCGACCGGTGCGCCGAGGCGACCACTATCTTAGACTCGATCCGGAACTTCTTCAGGGTGGAGACGGCCTTCTGGCCGACTTCCAGATCGCTCTTGCTGCCAAGAATGACCAGCACAGCTGACATAATGCCACTCAAAGGATGGGAGAATAAAAGAATTTCGTAGTAAGAAATTAGGGAGCGGCCGTCGGGCCGCGTTTAGCTCTTCATTATCGCGAGGAGGAAGACCCCGATGGCAATCAGGGCGCCGATTACCGCCGCGATGATGTTCAGGAACGCTGTCCAGATCACGCCCCCGAGGTCGACGTTGATCGTATCGGTGAATCCACCGAGGTAGATCCAGATAACTGCGACCACGAGGCCTACGACGAGCAGCACTACACCGATCATTCGGCTCTTTCCGCTACCGAAGTAGGCAGTAAATGCACCAGCTAGTATCATAAACAAGCCGAATGTCAGCAAGAGCACGGTCAGGAATTCCATTGTAGACATGTTCTTCACCTTTTCAAAATTTAATGCCAGTAAGGGTCTTTGTGTCGATGACACCGGGGATCGATCTTATCTTGTCCACGACGACCTGTCCGAGGAGGTTGAAGTCATCGGCCTCGATCTTAGCGATCAAGTCGTACTCGCCGAACAGAGGATGGAGTTCGACGACCTCCTTCACCTTGAGGAGCTCGTTGTAGACCTCGTGCTCCTTAGCAGGCGCCGTGCTTATCAATACGAATCCCACCGCCATTCGTCCACCTACGCCACCATTAATGCGTTGTCTAAAATAAAGCTTTCTGTATGGCTGGCTTTAGTTGAGCGTCATCAGCATGCGGTTATGGACCGCGCCTTACTAGATTCACCTTATCTCGCTAGCCCGCTCTTCCACCCTATCCCAGGATGGGATATTTGTCAGGGAGCCACGCTGCTCAATGACGAACGAGGCGGCCGCCGCCCCTAACTTCGCGCAATCCCCCAGCTCCTTCCTTCGGAAGAGACCGGCATAGAAGCCGGCTCGGAATGCGTCCCCGGCGCCGGTTGTATCGACGATCGCGCCTGCTCTAGCGGCAGGGATCTCGATCGTTCCATTTCTCGTGTGGATCACGCTCCCTTTCGCGCCAAGGGTGTTGACAACTATTGGCACCAGATCAAGAAGGTCCTCCGCTCGCTTCCTTTCACAATAGCGAAGCGCGGTTCTTAGCTCGTTCTCGTTCGCAAAGAACATCTCGCTCATCGAGAGGGCCTCCTTGAACATGCTGGCATTCCAAACGTTGTGGATCTCCTGCGCCGGATCGAACCCGATCTTCTTGTCCAGCATCCTGCATTCCTTCATCGCATTGAGATAGTAACGCGGCCTCCCGGTCATGATGTGGACCTTATCCGCCTCTCGAGCGGCATCCAGTCGCAACGGCATCGATTCCATCTCTGCCATCGGCCCTTGGTAAACGTAAGCGATCTGGTTATGCTCCGCGTCCGAGATTATCCAAACGGTCGCGGTCTCATGATTGTCGACGGTGACAAGGTCTCTCAGGTCGACACCATGGCTCGTCATCAACGACCTGAACTCATTGGGGAAATCTGGGCCGACGAATGAACAGAGGGCAGTCGGCACGCCTAGGCTCGATGCGATGGTAGCAACGTTCGCCCCTGTACCACCGAAATACCGCCTCTTCTCTTGGATGTTGACCGAGGTGTTCAGCTCCGGGAAGTGCTTGAGAGACATGATGTAATCGAGGTTAGTATGGCCATAGACGCAGAGGAAGGGTTTCATCAAGTGCCCTCTTGCCAGGCAGCCAGGTACTTCCTCTGTTCTGGGCTTAGGGTATCGATCTGCAGGCCAAGGGTCTGCAGCTTCAGCTTGGCCACCAGTTGGTCCAGCTCCGACGGCACATTATAGACCTGCGGCTGGAGGGTTTGATGGTTCTTGACCAAGTATTCCAAAGCAAGCGCTTGGATGGCAAAGCTCATATCCATTATCTCCACTGGGTGCCCTTGTCCAGCGCCCAGGTTCATCAGGCGCCCTTCGCTGATCAGATAGGCCTTCCTTCCGGCAGGCAAGGAGTACTCGTCGACGAACTCCCTAACCCGCTTCGGGCTACCACCATACTCCTCCAATGCCTGCTTTGAGATCTCGTTGTCGAAGTGACCGGAATTGCCGAGGACGCAGCCGTCCTTCATGACCTCGAGGTGTTCGCGCCGGACTATATCCTTGCAGCCAGTGGCAGATATCACCACGTCGGCCTGTTTCACTGCTTCGATCATCTGCATGACCTCGAACCCGTCAAGCTTCGCCTCTATCGCCTTTATCGGGTCAATCTCGGTCACGATGACGTTCGCCCCCATGCCCTTGGCGCGCATGGCGATCCCTCGACCGCACCATCCGTAGCCAGCGATGACGAATCGCTTGCCGGCCACCAGCAGATTGGTGGCATTCATGAAGCCATCGAATGTGCTCTGCCCCGTCCCATATCTATTGTCGAAGAGATACTTCATGTGGGCATCATTGACCGATATCACGGGGAATCGCAGCTTCCCTTCCTTGGCCATCGAGCGCAATCTGATTACCCCGGTGGTGGTCTCCTCGTTGGCGCCTTTCACCTTGCTTAGCAAGTTGGTCCGCGCGGTATGGACCATCGTTATGAGGTCTGCGCCGTCATCGATCATGAAATCCGGGCCGAGGTCGAGCACGGAATTGAGATTCTGATAATATTCATCGCTGGTTTCCCATTTCTTGGCATAGGTCTCGAT
This sequence comes from Methanomassiliicoccaceae archaeon, assembly GCA_003135935.1. GTDB lineage: Archaea > Thermoplasmatota > Thermoplasmata > Methanomassiliicoccales > UBA472 > FEN-33. Next base: position 15,612 of record PNBI01000065.1, read on the forward strand.
GCCGAACTTCTCCTTCAGCGCCAGGGCGACCGAATCGTCCGTCGATAACGGATTGCACGAAGCCAATCGCAATTTCGCTCCGGCTTCTTGCAGGGTGATGGCGAGCATTCCGGTCTTGGCCTCCACATGCAAGGCCATACTGAGCCGGACGCCTTCCAGCGTCTTCTCCTTTATCAAACGCCTGCGGATCTCCGCCAGTACCTTCATGTGCTTGTCCGCCCAATCCAGACGCCGCACCCCTTTTGTCAGAAGATCGTCGCTCATCCCTGTTACCGCCCCTCAAATCTCTACGTTACGTTTATGGTTTGCCATCCTTGGCGAGCATGGTCAAATGGTCGCAAATCCGCTCCAATGACTCCTTCAGATTCTTCTGATTGTGGAAATCAGAGAGTACCTTCCGCCTTTGAGCTTCGTCCCTCGACAATTCCGGCCACATCGCGATCATGTTCGACATGGCGCGAGACACCTCGTCCACAATGGTTATCTGCGCTGCTGTGGCGGTCCGGGACAACGGATTCAGGTCGATCGCAATCACTCTCTTTCCGAACTTGACCAATGCTTCTGCCCGGTCACCGTCCTCCAATGGGACCAGGACGACATCCGCGGAGAATATGCCCTCCTTGGTGCATACCGCTCTGTCCGAGGCAATCCCAGGGATCGTTGCGTCCGCATTGCGACCCAGCACCCCTTTGGCACCGAGCGATTCCATATACGCAACGACCTTCTCCACTCGTTCCGTGCTCCGGTGGAACAGATTGACCTCGACCTTTGCTTTGACCAACTTGGAGAAGGCTATGATCTCCTTTCCGGCCAGCGCCGCGGTGTTCCCATTGACCGAGATTACAGGGTACCGCGCCTCGAGCATCAACGCGACCGCCGCCCTCTCCGCTCGACGCGCGTTCTCGCTTGTGACCTCTCCCAACAAGTAGTCGAAGGCTTCTCCCCTGCCATGGGCGATGAGCCCGGTCGGCGCGACGATCCCATCTTTGACCATCTCCGACAACAACTCCCTTGTGACCAACGAATTATAACGGGGATGGTCCTTCGAGACCTGCATGCATAGCGGAAACTACTCCGACATGATAACAGTTATCCATATTCGGGTGCTCCGATCTGGAAGGGGTATTGATACAAATTGGAGCCGGCGCAACAGTTCACAATAATACTTTATAGCCGAGATGGAAAAGGATATAAAGTTTAGCAAATGATTTAAATACTATTAACCTTATTGGCGTGAAAGCGCCGGATAATCGACAAGGGAGCTGAAGACTGAATGAGGTTCCTTGGTGAAGTCCAAGAAGTGACTTTTGACGGAAAGTTGATCGTCAAAAGCGTTTTCGCTCCTCGGAATAGGGAAAGGGTCACAGACAACCGTCAAAGACTCATTGGGTATGTGCTGAGAGTTTTTGGTCCGGTCGCTGGACCTTACGTTACCGTGGCGGTCACCGGCGAGCAGAGCCTGCTTTCTGCGATCGGAAAGCAGGTCTATGTCGAGGGGGTAGAAGAGCTTGGCAAAGGCAGTAAAAGAAGGGGCCGATGAAATAGAACGCTGCCCCGAATGCAACAGTGGGCACCTCGTTAGGGACTATGAGCGCGGAGAGCTTATCTGCGAGGAATGCGGCCTGGTCATCGATGATCAATTCATCGATCAAGGGCCGGAGTGGAGGGCGTTCGACGTAGAGCAGGGGGAGAAGCGGGCAAGGACCGGAGCTCCCATGACCTACACCATCCATGACAAGGGCCTATCCACCGAGATATCCTGGAAGAACAAGGACTCCTATGGCAAGAGCATACCCACCAGGAACCGGGCGCAGCTTTACCGCTTGCGCAAGTGGCAGCGCCGTATCCGTGTTTCTAACGCGACCGAGCGCAACCTGGCATTCGCTTTGAGCGAGCTCGATAGGATGGCTTCTGCGATGGGCCTTCCGAGAAACGTTCGCGAGACCGCTGCGATGGTCTACCGGAAGGCGGTCAACAAGAACCTGATCCGCGGTCGGAGCATAGAGGGTGTTGTGGCCGCTTCGTTATATGCGGCTTGCAGACAATGCAACGTCCCCCGCACCCTGGACGAGGTAGCGAATTCCTCTCGCGTCGGTCGGAAAGAGATCGGTCGTACCTACCGTTTCATGACCAGGGAGCTGAAGCTGAAGCTCATGCCTACCCGTCCGCAGGACTATGTGCAGAGATTCTGCTCCGAGCTCAAGTTGAGCGGCGAGGTACAATCCAAGGCGGCCGAAATCCTCAAGGATGCGGCCAAGAAGGAGCTTACCTCGGGACGTGGCCCGACTGGAGTGGCCGCCGCCGCGATCTACATCTCTTCGATCTTGTGCAACGAGCGCAGGACGCAGCGCGAAGTGGCGGACATCGCAGGCGTGACAGAAGTCACAATCCGCAATCGCTACAAGGAGCTGACCGAGAAGCTCGGGATAGAGATACAGCTTTAGGCAATTTCTTCCCCGCTGCTTCCAGCGGGGCACACAATTTATTTATTAAGACCGCCTCATCCAGAGGCGGGTGCGTCATTGGCTAACGGCCGTCTAATTCTCAAGGTGTTCGCCCTCGGGCTGCTACTCGGCGGAATCATGACTGCCATTTCCTCGTTCATCGTATTCATGATCGAGTCGAACTACGCTTATGGAACACTGACCGGTATCGTCCTCCTGCTAGTGAGCTTCGTGCTCGCTGGCCTTGAGCTGTCCAGCGTCATGCCGCTGTTCCGCGTCGAGCAAGGGAGCGGTAACCAGTCAAAGAATTGGATCATCCTCTCAATGCTGATGCGCGCCTTGATCATCTTCACCGCGATACAGGCTATGAAGAGCCCAAACAAGCAGTTAATCCTGATCCTGATTGTAATAAACGTCATTGCGCTCGCCTTGGAAGGCATTTTGCTCGCGCTCATCTACGTCCTGAAGAAGGAGTTCATGCCGACGCCCGAGGAGGTCAAGGCCACCATGAGGCGGATGGGGCGAGCGACCGTGAAGACGGTATCCGAATGCCCCAATTGCCACGAGATCGTTGAAAAAGAATGGGTCCTCTGTCCTCAATGCGGCTCAGCCCTGCCGCGCCTTTGCGCGAATTGTGGGAAGCCGCTGAAGGGCCGCGAGGAGAAGTGCATGAATTGCGGAGCGACCATCGAGAAGCAGGAATCTGTTAATCGAAGCATCAAGACGCTTATCGCTCTTTCAGAGGAGGAGGCAAAGCCCGAGGCGAAGTCGGTGCGATATGCCCGCCTGGCGGAAGCCTATCTCAAGAACGGAGAGATCGATCTCGCCTTGGAGACGTACCGCAAAGCGATCCATTTCTCCGAGTTCGATACGAAGCGCTGCAACTTCCTGGTCAAGATGGCCAACATACTCCACAATGCTGGAAGGGACGAGAAGGCGATGCAGATCCTTGACGCTGCCCTCCAGCTCGACCCTGGCGACATTGCGGGAGCGATGACTGTCAAATCTCAGATCAGCGCCGAGGGCACCGCCAAGAAGGCGCGCGAGGCGTTGAGCGAAGGGAATGAGGCTCAGGCGCTCGCCTTGGCCGATGAGGCCATCAAGCTCGATCCATCCGATTACCATGGTGCATCAATCGTCAAATCCACAGTGTTGACCCATCAAGCGGAGAAATTGGCTGAGGCCGGAAGCAAGGAAGAGGTAGCAAGATTGCTGACCGAGGCTGTGAAGCTGGACCCGAGGGGAACGGGGCCTGCGATGGCCGCAAGGGACCGTATGGACCCGAAGGCGAAAGGCAGGGAAGAGAAGGCAAAAAGGAAGGACCTGAAGGCGAGAACGAAAGCCGCACAGAAATAAGCCCCTTCACGAGTCTTGATGAGCGCCACAAGGAGGCCGAATTCGCCTTAAGGCCTGACCCTTCTAAGCCTGACATAATCCACTTGCGTCCTCGAGACTCTCCCGAAGAGAATGTCCTTCTTGACGCCATGGGCAAGCCTGACCGCACGCGAGATCTCCGGCCAGCTGGTCTCATAATCGTACGGGACCGCATGGACCAGGTACTTGGAATGATGAGAGGATGGGTCGCCGTCGTAAACCCGGAAGTGGGAACCGTATTTGAAGCCAGTCTTCACGACCAGACCCTTCGATCTGAGGTCGTTGTATGCCTTGAGCCGAAGCTCGAAGTCCGACTGGATGGAGGCTGCGGACTTCTTGAACGCCCCGATGCCCATCTTCTTTCCCGTCTCGGGATTGTGGATCACCACCCGTCCATTCTCCATCAGATGGGCGGTTTCGATCAAAGACAGTTGAAGGGTCTTTCCGATCTTCTTGCCNNCAGATCAAACGATCTGAATTGGCCTCGTCCATCACCAGGACGCGGTCCTTGAGGAGGAACGCCTCGATCTGCTCCTTCTCATCCGTCTTCACGTTGAATTGCGGAGCACCGGTGGAAGACCGATAATAAGTGATGTCCCCCTCCTCATCGACCACGGCCAGGAGCAACTCCTTCCTAGTCCTCTCCGATCGCTCGGTTTCCTCGAACAGCCCCTTGATGGTGAAGATCGCCCGTTCTGAAATTGCCAGGACCCAGTACTTTGTCTGCGTGGTGCTTGGAGTCCCTCCACGAGGGAACACTCGGAAATCGAACTCGCCCGCGTCGGGCTTTACGATATAGCCCCTTTGCCTCAGGTCCCGGTAGACGATATACCGAATCTCGAAGTCCGGCTGGCAGGACGCTGCCATCTTGATGAGGTCGGCCAAGGGCATTTGTTCGCTGCCACGACTGACCGCCAAGCGGTCAGACTCGGCGAGGTAGATCGCCTCTAATAGGTCAAGCTCCAATGACCCGCCGGACTGTGGATAGCCATAGAATCCCTTGTTGTATATCTGGCTAGCTTCCACGGTATCCTTGATGAGGACCGAATCACCGACCAGTTCACCGGGCATGATGCCTGATAAACCCAGGCTCCTAGTTAAAGTGTTCTGTGACGAACTGTTGAGATGCAATTCAGCCAGCATTCATAATATGGGGGAAAGAATCGGCGATCGACCGATGCGGCATGGACGGCGCGTTATCGGCAAAGTTTAAATCTTGGAGGTAGCGATTAGTATACAACTTAAGGTTAATAACGGTGTTGCAATGTCCGCCCTGTCAGATCTAGACATCCTTCTGTCAGTCATCGAGAACCCCACACGCAGAAGGATCCTGGAAGCGCTCGTCCGCGAACCTCACTACTCGCTCCAACTGTCCAAAGAATTGGGGTTGAGCCAGCAGGCAATCATGAAGCATATGAAGGTGCTGGAGGGATGCGATCTGGTCCGCTCCTATTCCGAGGAGAGCGACCAGGGTGGGCCGGCCAGGAAGCTGTACGTCCCAACCACCAAGTTCACGATAACGGTGGACTTCGGACCAGGCCTCTTTAGCGCCGACATCATCCGGCTCGCGCTGGGCCAGATGTCCAATTCTATATTGGACATGCATCAGGCTTTTGCCAGACCTGAGCAGGAAAAGATGGGGGATCTGGCCAAAGTCCATGAGAGGATATTGGAGCTCAGGGAGACGGTGGCGCAGGCGGACCGTGAGCTGGAGGGGCTGCAACAACAGCGCGCCTTGTTGATCGAGACGAAGGAAAGGGCTTTGGAAGAGGCAGGCCGGGTGGTCGAGGAGCAGATAGACGACTACCAAGGAAGAAGGATTATCTACGAGTTCATACAGAAACCTGAGTTGGAACTGGAAGAACTCGCCTTGGACTTGAAGATCCGAGACGACCTCGTGAAACGAACATTGGAGCGAATCAACTGGAGAGGATGAAACATGGACGATAGGGAGAGGGTAAGGAAAGTCGCGGAGAAGTACGCCGGTGAGCTCGACAAAGTCCTGAAGGATATCACCAGGGAATTGGATCAGGTCGCGATCAAATTGGACCAAGTGGGTAACAAGGTCTACGACAGTCTGCCCAAGGAGGCGAAGGACGCGGAGAAGGACATGCGCCGCATTGCCAGCGGCATGGTCGATGATGTTAGGAGGGACTTGCCTAAGCTCCAGAAGAGCGTCGAAGTGATGGGGAAGAAGTTGGACAAGGCCTTGGACGACCTACAGAAGGCGATTCAGAAGAAGCCTCAGTAACTGTTAAATATTCGAGGCAATGTACACCATTACCGCGAGTTGTTAACTCAAAGTTGTAATCATGAGCCATGAGGTGATGATATGGTCGATGAGGGCAAGAAGAAGGAGTTGGCGCCGGTCAGATACTGGGCGCCGATGGGGTTCGGACCGGTCAACATGATGCGCGAGATGGAGCGGATCATGCAGGAGGTTACCAAGGATATCGATTACTCGATATGGCCGCCGGCATTGGCCGTGGGACCGCGCTTCCCGGCAACGGACGTCAAGGACGAAGGCGACCATTACCTGGTCGAAATGGACTTGCCAGGGCTCTCAAAAGAGGACGTGGAGGTAATGGTCGGCGAAGGCATCCTTGACATCACTGCCAATAGGGAGGAGAAGAAGGAAGAGAGCGACGACGGGTACCTCCGAAGGGAGAGGGGGTTCGTTTCCTTCCACCGCCGACTGGACCTTCCGAAGGATGCCATAGAGGATGATCTCCAAGCGAAGCTGGAAGATGGCGTCCTGAAGATCCGGGTGGCGAAGGCGAAGCAGGGATTGGAGAAGAGGAAGAAGGTCGAGGTCACGTAGAGGACATTCGACACGGAATTGGAATTGACATGGATTCATCCGAGAAAGTATTGAAGGTTGCAGAAGCAAAGTCAAAGGATGCCGGGCGCGGCATAGCCCGCGTCGACCCAGCCGTAATGGACGTGCTGAACCTGACCGCAGGCGACGTGGTGCAAATAGAAGGAAAGAAGCGGACCGTGGCGATAGTTTGGCCTGGCTATGCTGAGGATGCCAACCGAGGATTGATCCGGGTGGACGGAACCATCAGAAGGAACGCGGAGGCGAGCATAGACGAGAAGGTATCGATCCGCAAGATCGCTGTGAAGGAGGCCACGAAGATGACCTTCGCCCCGACCGAGCAATTGCGGATCATGGGTGGCGAAGAATATCTGACCCAGGCCCTGGAAGGAAGGGCGGTGACCCGAGGGGATATCATTGAGATCAATGTCATGGGAAGGCGCATCGACCTGGTGGTCTCGTCCTACAGCCCTTCCTCCGACGCGGTGCTGGTGCACCGGGACACCGAGGTCAAGATAAGCGAGAAGCCGGTGAAGGAGAGCGTCGACCACATCCCGAAGGTCACGTACGAGGACATCGGAGGCTTGAGCGAGGAAGTGAAGAAGGTCAGGGAGATGATCGAGCTTCCGCTCCGCCACCCGGAGCTCTTCGAGCGCTTGGGGGTGGAGGCGCCAAAAGGTGTGCTGTTGCATGGCCCGCCTGGCACTGGAAAGACGTTATTGGCGAAGGCGGTGGCGGGCGAGACCAACGCCAATTTCATATCCATCGGCGGACCGGAGATCATGAGTAAGTTCTACGGCGAGTCCGAGGAAAGGTTGCGCGACATCTTCAAGCAGGCCGAGGAGAACGCCCCCACCATCATCTTCATCGATGAGATCGACTCCATCGCCCCGAAGAGAGACGAGGTGACTGGCGAGACTGAGAGACGGGTTGTCGCTCAGCTGCTGGCGCTCATGGACGGTCTGCAGGCGAGAGGGAAGGTCGTCGTGATCGGCGCGACCAACCGACCGAATGCTTTGGACCCAGCGATCCGGAGACCGGGGCGGTTCGACCGGGAGATCGAGATCAGCATTCCCAACCGGAACGGCCGGCTGGAGATATTGCAGATCCACACCCGCGGCATGCCGCTGGCGGAGGATGTCAACCTTGACCGCCTTGCGGACCTGACCCATGGATATGCGGGCGCTGACCTGAGCGCGCTGGGCAAAGAAGCAGCAATGCGCGCCCTAAGACGGATACTACCAGACCTGGACCTCGAGCTGGACGTCATCCCCGTCGAGGTGCTCAACAAGATCATTGTGACCAAGGAGGACTTCATCTCCGCGCTAAGGGAGATGCAGCCCTCCGCCCTCAGGGAAGTGATCGTGGAATCCCCCAACACCCATTGGT
>PNBI01000113.1 GCA_003135935.1 Methanomassiliicoccaceae archaeon
AAATGATTCAATGTTTATAAACCTAATTGATAGGATTATTCAAATATGAATAATTTAATCTGCTGGAAGTGAAATTGCCCGAAGTCACCGAAATAAAACGGATGAGAAAAGCTTTGGATATGACCCAGGCCCAACTATGCCACCTCTCAGGCGTACCACAATCTACAATAGCAAAAGTGGAGAGCGGAAGCATAAACGGCTCCTATGAAACTGTTCGTCGGATCTTTGAAGCGCTATCGTTGGATGCCGACCGAAAAGGTCGGAGCCGCAAGGCAAAGGACGTCTCAAGCCTGAACATCGTATCGATCCAGGCAAAGGAGAAGGTGAAGAGGGCATCTGAATTGATGCGTCAATCCGGTTACTCCCAGCTGCCAGTTTTTGACGGCCAACAGCCAGTCGGTTCCGTCAGCGAGAATGATGTTCTCTCGATTCTGCGCGATGGGACAAGCATGCAGGCGGCCGGGGAGTTGAGCATCCGTTCAATAATGAATGAAGCGTTTCCAGTCGTCAGCGAAGAAACGCCCCTGGAGACCATAACAAGCCTACTGTCGTCAAGCAAGGCAGTCCTAGTTGGGAAGAAAGGCAGGATTACCGGGATAATAACCTCGGCAGATGTTCTGAAATTATTCTGAACGTTCGTCTACAGGATCCTCACATTCGGATCCAATAACGTCAATTGCCATGAGGTCCTCAGCAACATACGTGTCGGCAAAGATCGCCCTGGCCTCATCCAGCAATGCTTGCGGATCATCATACCGGTTGCTGATGTGATACAAGTACAATGAACGGACTTTGGCTCGCTTCGCAAGTTCGGCCGCTTGCCTTGCAGTTGAATGGCCGTATTCCTTTGCGTTGACAATGAGGTCTGAGGTGACGGTGGACTCGTGCACCAGAACGTCTGAGCAATAAGCTGCCTCCTCGAACTTCTGGCATGGTCGGGTATCTCCTGAAATGGAGAACTTCAATCCCCGCCTAGGAGGACCTACCACCAGCGAAGGGGTAATCGTTCGACCGTTGATTTCCACTTCTCTGCCCTCCTGTAGCAGACCAAACAGAGGGCCGGGAGGCACCCCCAATTCCATTGCCTTTTCCAGGTTGAAACGCCCCGGCCTTTGGGACCCTTCCAGAACGTATCCCAGCGACGGTACCGTATGCTCCACCGCCACTGCCCTGACCGTGAAATCGCCCTCAGCAACAACCTCCCCATCTTCCAGATCCTTCGCGACGATCTCGAAGCCAGGGTTGAAGTATCCCAGACCCAAGATGGCATTCATCGTGGCTGCCATTCCAGGTGGACCGAATATCCTAAGTCGTTCTTCCCTTCCATTGAATCCCATGGATTGAACTAAGGCGGGTAGGCCGAGAAAATGATCGCCATGAAGGTGCGAAATGTAGACCGATGACACTTTCATGTACGAGGCAGACGAGAACATAAACTGCCTTTGAGTTCCTTCGCCGCAATCGAAAAGGATCACATTTGGGCCGATCTGGACGGCGACAGCTGTCACATTCCGTTTCGGAGAGGGCAGGCTTCCCCCTGTTCCAAGAAATACTATTCGCACGCCACCTTATTGGCCAGCTGAGTTTAAATTCTTGCTACTTCCGATCCGTTGCCGGTTGTGGCCTACGAATATGATCAGACCGATGATAGCGACGAAGGTTGCGACATACATGCAGCCATGGTAACCATACAGTTGTGCGACTACTCCGCCCATCACCGAGCCGAGGATGGCAGAGATGCTCAGGGTCGATTGCAACAAGCCTGCGGCCGTCCCCTTCTCATCGTTTCTTTCCATGACGAATTTGACCGAACCAACATATAGCGTGGACCAAGCCAGGGCTAGCATGATCTGGGCCGGAATGATTTCATAATAGACTGTTGCGAGCGTGTAAGAAGGGAACGTTAGTATCGACATGACGAAGCCGACGATAATCAACAAGAAACCAGCATATCGATCACAGAGCTGCATGAATACGAATTGGCCGAATGCGTTGATGGCATAGATAGCACCAATGAATAATGGGTCGGCGCCGAGGTCGGCAAGGAAAATGGGGTAAATCACCCATATCATACATGCGCCAGTATGTCTGAACATGATGCTCAGGTAGATCGACAAGTTGTGTTTGATGATAGCCACCGGGAAGAACGGCACTTTATGATGCTCCTCTTGCCCGAATGGAAGGAAGAGCGCCAATGAGTATGATGCGAAAAGGACGATCGACGAGAACAGGAATATCCCCCAGTATATGCCGATCGCACCAGCCGCGAATACCCCAAACCCGAACCCCAGGCTTCCATAGGACGTAAATCTGCCAATCTTCTTATCCTTATCATAAACGTAGGCAAGCAGAGTGGCCGGGTAAATTCCGCTGCACAGCCCGACAATCAACCGGATTAACATCAAGGTGTAGGTATCATTCGCCAGCAACTGCAAGAGAGTAGCGAGAGCAGTGAGAAAAATCCCGAGTTTGAGCACGAAGGCGCGGCCGTGTACATCGGAGAAACGCCCGAATACATAGGACGACATGAAGGCGGTGGCACTATAGCCAGCGACAACAAGACCTATCTCCCAACTGCTTGAACCGAATTGATCCCTCGCGATGTTGGGGATGAGGAGCGATGAGGCCGAAAGCCCGGCGCTTGATAGCAGTTGTATGCTAGAGGCCTTCATTCAGCAGCCTTTACCATGCGCGTTGTATAGTTATTGTTGAGCCAAGGAACAGATCAGCGCCCTAGGGATTCGATGATCCGGTCCTTCTTGGTCTCCTTCTTGAATTGGCGATAATGGTCTTTGCACAAGTGGACCCGCTTCAATCCTTCTGCATACTGGAGACCAGCACTCTTGGCATTCTCGGCACTAACGGAACGTTCAGCTGGTTTGGTGCAATCCAAGACCTCGCAATTGCCCATCGCGGCTGAAGAACTCCTTCTTTCTGCCATGTTCCTGCCATCCTCTCCATCATCAAAAAGCTTTCCGGAAGGCAGCGGTCGAGAACCGTTACGCAGAACGAATGGGATCCAGATAGCTGGATTTCAAGCCAAAGGTTGATTGCGACTCCTCAAGATGATTGAATATTAGTAACGGCGGTATTCTCAGCAGGTTCAGCAAGACTTAAGACTCTCTCAAACGATGCCTTGCCAGATGATCAAGATAGCGCCATCGATATTGTCCGCAGATTTTGGGCGGTTGGGAAGCGAGGTGGAGAAGGTTGAGGAGTCTGGCGCAGACTGGGTCCACGTAGATGTGATGGATGGGGTCTTCGTCCCCAACATCACCATCGGTCCTGGTGTAGTAAAGAGCATAAGGAGGTTCACGAAACTGCCTTTCGATGTCCACCTGATGATCGTCGAACCAGAGAGATACGTCGATGCCTTCGCCGATGCCGGGTCGGACATAATTACCATCCATTTTGAGGCGACGAAGGATGTCCGAGGAACGCTGGAGAAGATTCATGGCCGCGGAAAGAGAGCTGGACTTTCGATAAACCCGGCCACCCCCTTCTCCGTTGTTGCACCATATATCGCGGATCTTGACCTTCTGCTGATCATGACCGTCAATCCCGGATTCGGAGGACAGGTGTTCATGACGGAGTGCCTTTCGAAAGTAAGGGAAGCAAAGCGACATGCTACCGGCATCGGTGCCGACTTCGACATAGAGGTCGATGGCGGGATCAACGCAATCACGGGCAAGCTGTGTGTAGAGGCGGGCGCGAACGTGCTTGCTGCTGGCAATGCCCTTTTTGGCTGCCGCGATATGCGGTCTGAGATAGCCCAATGGAAAAGGTTCTAGAGGCATCCTCGCAAATATCCGATCTTGCTGCCTCGGATGTCATGGCAAAGCTTCATAAATGGTCGGCCTTATTCCGAGAAAGAGTGGCTAAATGCTTGAGCTGACTGGAAAGCGGATGATATTCCTTTTCACGGTAGTGTTCCCATTGCTCTTCTTAGCAGCCGCTGTGTTGCTGGGTTCAGGGATATGCATCGTTTTGCCATTGATGATCTGGATTGGAATCGCAATCGTAATGTTGTACCTTCCCACGACCAGCAAGGATTGATCATTCGATCTTCTTCGCGAAGGCGGATTTGTTCATCACCCGGGTGACTTGTACCTTCACGGTTTGACCGACCTTCGTTTCCGGAACGAAGATAATAAAGCCATCAACCTTGGCGATGCCATCTCCTTTGGAACCGATGTCAACGATCGTGATCGTATACTCCTTTCCTTCCTCTACCGGTTTCTTGCCCTTGGTTCCGTGCTCCATCATGAACGAGCCATTCCCGGCGCTGCTAGATAATACCGCGCCTGGTCATGGAAAGGCTTATTCTTGCTGCGCTGTATTCCTGAGTGGTTGCCAATGGGCGTTAACATCTCGGATATCGTACCTTCGGAGAAGATCGAGCTTCAGTCGTTGAGGGGCAGGACCATAGCAATCGATGCCTACAATGCGATTTATCAGTTTCTTTCAGTGATTCGTCAGCCCGATGGCACGCCATTGCGCGATCAGAGGGGAAGGGTCACCTCACATTTGACCGGCTTACTTTACCGCAATGCCAATTTCATTGAGCTTGGCATCAGACCGACGTACGTTTTCGATGGCGTCCCCCCGGTAAAGAAGCATAAGACCATCGCAGAGAGGAGCGAAAGAAGGGCAAAAGCGAAGAAGGACTGGGAGGACTCCGTTGCTAAAGGAGATTATAAGGCGGCCTACGCGAAGGCGACCCAATCATCGAAGATCACAAACGAGATTGTGGAATCTTCAAGGATACTTTTGACCTATCTTGGAATGCCGGTCATTCAAGCGCCGGAGGAAGGAGAGGCCCAGGCAGCCTATATGGCCCTGAAGGGGGATGTGTGGGCTGCTTCGTCGCAGGACTTCGACTCCCTGCTATTTGGAGCTCCCCGATTGATACGCAATTTGACGCTTGCGGGAAAGAGGAAGATGCCGGGGCGAGATGTCACAAGGGAGATCAGCGTTGAGGTCATCGAGCTCCAGAGAGTCCTTTCAGAAACGAAATTGACCCGCGAACAACTCATTGACCTTTGCATACTCATAGGCACGGATTTCAATGAGGGTATCATGGGCATCGGTCCTAAGAAGGGACTTAAGCTAATCCGAGAGCAAGGCGGATTGGAAGGAGCCTTCAAATTGTTGCAGGTGGAGATCGAGGATTACCAAGAGCTCCGTCACATCTTCTTGGACTTTGAGCATACCGACGATTATGGCCTGGTTTGGCAGCCTCCCAATGAAGGAAAGGTGATGGAATTCCTTTGCGAGCAGTACGATTTCTCCCGGGCTAGAGTAGAAGCGGCATTGAAGAGATATTCCTTGAAACCGGATGGAGGACCAAAAGCACCTCCAGCTACCCAAAGGAGCCTAGATGGTTTCTGAGTCGCAAAGTAGTTCATTTCGCGTAGCCAGGACCATTCGGTTTTAAATGGGATGACATATATAGGGGCAGGGACGGCGATGATAAAGCAGGTCCAGGCAAATTACAATCCCCCCGAGCTCGAGAAAAGGGTTCAGGAACATTGGAAGCAGACGAACGCGTATCGGAAGACCAAGGAATTACGTGCTTCCGGACCGAACTATTTCTTCGTGGACGGCCCGCCATATACTACTGGATCCATCCACCTCGGCACCTCGTGGAACAAGATCCTGAAGGATACCTATATCCGATTCAAGAGGATGCAACGATACAATGTCAGAGACCAACCCGGTTATGACATGCACGGTCTGCCGATTGAGGTTAAGGTCGAGCAGTTCATCAAAGTGAAGAACAAGAAGGAGATCGAAGCTTACGGCATCGATCGATTCGTTTCTACCTGCAAGGATTTCGCCATCGATCTTCAGAAGAAAATGACTGAGCAGTTCAAAGAATTGGGGATCTGGATGGACTGGGACAACCCCTACTTGACCATCAATGCTTCGTACATCGAGGCGGCATGGTGGACGCTCAAACGCGCCTATGACAAGGGCCTGCTTGCCCCATCGAACCGCGTGCTTTCGTGGTGCCCGCGTTGCGAAACCGCTTTGGCTGAAGCGGAAATTGAGTATCGGGACGAGAAGGACCCATCAATTTACATCCGTTTCCCTTTGAAAGATGAGGAAGAGATCTCATTGCTTATCTGGACCACCACACCCTGGACGCTGCCAGCGAACATGGCGGTCGCAGTACATCCTGACTTCCGCTATGCCAAGGTGAAGTTCTTCAAGACCGAGAAGAGCGAAACGGTGATCGTGCTGGAGAGCCTGGTCGAGCAACTTGGAGAGCTTGGAGGGTATGATGGCTATGAGGTGATGGAGCTCATCGAGGGGGACGACCTCATCGGGCTGGAATACATCCCACCGTTCTGGAAGGACGTCAAATATCAGCGCGAGGCCACCGGCAAATGGGTGCACCGGGTAATACCGTCCACCACGGTCGAGGCTGAGAACACGGGCCTCGTCCACATCGCCCCAGGCCACGGCCCCGAGGACTTCGAGCTCGGCAAGGAGTTCAATCTCGAACCTTTCTGCCCGGTCGACGAGACCGGACGCTTCACAGATGACCTTCCTTCAAGATATGCTGGCATGAACGTTAAGGAAGCAAACAAGCACATCATCGAGGAGATGAAAGACCGCAACCTGATGTATTCGGTCGGCACCTTGCTTCACCGTTATGGCCACTGTTGGCGCTGCGATTCAGGCATCATTTTCCGCAATACCTCGCAATGGTTCTTGAAGATAACAGCGATAAAGAATGTAATGCTCGAGGAGATCGAGAGGATACGCTGGACCCCAGATTGGGCCGGCTCGAGCCGCGAGTATGACTGGACCGTCAACGCCCGCGACTGGTGCATCTCCAGGCAGAGGTACTGGGGCATCCCTCTTCCGGTCTGGCTTTGCGCCTCGTGCGGGGAGATGAAAGTTGTCGGCTCAGCTGCCGAGCTCGAGAAAGGGGAAGGGTACCACACGGACATGGAGCTTCATCGACCCTGGATCGACGCTGTGACCTTCGAATGCCCCCATTGCGGGAAGAAGATGCAACGCGTTCCTGACGTCCTCGACGTCTGGTTCGATTCAGGAGTGGCCTCCTGGGCTCAATTAGGTTTCCCCAAATCCCGCGTGGAGTTCGACAGATGGTGGCCCTGCAAGTGGATAACCGAAGCACATGACCAAACCCGAGGCTGGTTCTATTCACAACTGGCTGCCGGATGCATCGCCTTCGACCGAGCTCCTTACGAATCGGTGCTGATGCATGGTTGGATATTGGATCCGAACGGCCAACCCATGTCCAAGAGCAAGGGGAACGTTGTGGAGCCAGAGAAGGTCATAAAGGAGTATGGCGCGGATGCCTTGCGTTTCTACCTGATGAGGACCAACGCCCCCTGGGAGGACACCTCGTTCCAATGGGAAGGGGTGAAGAACGCTCGGAAGACGTTGAACATCCTTTGGAACGTCGTGAACTTCGCTACCACATATATGAGCATCGATAATTTCGATCCCTCAAGGGTCAGCTTCGAGTCGTTGAAGGGCTCCTTGCGGCCTGAGGACCGATGGATGATCTCCAGGACCGAGAAACTGAAGAGTGAGGTAACAAAGTACCTCAACTCCTACGAGCTGCACAAGGCAAGCCGAGTAATCGAGGATTTCATACTAAATGATCTGTCGCGCTGGTACGTTCGCTTGATTCGCGATCGCATGTGGAAGGAAGAGGGCGACTCGGACAAGGTTGCGGCGTACAAAGTGCTGCACGAATCCATTTCGTCCTTGTGCCGGGTAATGGCGCCATTCTGCCCATACATGACTGAAGAAATATACCAACATCTGGAGGGAGGCAAGGAGACGGTCCACATGCTGGACTGGCCTGTGCCCGACCAAACAAGGCTGGACGAGCGCTTGGAACAATCGATGGCCACTGTGCAGGAATTGGTTGAGCTTGTGACCAAGGAGCGGCAGTCACGCAACATCAAGCTACGTTGGCCGATGAAGCGCATCATCGTGAAAGCCGCCAACAACGATTCCTTGGAGGCGTTCAAGTCATTGGAGAGCGTCGTGCTTTCGCAGGCGAATGTCAAGATCGTGGAGTACGTGCAGCCTGGCCAAGAGTGGTCCGAGATAGCATTGTCCGCGGTCCCCAATCCCAACGCCATTGGCAAGGTCTATAGGCAATGGTCCTCGAAGATCGCAGTCCTCTTGAAATCCAGACCGGCGAAGCAGATCCGGGAATGCATCGAGAAAGGCTCATACTCGCTAGGCATCGAAGGCCAGATGATCAAGATCGAACCGAACATGGTCACCTTCACGACCTCCCTGCCACAGAACGTGGTCGGAGGGAAGTTCTCCGGCGGCGATCTCTACATGGACTTCGAGATCACGCCAGCGATCCAAGCCGAAGGATTCGCCAGGGAGCTGATCCGACGGGTGCAGCAATCCCGGAAGGATATGAAGCTGGATATCGAAGAGTTCGTGAAAGTACAGGTAAAAGCTTCGACGAAACTCGAAGAGTACTTCAAGGTCTGGAAAGAACACATCATGTCCGAGACGCGCAGCCGACAACTTGATTTCGTCCATGCTGTCGAAGGCGATCATACCGCCTCCTGGGATGTGGAGGGCGAACATGTTGATGTCGGCTTAACTTCTCTGCACATCAAAGAAGCCTTGGACCAATTGATGACCATACCTGGCCTTCCCCAGGCAGCGGCGATCAAGCTCGTCGAATCGGGCCGGAAGACCCTGAACGACTTGAAGATGCTCTCGGAGGACCAATTGGCGGAATCCTCTGGCCTGTCAAAGGCAGATGCCAAGAAGGTGGTTCATTTTCTATCGCGCTCAGAGTCTCCCGAATTAGTCCAATGCCCCAATTGCGGAGCGGAACTTCCCGTGGACGGGGTCTGTAAGACCTGTGGGAAGCAGGAGGTCGAGGCTAAGAAGAAGGCTCCGATGACCAAAGAGAAGCTCACGCCATATCTACTTCGCATCCCGCGCATGAACGAGGTCAAAGCGGACATGCTCGTCGATGCCGGATTCGATTCACTGGATAAGATAAAGGCAGCCTCCAAGGATGACCTGCGCCGCGTCAAAGGTATGGGGAGCAAGACGGTTGACGGGGTGGTATCATATGCGGCTCGCGGCGGCTTCGAAACGAGCATGAAATGCGAAGCCTGTGGCACTATGGTTCCACCTGACAAGTTCTCTTGCGAGAACTGCGGCACATTGCTGAAGATCGAGAGCGCAGAAGGCGAAGACGAAGGCGAAACACCAGCCAGGGTCAGCACCATAGCGCCGGCAGCTGAAGTCGAGCTGGAGCAGTCTTTCACCTACTTGATCAAAGAGGAGAAGTCCGAACGCAGCTACCACATGTTCGAGAAGGCCATTGCTAAAGGCATGAAGGGTTTCTGCGTGACCCGCAACTATCCCCTCAAGATCAAGGCAAAGTTCAACCTTGGCGAAACTCCGATCCTCTGGCTCTCAAATGTCGGCAAGGAGAATAGCATCCGTCCCAAGGACCTGGAAAAGCTGAGCGTATCACTGGAACAGTTCCTAGGTCAAGAGAAGGGGATCATTCTGTTGGACGGCCTGGAATACCTGATCACGAACAACAATTTCCTGACCGTCCTGAGATTGGTGCAGTCTTTGAGGGATCAAGTAGCGATCAACCATTCCATCTTGCTGGTGGCAATGAACCCTTCCACCTTGGATGCTCACGAGCTCAACCTGCTCGAGAAGGAAGTCGACGCGACCATCTGATTAGAGGATGCTCTTCAAAACGAGCTGAAATCCCGGGACGGTCGTCCTATGATCGACGTCTTCGGGGTCTATCCATCGGTATTCTGAATGCTCCCAATCGATCGCTACTTGCGAGCTTTGGATTTCGAAAAGGAATGGATGAATGCGCCAAAGCCGAGGGCCGGACCGCACTCTCAGCATCTCTCCTGACCTGACGAATTCGAGATCAGTGATGCCTGTTTCTTCGTGGACTTCCTTGCGCGCTGTTTGCAAAGGAAGCTCCCCTTCTTCGATATAGCCGCTTACACCTGCCCACATTCCTTGGTTAGTCGAAACTTCCTGGCTTCGTTTCAGGATTAGGATTTTTCCGCTGAAGCGTAGGATGCAGGTGACGACGTTCACTTCTTTCACCAGTGGCAATTCGATGGTGCCTTTCTCGCCGTCGACGATGACTTCATCGCCGTCGGAAAGAATCCCAAGGTCCACGGAATCGACCATTGGCACTCCTGCCATGACAGCACCGGTTGCGACGATCGTCTCTGCCTTCTCATTGACTATCGCAGCTGGCGCCGTCCCCTCATTCCTCATCTGAAGGATGGTGTAGGAACCGACCGTGCTTCCCTTGCCGAATGGAAAAGCGAATACTGAATCCTTTATCGACTTCCCTTCCGCGCCCGATGAAATGCTCAGCATCCCGGTCCTGGGGTCCACACCTCCCAGAAAGCTGAAAGGCTTTTCCAATAATGCCACTTTTCCTCTCGCTTTCCCCTTGGATATGCCTCTGCCCTTCAGTATCAGAAGACCGCCTCCAGGAGGCGCTCCGAGGAGTCGCACACCACTTTCTGCGAGCAGAGGCCTGGCAAATAAGTACAAGCTTTGGCGGAATTCGTGGCGGTGCAGCTATGGATCCCTTCTATTGGTGCGACGATCATGCATGTGTCGCAGAGGACCTTACCAAATCGTTCCAGCACAGCTACCTCCTTGGGGCACCATGTCTTCACGGTTCGAGAGGTACAGAACCAAACCTCAGGAGCGTCGGACCTTTTCCTTTTGTCATCGAGAAAAGAGGCGAGGTTAGTAACTTCCGTCTCTGACAGATGAGGGCATCCCAAAGCTATCAGGTCCGGTTCCTTCCCAGTGGTTAAGGAATTCTTGGCTGCCATGATTTCCTTTCTTCCAATTGAAACTGTTTCCAATCCTTTGAGATCAACAGAACTTGCGGCAGGCGTGATCCCCTCAACGTAAAACAATGCCACCGAACCGGCAGCTGCCATCGCGGCGGCCATGGTCTTTAATCCGTCCACGCCAGGCCGGATTCCTTTGAAGAAAGGGATGGACGTGCCTATCTTTTGCCCGACTGCATGACCCAGGAGTGAGTAATCCGTGATCCCATCGCCTATTTCCGCCTCGATGATCACCGATGGCAGGCGGTTCTCAGTAAGGTGAAGTCCGTACAAAGGCGTCTTCCCTATGATCGCCGCAGCAAGGGCTCCAGGACCTCCTTCACGGTTTGTCCTAGCACCGAGGACGGAGTTGACGAAAGACAGCGCGGATGACTCTGCCCAGGCAACATTCTGCCCAGGCTCTGGCACGTTTCCGGCCAAATAGGGGGTGCATGTGCAGTTCGTTTCCACGCCCAAACTGTCATATGCCGAAATGATTGCCCTCTGCTTCTCAGCGAATTCCTCCTTGACCCGCATCTCCTGCCATCGATCGAGGTCCATGCCAGCGGGATTCAGAGTGGTTTTAACTGTAACCTTCGCATCGCGCGACATTTCCGTCAGAAAATCGAGGCCTCCGTCGCCGATTGTCTTGTATGAGACTCCAGACAGGTGAGCGGAACTGATCGGGACCAATCTCTCCGCAGAATAGATCTTTCCCAAGGCTACCAGCAGCTCCATGGCTCTCTGACGGCCAACTCCCTCCTCTCCAGCCAGTATCCTTTCTTCCTGTCTAGTCAGAAACATCTGAATGGCATTAAGTGGTCGTCCAATAAAACCCTTTTGAGAATTGCCTGGGCATTCGACAGACAATCCCATGTCATCGTCTGAGCAATCCGTTACTTTTTTGGATGAGATGCTCCTCCTGGCGAATCGGGATGAACGAGAGGGCCAGACAAGAAGCCTATGGCGAGCCCGCGGGGATTTGAACCCCGGTCTGAGGCTTACCCCGACCAAGATTGGCCGCCGGAGGCCTCTGTGATATCCAAGCTACACTACGGGCCCATTAACGAAGTTATCATCGAAGATGATTAAAGCTTTAACACAGCCATTTAAGGAATTGGGATGAGGATGAAGAAAGGGCGAATCGCCCCGCCGTTCTTTCCTCCTCGAATCGTTCCAGATCTACTTCTTCTTGAATTCGGTATAGCCGCACTTGCCGCAGGATGTCCGATCGGCGTGGTCCGCCAAGAACACTCCAGGCCCGCATTTCGGGCAGTGCCTCTTCTTCCGCTCCAGCTTCCCATCTTTGGAAACAGCGAAAAAGTCCTTCTTGCCAGTCTGAGGATGGACCTTCCCCTTGCCGCCCTTATCCGCCTTCTTGTCAGCCATCTATATCACTCTCACTTCGCCTTCGGTGCCGGTCTGGCTTTCTTGGTCGTTGCCGCCTTGACCTTCTTCTCAGCAAGGTTGTTCCTTACCAGCAAATGGTGCCTCTCGCTCTTGGTCAGCCCCTCTTGCGAATCATAAACCTTGGCATATCCCTTGGTCAACCCGATTCCATACTCGGTCTCCATCTGATCGATGATTATCCTTTCCTTCGGAACGCTCATCGCGTTGGCAATCGTGGACCGTACCGCATCACGGGTCGGCGTTGACTCACCAGGGTGCTCAACCGAAAAAATCAATTCGGTACGTTCTAGAAGCTTGTTCTCGCTCTTGTTGTCTATCTGGAACTTCAATTCGATTCCTCCATTGAATTTATCAAGGACCTCGCTTGGTCTCTGACCTCTTCATCTATCTTGACAAAAACGATGCCTTTCTTCGGCATACCATATATCATGCAGGTCCCCAGCGGGGCAAGTGCGGCACAGACTGGCGCTGCCAAATCCTCTTCTCCGTCCACCTGCATCTTGGTCGATCCGACCCGTTTGAATGCCTGCTGAATGCCCAGCACCATAGCGGGGACTATGTGTCCAGGCGGATTGGTTATTCGGACCTGGGTGCCTTCTACAGACCGCAGCATGCCGCCTAATTGGTCCATGGTGCGTCGTTCTGTGCAGAAATCATAGATCATAAGCTTTGGCTTGAGCCCGTTCTTGAGGGCGGTCATCGAAACCACGTCGCCGACCGTGATGAGCTTCTCACAGTTGGCAATCTCTGATAACGCTGCCTTCTCGTCCATCAGCTTACCGAACGGCATTTTTTGATCCCTCATCCAATCTGGCATTCTCCAACCTTTAGGTGGGACGTCGAGTTCAACGGACACGCAGGGCGAATTTTCCGTTGACATTCAAGCTCATCCTCTTGGCGATCTCGGATTTGGTGTGGTCCAGGATGATGACATATCCCTGCCAGTCCTTGGATGTCTGGTTACCGCACAGGGGGCATGTGTCCTCTTCAGTGATGAAGCCGCAATGCTTGCAAGCCTTCATGATCTTCATGCTGCGCCTCCCTTCTCCTTCTCGCTCTTCTTTTTCCGTTCTTCCTCTATCCATTCAAGCTTACCCAGACCGGGCTGCCTCATGGTCAATCCGATCTTGCTCTCCCGAGGGCTGCGCTCGTTAATGGACAGGGCAACGATACGCGCCCTTACCTTGTCGCCGACCCTCAGGTCCCGCTTCGTGTCCTTTCCCAGCAGACGCTGGTTGCTATCGTCCACATCGATGCGGTCATCCATTATCTGGCTGATGTGAAGCAGTCCATCCAACGGCCCAAAGCGAACAAACGCCCCGAACTTGAGGATCTCCACCACGCTCCCTTCAACGACCTCCTGAATTGTCGGTCTGAAGATGAGCGATTCGAACGTCACCTTTTGGTATACCGCTCCATCCCCGTGAACGATTCGACCCGGACCTTCCCGATGAATATTACTGACCATAACGGTTAGCGAGTCGCTGCCTTCCACCTTGCCCTCGAAGGATTCGTGGGCTAGTTGTACTACCGTCTCATCTAGGTCCTCCGCCAGACGGTCAGGTGGGATACGGACAACCTT
This sequence comes from Methanomassiliicoccaceae archaeon, assembly GCA_003135935.1. GTDB lineage: Archaea > Thermoplasmatota > Thermoplasmata > Methanomassiliicoccales > UBA472 > FEN-33. Next base: position 13,867 of record PNBI01000113.1, read on the forward strand.
CTCTCGCTGTGCCAACAGATACATAGGTTACCCTCTTTTCAGCTGTGGCATGACTCAAGTCTTATATAAAACTTGACCAACGCAGCCCTACGGTTGGTAATGCTGGATAAGAAAGAAAAATAGAGGATAAAGGAAGGTGTTTTAGCCTAGGCGATCACGAAAATGCTCGCGAATACCAGCGTTATGGTCGACAGCAGCTTGACCAGCACGTGCAGCGATGGACCAGCGGTGTCCTTGAAGGGGTCCCCGACGGTATCGCCGACCACGGCCGCAGCATGCGTGGCAGTCTTCTTCAGACCTCTCGATTCCACGTACTGATTGCCGTTGTCCCAGGCGCCTCCTCCGTTGTTCATCAGCAATGCCATGAGGACGCCAACGATGGTCCCGACCATCAGCATCGCTCCGACCGACTGGTATGGGATGTTCACGTTGCCCGAGTAGGCAAAGTGCATTATGAGGCCCAGGCTCACTGGAGCCACCACTGGCAGGATGCCAGGCAGGATCATCGCTTTCAACGCGCCCCTGGTGCTGATGTCGACGCAACGCGCGTAATCGGGCTTATCGTTCCCGTTCAGGATGTTCGGGTTCTCTTTGAACTGCCTTCGAACCTCGGCGATCATATCCCCTGCTGCCTTGCCGACTGCTCTGATCGCTAGTGAAGCGAACAGGAATACCAGCATTCCGCCGATCAACGCCCCAACGAATACTGGTGGATTGGCGATGTCGACAACGAACACCTGCTCAATTGTAAGGACCCCATATTTGCCGCTTGCATTCAGGATCTCAAGTACGCGGTCGAAATATGCACCGAACAGCAGATAGGCCGCGAGAACGGCAGACCCCATGGCATAACCTTTAGTGAGCGCTTTTGTTGTGTTGCCGATCGCATCGAGCCTGTCTGTGCGCTTGCGTATCTCCTCCGACTGATTGGACATTTCCACAATGCCACCAGCGTTGTCGGTGATCGGGCCGAA
>PNBI01000040.1 GCA_003135935.1 Methanomassiliicoccaceae archaeon
ACCTCCAATATTCGATTGCGAACTGCAGGTGATAGAAATGGCAGCCGAACAGACAGCGTCCAATCCCCTGGGGGGACCCGAAACCACCCGTGAATTCCGAGAGTTGAGAAAGGCCATAAAGGGAATATTCCTCGGTAAACCAGACGGTGTTAGCAGGGACGAGCTAGCAAGATTGGCAGAAATCAAAGGGATCAGAGGTGACGATTTCAAGAATGTTGTGGTAAGTCTGACCAATTCCGGGCATCTCTATTTTGACGAAGGCTCCGGGAAATTTCGCTATGTACGGAACGAGTGAAGGTACAGGCGTTAAGAACGGTGGCACAGATAATAATTGTTCAGACTTTGATTTCATTTCAAATCGCAATCGGCGCCATCATTTTCTTCCTTTAATCGAACCTTCAAGGCTCTCCTTCACTCTATAACTGACGATCTTTTTCACCAGGTCATATGGAATTGGTGCGTCGAATGGGAATTGGACAGAGCCCTTTCCTTGTTCATAAGAGAACAGCTCTTTCTTGAATGGCTCAATGCCAGAGGGTATCGGGTAGAATCCAATATGGTTCTTGAAAGCCGCGAAATATACAATATTCTTGCTATTCAATTTGAAAACAGGCATATGGTAGCTGATCGCCTCTTGAGCTTGGGGTGCGGCTTCTCGTATTGTCCGTCTCATTTTCTCCAGGATGATTTGGACTTCCTTCGGAAAAGTTTTGATGTATTCATCTATGGTTTTTATTTTGTCATTTGATGAATCCATATGTCAATTCACCTGCTCTTCATCATTCATTCTGAAACGAATAGTGGTGGGGGCTCCATAAATGGCTTCCCCTCCTCTCGCTTCCAATGAATCGTGCCAAGTATCTGAAAAGAGTTTGAGAACCCAAATTCATCAGCGAAGCTGGCACCTCAACTAATGGATTCTACCATCCTGGCACAATCGCCAGGCACTTCTTGCAGTACCAAACCGGCTTTCCGATCATTTCGGGAGGCAGATACCTAAGTGCATCTTTCAAAGCCTCCTCGGGGCTCTTGTAATACCGAAGAATCATCTCATTTCCGCATTTCGGGCATATCATCGAACTTCATCATCCCTTGGATCATATTCGCGCGATCGCTTATTATTGTTAAGGCAAGCTCAGGGAATGTTCCGGGGATTCCAGTGCAATTGTTGCGGTAACGAAGAAAGCAAGAGTGGCTTATATATGCGATTACTTCAATTGGCCAGCCGTTGGTGAGACATTTAGAAATCATCCGATGGTGAGATGAAATGGGCGGGTTAGCTGAGAACCAGATCAGTATTCTATTGGTCGAAGACAACCCTGGTGACGTCTTCTTAACCCAAGAGCTTTTCAAGGAAGCCAAGATCAATAATACCATTCAGGTTGTCAACGATGGCGTTCAGGCAATGGATTATCTCCATCAGCAAATTGAGCGCGGAGAAAACATTCCAGACCTGATTCTATTGGATTTGAACCTTCCAAGATTGGATGGAAGACAATTCCTGAAGATGCTTCGAAAGGAGGAGAAGCTGAAGTCAATCCCAGTCGTCGTTCTGACATCCTCGGCTGCGGACGAGGATGTCTTGATGAGCTATAATCTAGACGCAGATTGTTTCGTCTCAAAGCCAATCGATGTGCATCAGATCATGAAGATCATCGGGCGAATCGATGGCTTTGCCATCTCGATGGTCCGTGTCAAGAAAGCAGCGACTTAAGCAGCCTTCGATGAGTTCATGTGGCGTCGCCAGAATGTATTTCACAAAGTAAGTCGTTTGAGCTTTTACCGTTAGATCAAGAAGATACTTCAAGCTTCGACATTAGCAGGCCATCCGTGCCTGTAATGGGAGCGACTTAACTTGACAACCGCGATAACATTCACTGAAATCAGATCTCCAGAAAATGAAAAGGGCAAGATTCCATTGGTGCCAATCATACCAGTGACGGATTTCTTCTGGAAAATCGACTCGACGGGAACGACAACCTACATCAGCGAAGCAGCTGCTGCTGGACTAAACAGAACATCCTCCAATGTAGTTGGAAGCTCAATCCATGATTACCTGGACAACGACAATCGCAAACTACTGAATGATGCGATAAAGAGGTCCATCCTCAATGGCAGCCGGTACGAGTTCGAGGTGAAGCGGCCGAAAGGAAAGAAATTCTATGCCAACGTCATCGATCGCCGCCTCGGCAAACCGATCAATGGCAAGATCGGCTACGTTACCATCCAGAAGGACAAGGATGCCGAGATAATCGCATTGGTCGAGCTGGATGAAGCCTCCGTTGATCAACGGCCAAGCCATTCCAGGACCCAAGAGGCAGTGGTTCGTCTCCAGTACGAAAAGGAAGTTCTGGAAATTGTCATGGAGGGGACCCCAACTCAAATCGCATACTTGGACCATGATTTTCGGTTCGTAATGATCAACAGCGCATTTGAGAAAGGATGCGGCCGTCCAAGCTCTGAACTGATTGGCGGAGACTATTTCGAGGCTTTCCCTAACGATGAAGACGTCAGGATCTTTAACAACGTGCGAGCGACTGGCAAACCTGTCGAAATCAAGGCAAAACCGTTCGAATTCAACGAACAGCCGTGGCGCGGCAAGACCTACTGGGATTGGTCGTTGGTGCCGGTGAAGGACGACCGCGGAGCGGTTCAGGGATTGGTGCTTTCCCTGACAGAGATCACGGAACAAGTGGAATCCCGGCGGTCGATTGAGCGATTGGCCGCCGATGCGAACGCGGAGAGGCATAGGTTAAGGACGATACTCGACACGATTCCAGTCGGGGTGATGGTCGCCGACCAGTCCGGGTCAATAGTGGAATCAAATAAGATGCTCGAAAGAATTTGGCATGGCCCTCTCCAGGTGTCTACAACTGCAGACCTGAGCCGTCTCCGGGGTTGGTGGGCCGATAATGGCATCCCCCTAAAGGCAAGCGACTGGAACATAGCTTCGATGCTCACCGGAAACAAGCCTGAGCTAGGTCAAATGATTGATATCATGAGGTTTGACGGTTCCAGAGGGACGATCCTGAGCTCGGCAGCCCCGATCAGGGACGCGAAGGGAAGCCTGATAGGGGCCATCACCGTGGTCCAGGACATCACGCACCAACGTTCGCTTGAGCATGAGGCGCTGGAATCGAAGGCCAAGGCTGAGCTGTACCTGGACCTGATGAACAAGGACCTGAGCGGCTTGCACGGCGCGGTGATGGACAGCCTTGCAGCGATATCCAAGAAGACCGATCTGGATTCCAAGGTAAGGAACCACGTTGAGTCTTCGATCGAGCTTATGGAGGAAGCTTCCAAGCTTATCGATATCGTTGATAAGATAAAGATGATCGAGGGGCATGAATTGAAGTACGGTCTGGTCGACGTTGGTCTGCTCCTGTCAGAGATCTCCGGCCATTATGGTAAGGCTTACCAGTCGAGAATGAAGATTGCATATGCGCCATCACCTGGGTACACGTCGAACGCCAATTCGTTGCTCGCGGACGCCTTCACCTATCTTATCGACGATTGCATTTCCCGAATGGACAAGGGGCTGACCTTGAAGATCGATATCGCAGAAGCGTACGAGGGTGGGAAGCAATATCATAAGATAATGTTCGAGGACAACGTCAAAGAGGCACAGAACAAGCTGAAGGCCAACACTTTCAATCTGCCGCTGAGGGGCAAGAATCAAAGCACCATCGATGAGCTCCGGCTCTATCTGATCCGGACGATAGTCGAGAACAATCATGGGCGCATTTGGCTCGAAAGCAAGGTGAGTGGAGATTGGAGGAAGGGTCGCAAATTCGTTATCATGCTGCCCTCGGTGCCCGTGAGGCAGGAATCCCTCATCTCCGATTTCGGATATTCCGAAGAGGATCAGGATTAGAGAGCCATCTGGTGTAGAACAAAAAAGGCAAAAGGAAAGACGTAAGGGGTTTCAGTATCCCCATCAACCTTCAGGCTCTGGAACGTTCTTGGGAGGAGCGCCCTTGCCTCTCGGGTCGGCGATCTGATCCATCTCCGCCTTCTCTTTCTCCATTACCTCTTCCAGGGATCGCAGGTCGCGGCGAAGCTCTTCCGGCTTTGGTATCGGGCCAAGGACATCATCCGCCTTTCCTACCGATTGTTCGATCTCTGCCATGCTACTGATCGCTCTTTCCGGAACCGATCTGGCCGACCCGAGATATTCCGAGACACCCTCAACCAGTCTTGTGAGTTCCATCGGGAAGATGAATTTCGTGGACTGGCCATTGCCGAGCGACTTGATCGTGTCCAGGGTCAGGACCGTCAGGGCTTTCGAATCCAATGGAGCCGCTCCCACTGACAATATGCGGAGCTTCTGCGCCTCACCTTGAGATTGAAGGATGATGGCCATCCTCTCTCCTTCGGCTTCCAGTATCTTCGCTTGCCTCAAACCCTCGGCCTGCAGGATTCTGGACCGCTTGTCGCCTTCTGCGTTAAGGATGGCTGCCTTTTTTGCACCGTCCGCCTTCAGGACGGCAGCTCTCCTAAGCCTCTCCGCTGAGGTCTGCTCCTCCATCGCCTGTTTGACCTTTGGAGCTGGGTCGACCTCTCTAATCTCGACCGCCTCGACCTTAACGCCCCACTTGTCCGTGGCCTCATCCAAGACGTCACGGAGGTGGAGGTTGATCTTCTCCCTGTTGGATAATATCTCATCGAGCTCCATATCACCGATGATCGAACGAAGGGTTGTCTGGGCCAGGTAAACCGTGGCCGCTCTGTAATTCTGAACTTGGAAGAAAGCCTTGCTCGGGTCGATCACTTTGATATAAATGATCGCATCGACGTTCGTCGGGGAGTTATCCTTGGTAATTACCTCTTGCCTTGGTACATCAAGAACCACAGTCCTTAGGTCGAGCTTGATGACCTCGCTGATCAATGGCGTTACGTAATTGAAACCCTGATCCAGTATCTTTACGAAACGACCCAAGCGAATATAGACCGCCTGTTCGTACGGCCTCACGATCCGTATTCCGTTCGCGACGATCACCACGGCGGCGATGATCGCGAGTATGAGTAATGCAACCAAGACCACATCGACTTCTGCCATTTATTTCCCTCCAATGATGTTAGAGCCCCTTTCAGGGGCAAATCGGTTGTCCCTCTTCATCGATCTCTTCTACCAGGACATGGACCCCTTCGCTAGATTTGACCGCCACCCTCTTACCCACAGGTATTGTGCATTTTGCGGTGGCGCTCCAGGTCTCGTGATCTATTTGCACCTTGCCTTTAAGGCTATTCGGCTTTACTTCAACTGTAATGATGCCAGTTGTTCCCACCAACGAAGTTGCCACCCTGGTTTGTGGTGGAGCGGGTGGTGCAAGCCTCTGGTAAAGTTTGATCGTTAGATATGTTGAAGGTGCCAGTACGATCACCGCGGCAATTGGCCCCCACACGGATGATAAGATGTCTGGAAATACGAAGCCCAGGACACCGAGGACCAGAAGAACGGTTGCTGGCACAAGAAGGAAGTTGCCGGGCATGGCCGCCTCTGCCAGCAGCATCAATACCCCGATTACTATGAATGCGATCGATAGATCAGCAGCCAGTGTCATTGTCCGATAACATAGAGTTGTTAGTATTTCAGTTTATTGCCCGACACAGGCATTTATTGGACAATTGTACAAATCAGGAAAGCCATTACCTGCCTGTATCAGAATCTGCCTCGAGCTCCTC
>PNBI01000172.1 GCA_003135935.1 Methanomassiliicoccaceae archaeon
GTGAAGGGCGCGCGGTTCGTGCGCTTCTGCGACGCTTTCAACATCCCGATCATCACGCTCGTCGATGTGCCTGGCTACCTGCCATCCGTCGAGCAGGAATCGAGCGGCATGATCCGCAACTCAACCAAGCTGATGTACGCCTACTGCGAGGCGACCGTGCCGAAGATCACGGTGATAATCAGGAAGGCGATTGGGGGAAGCTACTGCGTCATGGCATCCAAGCATATCCGCAGCGATGTCAACCTTGCCTGGCCGACGGCCGAGATCTCCATTATGGCGCCTGAGTCAGCGATCGACGTGGTATACAAGAAGGACCTGATCATGGCCGATGACCCGCAGGAAAAGCGCAAGGAGCTGGCCGCGGAATATCGCAAGGGGCATGCCAGCCCGTTCGTGGCGGCGGAGAAGGGCTACATCGATGATGTCATCGAGCCGAAAGAGACCCGTCTCAGGCTCATCGCCGCCCTGAGAGCGCTCGACAACAAGCGCGAGTCGAGGCCAGCGAAAAAGCATGGGAACATCCCGCTCTGAGGTATCAAGATGGTAAAGATCACCGACACGGTTCTGAGGGACGCTCACCAGTCATTGCTGGCGACGAGGATGCGCACCGAGGACATGCTTCCCATCGCGCCATTGATCGACGAGATCGGATACTGGTCCGTCGAGATGTGGGGCGGGGCTACCTTCGACAGCTGCCTGCGGTTCCTGAAGGAAGATCCGTGGGAGCGGATCACCAAGTTGCGCAAAGTGATGCCGAACACCCATTTCCAGATGCTGCTCCGCGGCCAGAACATCGTGGGGTATAGGCACTACTCGGACGATATCGTGGAGAAGTTCGTGGAGAAAGCGCATGACCGAGGCATCGACATCTTCCGCATCTTCGACGCGCTGAATGACGTTAGGAATATGAAGACAGCCATGAAGATGGCGAGCAAGGTCGGCGGAACGGTGGAAGCGGCGATTTCGTACACCACCTCACCGGTCCACTCCATAAAGGGATTCGTGGAGATGGGCAAGAAGTTGGAGGAGATGGGGGCCAATACCATTTGCATCAAGGACATGGCCGGCCTGCTCACACCTCAAGCCGCTTATGATCTCGTGAAGGAGCTGAAGCAGGAGATCTCTCTTCCAGTGCATGTTCACTCCCACATGACCTCGGGAATGGCACTGACCTCCTACCTGAAGGCGATCGAGGCAGGGGCGGATATCGTCGATACTGCCATCTCTGCTTTGAGCATGGGCACGTCGCAGCCTCCGACCGAATCACTGGTGGCAATGCTGAGGGGCACCGAATACGACACCGGATTGGACCTGAAGAAGCTGGCGGAGATTTCGGACTACTTCAAAGAGATAAGGAAGAAGTACGGGGACTTCGAGAGCGAGCATACCGCCATCGACGTCGACATGCTGATCTACCAGATCCCCGGCGGGATGATATCCAATCTCGCCTCACAACTGCGCGAGGCAAAGAAGATGGACAAGATCCACGAAGTGTACGAGGAGGTCCCAAGAGTCCGCGCCGACCTGGGTTACGTCCCATTGGTCACGCCTACCAGCCAGATAGTTGGGACACAGGCTACTTACAACATCATCACCGGTCAGAGGTACAAAACCTGCACCAATGAGACAAAAAACCTGGTGAGGGGGATGTATGGCAAGACGCCTGCTCCAATCTCTGCCGAGATCCGCAAGAAGATCATCGGGGACGAGAAGCCGATCACGGTTCGGCCGGCGGACCTGCTGCCTCCCGAGTTCGAAAAGATGGCTAATGAGGCTAAGCCGTACGCTCGCTCCGACGAGGACGTTCTATCTTATGCTCTCTTCCCAGCGGTCGCCTTGGAGTACTTCAAGGAAAGGGTGATGATCGAGAAAGGTGCGAACGTCCGCGATCTGGCCGCCATTGCCACAATGTTCGTCTTCGAAGCGGAGAGCAAGATGAAGGCAAAGCATTCAGCGGTTTGCGAAGAGGCAAACCATTGGAAGGTGGCGGCCAGACGAGAATCACTTAATGGTGGAGGCTGGATCCTATGAAGGTCAAGGTCCACCTGAACGGCCAATCCTATGAGGTGCTGGTCGAGAAGAATGGAGGCGATTACCGCGTCACGGTTGGGGAGACGACCTTCAAGGTGATCCATAAGGAGGGTGGCTTGATCATTAACGGAGAGTCGGTTCCTATCAAGCTTGAAGGCTCTCTGGAAGATGGGGCGACGCTCCAGATCGATAATCGAACCGTCCAGACCAAGGTTGAGCAAGTGATGGAGCTGGAGAAGGTCGGGGACGGCTACTTGGAGGAAGAGGAATCCGGTCCGTCCCACAAGGATTCGCAGAACGTCATCACAGCCCCGATGCCTGGGAAAGTGGTTTCGATCAAGGTCAAGGTGGGGGAGGAGGTCAACCCGAACACGCTGGTCCTGGTCCTCGAAGCAATGAAGATGGAGAATGAGATCCTTGCGGGAATTTCCGGCAAGATCAAGGAGATCAAAGTCAGGCCAGGCGAAGCGATCGAAGGCGGTAAGGTGATGGCGGTCATCGAGTAGGAAGTTGCCTAGTTGAGCCAGGACGAGCGAAGTATTCGAAACATTAAACCATAAGTTAAATAGCGGTTTCTCTTTTTTTGGATTAAGTTTCTGGCGGAAAAATGCGTTCCCTGACCATCTCGTTAGTCTGCAGCATGTGCCTTCTACTTATGATCACCGCAGCTGTACTGCCAAATGTCGATGGCCAAAATAGTTCGTCGAAGGCAATTGGGTGCAATAGCATTGCTGCGATCATTCCAGATTCAAATGGAACAGCCATCCAAAATGGAAGTCCTGAAGGATTGACTTCATCAATATCGGGATTTGAAAGCCATTTGATGACCGAAAGCGAAATGGAGGTTGAGAGAGCGAGGGTCGGTGTCTATGACCCGAATATCAATTATTCGGTCACCTCCAGTGGGCTTGGCGCAGGGGCGACTCCCCCAACAGAGACGCAATGGGAATCAATGGTGGGGACTCAGATCGTCGTTGACGATGCTATTTCGAAAATTGCGAGCCCTGGCAGCAATAGCATCGATTTATCTCAATCAAACTATTTTCCACCGGTCGCCGATCAGGGCCTGATTAACTCCTGCTCCGCTTGGTCGGAGACATACTACGCCTTCGGATACCTGGAGGCGAAGGACAACGGCTGGACCGATACTTATCTTGGAAACCCGGCTCACCTCATGAGCCCGACATGGACGTATAACAAGCAGAACCGTGGCCTTAATGGGGGCAGTTCGTTAGGCGACAATATCAAGATTGTCAAGGATTTTGGCGCCGTCACTATGGATGTAATGTCCAATACTACTAATTATATCGATTGGGGGAACGAGATGGCCTGGAGAGAGGCCCCTCTTCATCGAGCTCAGGACTTTATTCTTGTAAATTACGATTCTTCGACTGAGATATCGAGATTGAAAGCTATTCTGACATCTGGAACTCCAATTAACTTTCGCCTCGATGCTAACCTTTTTTCCAATTCTTATGCTGATGCATTCGGAAATAAGAACAACATTCTATCCTCGTCCGAATATACATCGACGACAACCAATCACGCTCAGACCATTGTTGGCTTTAACGATACTATCGGTGACAATGGTGAGGTGGGGGCATTCAAGATAGTCAATTCCTGGGGCACCTCTTTCGGAAAGAGCGGCTACTATTACATCACATACCAGGCATTCTTGAAAGTGGCTAAGTATACGCTAATCGGCTATGTGGTCGACCTGCCCAATTCCCAGCCCTCATTGCTTGGTGTATGGCATTTCGATAATCCCCCTACTCGAGACGCTCCGATTACCGTCCAAGCCGTCAATGCCCTCACTGAACAGATCCTTGGCCAGAAGACGCCTTACATCCTAGCTGGTAGCGCAAACCGGATGCCAACGTTCATGTGCCTGGACATTTCGACATTGTCTTCCTATGCTAATGATCCGAATGTCAAGTTCGTTCTTCAGATCGGAAATTCAAGCGCCCAAGGGAGCCTATCCTCCTTCAAGGTTGAGCAGTATCAAGGCCTGTATTATCCGGGCAAAGCGAGCTGCATTTCGAATCAGGCCAACGGCTTGCCAGTTTCAAATCCTTGTACCATCTCGTCGTTGCAGACAAAACAGCAGCCCATCGCAATATCAGATGCTTTGACTTGGTCTTACGGTGCCTTCAGTCATTCAGGCACGGCTCAATGGGTGGGAACCCCGAGTGGCAATGGTAGTTCCTCATCCATGCAGAGCGGAGATGTCGGTGATCAAAGCTCATCGAAGCTGATCTCCTTCGTCGAAGGACCGGGAACTCTTGCTTTCGATTGGAAGGTATCTTCGGAGTCTGGAAACGATTTCCTGAAGTTCTACTATGATGGAGCCGTCAACAAGCAAATTTCTGGAGAACAAGCATGGGCAAGGGTAAGCTTCACCGTTCCGACGGGCGTCCATTACGTCACGTGGAGCTATGAGAAGGATGCGGACAAGAGCGCCAAGCAGGACTGCGGTTGGATCGACAATGTCAATTGGACCGGACGGTCCGCCTTGTCATTCGATGACTTCGAAGCTGTCTCGGGACTTCACTGGACTTATGGGGATAGCAACGCCAATTCAGGCATCGATACCTGGGGGAACAGCACCCGTCGCTCTTTCGCCGGCGAGCTGAGCGCCTGGTGCGCCCAGATCGGTACGGGAGCGAACAAACGACCCAATTATCTTAACCACTACTACGATGAGAACATGGACTCCCGAATGGAGGCCAGCCTACCCAACCTGACTGGATTGAGTGATCTGCATTTCTCTTTCCGCTATTGGGCAAAGACCGGGAGTTCCAGCCTATCTGATTATTCTTATCTCCAGGTATTTGTAAACTCGACCTGGAGCACCGTCTGGACCCAACCCTCGGTCAATTCGAATGGTTGGGCAATGACCCGGGTGACCATTTCATCATATGCCACCAAGGTTGCATTCTGCTTCCATAGCGACGGTTCTGTTGGATCTGGCCCATATGAGGGGGTCTACGTCGACGATGTGCTCCTGACATTCTTTGATTCTCGGGCACCAACATCGAGCATAGAGCCCTTGCCGCCCTACGCGAAAATCAGCGATGTAACATTGAATTGCATTGTAGCAGATAACGGAGGAAGCGGGTTCAACAATATCCAGATCCATTACAGGAAAGGGACAACTGGACCTTACACATTGTATACCACAAATAGCAACCCAACTGGGGTCTGGACATCCAAGTCGATTGATTTCAAGTTCGCCGATGCAGGAGGATCTGAAGGAGTCTATCAGTTCTATTCCATTGCCACCGATAACGCGGGCAACGTGGAAGCGACCCCAGCTAGCTATGAGGCTTCGATCATTTTAGACATCACTCCTCCAGTGACGACCGCGGCCTATAACGGAGCCTTGACCCCAAGCTGGAATAACCACAGCTTGACCATTACCTTGAGCGCTATTGATGGTTACAGCGGGGTATCGAAGACCTACTATCGCCTTGATGGTGGCGCCTGGACCCCCTATTCTAAACCAGTGATCATCTCTGGTCAGGGCGGTCATGTAATGAAGTACAACTCGACCGACAATGCTGGCAATGTTGAGACCGCCAAGTCAATAAGCTTCAATATCGACACCATCGCTCCAGCGCTGAGCATTACAACTCCAAACGACCGCTCCAGTAGTAATACTGGCAGCATGACTGTTCAATGGACCTCCAGCGATGGCGGATCCGGGATAGCCAAGACCGAGATCAGTTTAGACCGGGCAATCTGGACCACGGTGTCGGGGACGAGTAACTCGTTCGGCGGGCTTTCCGACGGACCTCACACTATCGATGTCAGGGTGACCGACAATGCTGGCAACGTTAAGATGGCGTCTGTGACGTTCGATGTTGATACCGTCGCTCCATCGGTGACTATAACGCTCCCAGCCGATGGGTTGCATACCAATGCAAGCAGTGTTCCAATCAACTGGACCGCATTGGACAATACCACCGGTGTCGCATATATTCATGTCTGGAACGACACGGATCCATTCGTCAATATGACATCCGGCGACTGGTATGAATTCACAGGCCTGAGTGAGGGATCACATGCGCTCCACGTGATGGCTTGGGACATGGTCGGCAACTCGCAAGAGAAGACCGTCTCGGTCGTGGTCGACAGGACTGCGCCGGAGATCGCCATCACCAACCCACAATGGGGCCAGCGCGTGAACGACACGGTGATCAATGCCACTTGGACCGCCTTTGATAACCTCTCACCGATCGTCAAGATAGAGGTCGCTGTTGATGATGGCATCTTTAGCGAAGTTGGAGTGAGCATGTTCCATCATTTCGCGGGGATTCGTGAAGGCGAGCACACTATCTACGTGAGGGCGACGGATTCTGCAGGCAACACTGCAGTGCAGCATTCGCTTTTCACGGTGGAAAGGACGGCTCCGACCGTAATAGACCACCTGCCTTCGGATGGAGCAATTGTATTGCTGGACCCGGTGATTAGAGTAACCTTCAGTGAGGCCATGAACCAGTCTTCAGTGACATTCACCGGAATCGCCGGAACCAAGACCTGGAACCCTGCTGGAACGGAGGTCAACCTAACTCATTTGAGCCTGGCCTATGCGACAACTTATGACATCACGGTGTCTGGAAAGGACCTGGTAGGCAATGCTTTGACCGGACCCAACTTAACCTGGAGCTTTACTGTGATAACGCAGGTCATTGGCACGGTCGAGGATTTGAAAGGCAATCCAGTGGCTGACGCCACGGTAGCTTTGGCTCAAGGGACGGTCTTGGTCGACGGGCTAACCGACTCAAACGGGCACTTCGGCCTAATAGTGAACGGCGGCACTTACAACCTGACCATATCCAAGAGCGGATTCCAGGACTTGGCAGTCAACAATAAGACTTTTGGCGTTGGCCAGAACAATACAATGAGCACCTTGGTGATGACCTTTGTTGTTCCCGGCGCTCCCACTGGGCTGACAGCGATCAGCGGCAATTCTCAAGTGACCTTGAACTGGACCGCGCCATCCATGATCGGGGGAAGTGGGATTGATTACTTTGTTATTTATCGAGATGGCATTGCTCTTTCCGGCCATCAGATTGGTTTGACGTCCGTTGTCGCTGGTTTGAGCAATGGCCATGAATATGATTTTACCGTCGCGGCGCATAATTTGGCGGGCACTGGTGCACCGTCCAATGTCGTCTCCTCGATCCCCTGGACGTTCCCAGGTGCCCCCATCGAGATCAGAGCTGTCGTCAACAATTCTCAAGTATCTTTGAACTGGTCCGCTCCCAACAGCAATGGCGGTTCTCCGATAATCAACTATCAAGTCTATCGTTCCACAAATGAGACAGGCAGCTATTCTCTGATCGCCTCACCCTCCGGACAAACCTATAACGACACCGAGTTAGCCAAAGGTCAAACATACTGGTATAAGGTGAGTGCTGTGAGCGCCCTTGGGGAAGGTGCCAATAGTCCTGCTACTTCTGCCCTAGTACCTCAAATCACAAGCCCAGCCGAAGATGCCACGATGCTGATCATGATAACTGTGATCGCTGTCGCGGCGGTCCTAGCGGCATCACTTCTTGTGCTGCGCAAACGTAAGGACAAGGTGTAGCGTAAATGGACATAGCTGCGCAATTCGCACTGATTTTGAACTGCGGAATACGACTTAAAGCGCCATGTGGGTGATAAGACCTCTAAGTGGCTCAAACACCGCATTGAGACCTATCAACAGGCCGTGTTCGAGGCGCCCAAATCATATCATTGAAGGGGAACCGGCGCGAACAAGACTCTGAAAGCTGTACCAGCACAAGACTTAATTGATGCAAGATACCTTTCCATCGAGAGGGGAGGAGTCTACTTGAAGGGTAGGACTAGCTTGACCGTGAGATTGGGTTTACTCTTCATGATTGTCCTAATCGGTCTGGTTTCCCTCCCCTTGGCCAGTGCAGACTGGCCAATGTTCCATTCCGATACCTCCCATAGCGGTGTGGGTGTGGGAAATTCGACCATCAATCCTTCACTCCTTTGGAGGCATAGCACTGGGAATCAGATTTGGTCGTCTCCAGCAGTTGCAAATGGTGTCGTTTACATTGGTTCCAGCGATGGCAATGTCTACGCGTTGAACGCTTCGACCGGGACGACGGTGTGGACTTACGCCACCGGAGGCGAAGTCAGATCTTCTCCTGCAGTGGTTGCTGGAACAGTCTACGTCGGTTCGATGGACAATAAAGTGTACGCGTTGAGCGCTTCCACTGGCTCATTGATCTGGAGCTTTGTCACCGGGAATTATACCGATTCGTCTCCGACAGTGGTTGGGGGAGTTGTCTACATCGGCTCGCTTGACGGGAACGTATACGCCCTGAATGCAGTAAACGGATCAGTAATCTGGACTTACACCACCGGCAATGCTGTTGTCTCGTCTCCGGCCGTCGTCAACGGAGTGGTCTTTGTTGGATCGATGGACCATAACGTCTATGCCCTAAATGCATTGACCGGCTCCCTTGTCTGGAATTATACTACTGGCGGAGGGGTCTACTCATCTCCAGCAGTCGTTGGCGGCGTGGTCTATGCAGGCACGTGGGATTACAGCGTATATGCCTTGAATTCATCAACCGGTGCTAAGCTATGGAGCTATGCGACTGGCAACTACGCGAACGCGTGCCCTGCGGTGGATGGCAAGACTGTCTATGTTGGTTCACGCGATGGCAAGGTCTATGCATTGAACGCCTCTAGTGGAGGTTTGATCTGGAGCTTCACAACTAGCAATATTATTGGCTCATCCCCCGCTGTCATCAATGGCGTCATCTATATAGGTTCCACTGATGGCAAAGTCTATGCTCTGAATGCCTCGAATGGGGTCGAGATCTGGAGTTATCAGACAAGCGGCGGGGTGGTTTCGTCCCCCGCCATCGTCGATGGCGTTATCTACTTCGGGTCTTGGGACGGCTACGTGTATGCCTTGGGCAGTACCTCGGGACTAAGCCTACTCCAACAGGTCTGGGTGCCGCAGCCATTGAACGCCGCGGAGGCGGTCGGTATTACTGCGGTTGCTTTGGGGGCAGTCTCGGTCGTCTTGTCGTTCGCAAGCAACCCCTTAAGTGCGTTGGGGGAACAGGCTGGAGAAAAGGCAGAAGGGTTGGTCCCCGATAACCTGAAGGAATGGCTGGGGGATGTTATCTCCTCCAAACAGAAGACCGAGATTGAGAAGAAGAACGCCCCTCTGCTGAGGCCGACGAAGCCTGAAGTCCTGGCATACACCACATTGATAATCCTCCTCGCTGTCGCCTTCTCTTACGTTAAGGTCAGTTCTTTGGATCAGATCTGGGCACTGCTTCCTGTCTTCTTTGGTACGAGCATCCTCGTCGGTCTTGTACAGAAGTATGTATCAATAGTATTCCTGCGGCGCCGAGGGGTATGGAGCGAACATAGGATCTGGCCTTTGGGGTTCATCCTCTTCGTGATTACGACCTTCGCATTCAAGGTCCCATTCTCCTCTCCCACACGTTCCGCGCATCAATCCACTGCAGCCACGGAGCGCCTGCTTGCAAGGGCAGCTGGATTGGAGATCCTTATAGGGTTGGCCTTTACCGGCCTCTTCTATCTGCTATTGAGAGGAGGATTCACGGCGATTGGCGGGGCGGGCTTGGCAATGTGCGTGATCGGTTCCTTGTCTGGGACGTTCCCAGTGAAACCGATGAGCGGAAAGGACATCTTCGATTATAGCAAACGCCGCTGGGCTGAGCTATTCATGATCACTATAGTAGTCTTCGGTGCATGGCTATATTTGGTTTAATCCAAAATAACCCTTTCAGACCGCTTCCAATTTTGCCGATGACGGCAATTGCTCCAACTTCTTTGCGGTCATCCGGAAGGTCATGGCGGCAGTTTAGGCCCACTGTATCCGAATGTGACACTTTGGCGGAAGGCCATGCGCTCTCTGAATAAATGGTGTGGATGAAGAATGCGGACCGGCTGCTCACCAAGGAAGAGATGGTTTGGTGGGTCGATAAGCCCCAATCCTCCCTTTCTAGTGTTTGTGAAAGGCAGATACTAGGTTTTTGGAATAAGGTTGTCAATAAGTTGTTGAACAGGACTAAGACACCAAACGGGAAATGTTTCCAGACCGTCCAGCACCTCATTGAAATCGAAGAAATGGAACCCGGACGAAATGACTTTAAGGCCCGAACCTCACTCTCTGGCTGACCCTATGTCGAATTCCCTCAGCATTTTTTAGAGCTTGGAAGTCGTTTTGTGGAAAACCTTTTTAAAAAGAAGGGAAGGCAGATGCGCCTTTAAGAAAAGGCCCATTTTGCTGGCCTTGAATAGACCTCTCTGTGGGGTGATGATCAATTCGCTGCCACTTCCCATTTAAGTTCGAGATATGAATTATATACAACGTTTGCCAATCGTAAATGTTAATCTCTTATTATCCGGGTAATGAGGTGTGCATATGAAGAATAAAATCATCATCGGATTACTGGCATTTCTGTTGGTATCCACTGCCGTCGCGTCCTTGGTTGATCTTTCGATCGGCACGGCGTCCGCAGATACGAGCGGTGATTTCCAGTATACGCTCATCAATGGCGGGACTGCAGTTGAGATAACCGGCTATACCGGAACGGGCGTCGGAAACATCACGATACCAAATTCCATTGCCGGAGAGCCTGTCACAATGATCGGTGCCAATGTATTCTTATCAAAATACCATATTACTGGGGTGACCATACCCAGCACCGTCACCTACATCGGGTATTGGGCGTTCAACAGCTGTATAAGGCTCAGCGAAGTAAACATCCCTAATGGCGTCACCACTATTGGGCCCGGTGCGTTCAATTACTGCTGGGCTCTGAAATCAGTGACCATTCCTAGTAGCGTCACCTCAATGGGCGACCATGCATTCACTGGCAGCGCCATGACCTCCGCAACGATAAACAGTCTTAACGTTTCGGATTATGCGTTTTCAGGATGTGCCAAGCTGGCAACCGTGACCTTCGGAAGCGGTTTTGATAGCATCGGCAACTTTTCGTTCTATGGCTGCAGCGATCTGACTGCCATCACGATTCCAAGCACCGTCACTTCCATAGGTTCACGAGCTTTCGGTCTCACTGCTTTGGCGATCACCGTCAGCCCAAGCAACCCGGATTTCGCTAGTGCCAACGGCGCGCTATATAACCAGAATATGACGACTTTAATTGCCTGTCCTAGTGCGACCGGAGTTTTCACCATTCCTGACGGTGTCAAGATGATCGGGGACTATGCGTTCGACAATGCCTTGGTTAACTCCGTGACCATTCCGAACAGCGTCACCACCATCGG
>PNBI01000052.1 GCA_003135935.1 Methanomassiliicoccaceae archaeon
CCTGAGCCAGAAGCTGGGCCTGAGCATCTCCGAGGTCTTCATCGTCTATGTCGCAAGCAGCACTATCTCCGCCCTCACCTATTCGCAGGCGGGAAAGTGGTCCTACAAGATCGGCAGCAAACGCTTGCAGCAGATCTCATTCACCGGACGGATCATCCTGTTCCCGTCGATGTTCCTCGTTACCGGTCTGAACCTGGACTTCATGTCTTTGCTGCTGGTGCTCTGCGCCATGCACGCATTGATCGGTTTCTGCTGGGCCAATCTCAGCGTGGCCGCGAACATCCTGGTATCGAACATGTCCTATTGCGACTTCCGTACGGAATCGCTCGGGATGTATTGCAGCATCCAAGGAATCGCCTCAATAATCGGCTCGTTGTTGGGAGGGTTCATCGCCAACTACTATGGCTATCTGGACACGTTCCTCGTGGCCTCCGGCTTCGTCGTGGTGGCATTGGTCCTTCTGTCCGCCCTGAACGTCGACAACGTCCCTTGCGAAGGAGAGGGACCGAAGGCAGAGCATGTCTAGACGCTAGTTTGAGAAAGCGCTAGAGATGGATCCCGCAAGAGTAGCAGTCCTTGTTGTCTCCAGAATTGGATGCGCCGCAGCTGGGGCACTTGATCTTGCTCTCCTTCTCGATGAAGTACTCCTTGCTGCCACACTTCTTGCAGATCTGCGCTCCCTCGTCGGTCTCGGCGAAGCACTTGATGCATGTCCTCATATGAAGCAAGATTCGCACCCGACCGGTTAATAATCTTGCGCCTGAACCGATAAGATCACGCAGAATCCCCCCAGTCCCAAATCTAGTCAAACGGAGCTTATTAAATATCTAGCTCGGCACTTTCGCAGGCAGGGACGTTGGGGTATGGGGAATGACATTCTATCTTTCCTGTGATAGGCCACTTGGTCGACGAGGGATTTTGAGAAGCGTGTTCGCGCTATCGATACTAATGGTTTTCCTCGGCCCATCGATCGCCGTCGTGGGGACGGCGGCCGCCCCACAACAGAACGATTTCTTCGAGTACGATTACAATGTCATCGTGGACGAGGGTATCGGCTATTATTATGGATATGCCGAGACGATGCACTCCCATAGCCGTTATGAGATCGTCTCCGTGGCCGGGGACCTAATCACCGTCCATCGGATCGGCACCTGGTCCTTCNNATCGACAGCCAATTCCAATTCGACCTATCCACCCGCAAATATGTCGGACCGAATGACCTGGACTTCGCCGCCAATGATCCGACGGTCTGGTTCTGGGTGCAGACCCCGCTAGTGCTCGGAGATCGTGTAAAAGTTCTGGACAACATAATGACCGTGGCCAATATGGACTCTACCACCTGGCTCGGTCTGGTCCCTCA
This sequence comes from Methanomassiliicoccaceae archaeon, assembly GCA_003135935.1. Lineage (GTDB taxonomy): Archaea > Thermoplasmatota > Thermoplasmata > Methanomassiliicoccales > UBA472 > FEN-33. The sequence continues at coordinate 1,361 of PNBI01000052.1, forward strand.
TAAAGGGGTGGCGATGGAGAACTCAGGCCACTACTTCCGCAACGACGTCTATGGCTACTTCGAAGCCATCTTCACCGATGTCTACCATTTCGATAAGGCCAGCGGAATCATACTTTCCGAGCGGTACACGGAGCAGGATGTCATGGGAGGGGACAGTTTCCGTTACCGGGAAGAGGTCACGTTGACATCGAGCAGCTATTCCATTCCCTTGGACTTCAATCAAATCCTGATCTACTATCTGAGCATCCCGGCCACACTGGTCGTCGTGGTATTCCTGGTAGTGCGGTGGAGGTATGGCCCTTCGAACCAAAGCCTTAAGCCCGACCCTACCAAGCCGGACCTCGGCCCGATGAGCATCAAATTGATGCGCATCAGAAAGATGGACAAGATGGTCGGCCTGAGCCCTGGTGGATCGTACAACTTCACCCCGCTGATCCCGGTCTTCGTTCAAAGAGCGATTGAGATGCGGGATCCGGTGGTCGTTGCAGTCTCCGAGGGCAAGCTCATGGGCATGGCGACGCGCAACCGCGAATCGAGGATGGGTAGCGTGTTCGCTGAGGACCCCAGGGTCGCCAAGGCGTTGTTGAGAAAACTACCAATGCAGAACTTCTTCCTCGACACCAAGGGGCAGAATTGGACGCTCCCCAAGGCGACGTTGCTCGACGCCTTCGACGTGCTGAAACTGGAGAGGCCAAGCGCACGCAGCTTTGATGCCAACCGCATCCGGCCCATGACCGCCGCCGACGTTCCAGAGGTCGTCAGGATCGCCGAGCTGGTGTACAAGGGCAAGGCCAAGAAATGGATCGGCAACAGCTTCAATAACGGCGATGTAGCCTTCGTGGCCATTCGGGAGAATCGGGTCGCCGGATTCGCCTTCGCCACCGTGTCTGGGAGATCGGCCAGGCTGCACACGCTCACGGTCCTTCCGCAATACCGGGCGCAAGGACTGGGAGGAGAGCTCATGGCAGCGCGATTGAACACGCTGTCGGCGCTTGGAGTGGACGAGGCGTTCCTGGAGATTTCCAAGTACAACATGCCTTCGATGCTGATCGCCAAAGGTGTTGGCTTCGTCAAGGTTGGCGAGAGCGCTTACTATTCCCGTAACCCGNNGCCCTGGAGGCGGTCCATGGCCGAGAGGACGTCGCGGTAGACGCCCTGGCCGCGCCAGTTTTTCCGCGTGCGGTCGGAGATGGCGGCGGTGGCGGCGCAACGGAGGCTGTGATGACTGTATCATCGGTCCACGCTCCGAACGACGCCGCCGAGCTGCTCAGGCTCGATGAATGGCAGGGGACCGTCGGCAACCCGCAGCTCCGTCAGGCTTGGACGGAAGAGCTAGCCGGTGCCTACGTGCCCCGATTGACGGGCAAGGTTGGCGGGTGGGCTGAAAATGGGAACGTGGTCCACGGCATCTGCGACGATAACCGATCAGTTCTGCTTCCACAGCATCGTTTCATCATCGGCGACAGAGAGTACTTCACCAGCATCAAGGGGTGCGGGGCGCAGTTCGATGCCTTCACCCACCAGCAGCTGGACGAAGGGATCCTTAAGGGCATCTGCCACGACAATGCCATGCATTCGAGGCTGAATGGGTCTTCCGAGAAGGTCAGGTTCATTACCGGGGAGCGATGGTACGGCAAGTCCCCCTACGGGGCGCAGGCGCCGGACAATGCCCTCCTTGCCCTTCTGGCCAGCATGGGGGCGGACGTGAACCAGATAGCAGGCTTCCACATCTGCCCGCTGATCGCCGCGGTCCGGCTGCCAAAGGAAGTGGAGCGGATCGCCTCCCAATTCTTCTGGTATCGCAAGTATGATGGCGGCTACTGGCAGGAGTTCCGTTTGATGCCGTCGAACATCCGCCTCTACTTCCAGAGCCCGGTGACGTTCGGCATGAACACCGACATCGCGTTCTCACTATTCCATCTCGATTCGATGCAAGCGTGCGAGCGCTTCCTGGCCAATCTGTCGCGTTCCAGTTTGGCCGCCCTGACGCTCTTCGCCCGCTCGCTCAGGCAAGATGCAAAGAATGGAAGATACCTCGGCTTGGAATATCAGGATGTCTGGCTGGACAAGGACGCGGTCATTGCCCCCGACGGGGTGCTGCACTTCGCCGACCTTGAAGGTCTTGAGGACGAACCAGCGTCTTCGACCCAGCAGGTCAAAGAACGGATCAGATCGCAATTCTTCAAGCATGTCTATGAGGTCAATTTCGCCTTGGAAGCGTTGGCCGTTCAAACGGACCGCATGCTGGCCCTGCGACGCAGCCACCATGAGAGGAGAGCTTGGCTGATGGACGTGATGGAAAAGGCCAGCCGCAGCGATGGGTATGTCAGATTGGAACGGGAAGGCAACAGGATGATGGCAATAGTGGAACCGGCCGTGGACGCGGACCGGCTCACGGTGGAGATGGAGCTTTTCAGCGAGGTGGGGAACTGATGCAGGCCAGCAAAGCGATCGAGATCTTGCAGTCCGTCGAGGAGAAGGGAACGCCGCAGATGAGCTCGGACGAGCAGGGCGAACTAGTGCAGGAGGGCCTGATCAGGCTAATTCCGCAAGAGGAGTATGACTCGATGCAGCGCAATGTGCAAGGGCTTGATTCGACCGCTGCCAAGGTCAAGGACATGGCGCGATCTTCGGACTCGAGCCGGAAGGCGATAAGCATCAGGTCCTCCGGGAATGCCGCCCCATCGGAGGAAGAGTACTGCCGAACATTGCAACAGCTGGAGAGCATGCTACTCAATAAGGCCATGCTGGATTCCTCAGCCTTCAGTCCCAGCACCGGCAGCTACTTCCTGCTGACCGCAGATGGAAAAAGAACGCTGGAGGACATGCGGGTCTGGAAGAGGAGGTTCGGCCAGCTGGAGCTAAATGATTTCCTGATCAAGTTGCACGACATCCGCTACGAGCTAGCGACGACGGTGAACAAGGCGCTGAACATCACTCGAGATTTCCAGGGGTTCGGGTATGGCTATTCCATCCCGGACGCGAGGGCGCCCTCCCTGATGCTAGCGGAGCGAGGCTCGACCGCGGCGAGGACCGTGAACCTGCTCAACGCCAAGGGCGACCAGATCGCGCCAAGAGGCGAGAAGCTCATGATCGCTTCACTGCTGGGAGAGAAGGAAGGGGTCGGAACTGAGCTGGTGACCAGGTATCGCCAGCTCACCGCCAAGGCGAACGAGATGGGGATGACGGCGACGGACGACGACTTCAGATCGGCAGCGCTGGTCGGGCTGCCGGACGAGCAAGTGGACCAGGTCCTGGAACGCGTCAAGCAATTGAAGCTCACTTTGAACTTGAACGAGAACGACCTAACCTGGCTAGCCCTGTCCGATCATACGGTTGAGCAGTCAGAGACGAGGTATTCCAGCCTCCTTTCGGGCGCACAGGCGATGGGGATGCAAGAGGATGCCCCGTTGCTCACCGCCATGGCCATTATGGCCGGTTCGGACCTTCCTGAGAACGTCGTCCTCGAGCGGTTCGACTTCCTGCAGGGCGCCCTGCAAAGGAACTATCGATCGCCGAGGGTTGCCGCTGCCATGCTAGCGATCGGCCCCTTGGAGCCGGAGGAGGCCCTGTTCGTATTGCGCGAGTCGGTTGGGATCATCAGCCGAGCGAGTTACTTCGACGACGCGGAGGAAGTGGACAACTTGGCTCTCCTATTGGCAACCACCAATTCCATCATGATCCCCGCGGCTGGGAATGCCAGCGTTGACCAGAGCCGAGGGAGCGCGATCACGCCAGGAAGGGCCATGCTCTTCCTCACCCCGCTCATGACCGGTGCGTTCCTCTACTACTGGATGAACCAGAACTATCACCTGCCGACCATCCAGAGGATCGCGACGCATCCAATGCACATGCATACGGTGCCGTACTTCGGTTGACCCCCCTCGCCTCCGCGCTGTGCTGATATGCAGAGCTCAGGCCTTCCTCATCCCTAGCACCATTAACGCGATCACAATGACCGACATCAGCCCGAGGACCACGATCCCGACGATTTCAGTGGTTGAGGTGAGTCATGACAAACCGCCATTTCCCAAATCCATTTTCTAATGACCAGGCGTAACGCGTGGGCTATAGCTTATGTAGTTTGGATATGCTAGCGACCGAATCAATCGCATTGGAATTGAGCCCAGATGCTGATGCAGGAGGCTCAATCGTGAACTCGCAGTCTGGAATTGCCGATGAGCCCGGGGATAGAGCGGGAAACGATAAAGGCCCAGCGAAGCTGGGGAAGCGCAGGCAAGCGCCTGACAAAGAGGAAAGAGATCGCATCATAAAATGGGCCATCAGGCAATCGTTCATCAAATTGGACCCTCGTCACACCATCAAGAACCCTGTGATGTTCGTGGTCGAGGTCGGGAGCGCTATCACCACGCTCCTTTTCCTTCAAGCGTTGTTCGGACAAGGTGAGGCTTCGGCGCTGTTCATTGGATTGATCTCCATTTGGCTTTGGTTCACGGTCGTTTTCGCAAATTACTCTGAGGCATTGGCCGAGGGTCGGGGCAAGGCGCAGGCGGATGCGCTTCGGAGGATGCGCACCACCACGATGGCGAACAAGTTGAAGGACGGCTATTCGATGATGAAAGGTCAGAAGCCATCTGAGGGCGATTATGGCCCGCATTCATCGGCCGAGCTGCACAAAGGCGACCTCTATTTTGTTCAGACCGGGGACATCATCCCAATAGATGGGGAGATCGTGGAAGGCGTAGCCTCAATCGATGAGAGCGCCATCACCGGGGAGAGCGCGCCAGTCATACGCGAATCAGGCGGCGACAGGAGCTCGGTCACAGGGGGCACTCACGTGCTCTCCGACTGGCTCATCGTTCGAGCGACCTCCGACCCAGGGGAAGGCTTCATCGATAAGATGATCAGCCTGATCGAAGGAGCAAAGAGACAGAGGACCCCGAACGAGGTCGCTCTTAACACCCTGCTGATCGGTTTAACGGCCCTATTCATTATCGTCTGTGCGACCCTGTTACCATTCTCGATCTACAGTGTCTATGTTGAAGGTCATGGCAGCCCCGTCACCGTGACGGTCCTCATTGCTCTCTTAGTCTGCTTAGCTCCGACGACAATTGGCGGGCTCCTGAGCGCAATCGGCATAGCTGGAATGGACCGGCTCATAAGCAAGAACGTAATCGCCTTCTCCGGGCAGGCCATCGAAGCGGCCGGCGACGTGGATGTGCTCTTATTGGACAAGACCGGGACAATTACCTATGGCAATCGCCAAGCGGTGCAGATCGTGCCGATCGAAGGCCAGAAGGCGGAGTACGTCGCCGAGCTGGCCCTCCTCGCCTCGTTGGCAGACGACACCCCCGAAGGGCGAAGCATCGTCTCACTGGTTAGCGAAAAGTACGGTATCAAAGAGGCGGACGTAGCGAGCCCTGAGACCCGATCCACGATGCACTTCGTAGCGTTCTCGGCGCATACCCGCGTGAGCGGAGTGGACATGGAGGGGATGAGCATCCGCAAAGGCGCTTCTGACGCCATCGAGCGCTTGGTCAGGACGGCCGACAATCAATTCCCCCGTCAGCTGAAGGACGAGATCGATAGGATCGCGAGGTCAGGGGGTACGCCCTTGGTAATCGCATTCAACGGCAAGGCCTTGGGCGCGATCCACCTCAAGGATATCGTAAAGCCGGGAATGAAAGAGAGGTTCGCCCAGCTTCGCCGGATGGGGATCAAGACCGTGATGATCACTGGCGACAATAAGCTCACCGCGGCAGCGATAGCCGCGGAGGCAGGCGTAGATGATTACCTGGCGGAGGCAACGCCGGAGAACAAACTGAAGCTCATCCGAGAGTACCAGGCCGAAGGCCGATTGGTGGCAATGACAGGGGACGGCACGAACGATGCCCCAGCCTTGGCCCAGGCCGATGTGGCAGTTGCCATGAACAGTGGAACGCAGCCAGCCAGGGAAGCGGCGAACATGATAGACCTTGATAGCGACCCTACCAAGCTGATCGAAGTGGTTGAGACGGGCAAGCAGCTGCTGATGACCAGGGGTGCTCTCACGACCTTCAGCATCACCAATGACGTTGCGAAGTACTTTGCCATCGTCCCGGCGGCCTTCGCTGCGACCTATCCTGCGCTAAACTCCCTGAACATCATGGGCCTGCACGATGCCGTGCTCTCCGCGGTCATCTTCAACGCCATCATCATCATACTGCTGATCCCTCTTGCGTTGCGTGGCGTCAAGTACAAACCGCTCACTGCGGCCGAGGCTCTGCGCAAGAATCTGCTGATCTACGGACTAGGGGGCCTTATCGTGCCATTCATCGGAATCAAGCTGATCGACATCCTTCTGTTTGCTCTGGGGGTAAAACCTTGATCAAGCCACCTGAGGTCTCGGTGGCAATGAAGGGCGTGATGCCATGATGAAGACCTTGCGTTCGCTGCTTGGCATGACCCTGAAACAGATCAGGCCGGCCATTGCGATCTTTCTCATTCTGGTGCTCGTCACTGGCATCCTCTATCCCCTCCTGGTGACGGGACTTGCACAGACGATCTTCCCTCACCAGGCAAATGGCAGTCAGATCGAGCAGAACGGGACAACGATCGGTTCTGAACTGATCGGCCAGCCGTTCAGCGATCTCAAGTACTTCTGGGGCAGGCTATCGGCCACGCCTTCGTTCTCTTATAATGCAAGCCTATCGACCGGGACCAACTATGGGCCTAGCAACCCCGCTTTGCAGCAGATGGTGCAGGCCAGGATTGACGCCCTGCATACGGTTGACCCCAACAACACGATGCCTATCCCCTCAGACCTGGTGACCGCATCGGCAAGCGGACTGGACCCGGACATAAGTGCTGCTAGCGCTCTTTATCAATTGCACCGAGTAGCACAGAATAGGAATATGAATGAGAGCGTGGTGCAGGGGCTGATATCCGCCAACACGCAGGACAGGCAATTCGGGGTCCTGGGAGAAAAGACGGTCAATGTCCTGATGCTCAATATGGCCCTCGACACCCTGCAAGCTCAAGGGAATTTGGGGGTTTTCGATCAATCGGCACCGTCGCCATCAGTGCCTTCCAATGACGGCAGAGTTTGGGGCATGCTTCCGACCGATTGGGCCTTTATCGGCGTCTTCGTCGTCCTGCTCAGCATCTTGGCGTATCTGGTCAGCAAGCCGCTTACTGCCATCTACGTTGAGGAAAAGCCAGGGCTCGTATCCAGAACGATCGGCAGGGCCGAGGCGATCATCTATAGACCGGCAAAACTGAAGAAAAGAGGCATGGATTGGAAGGAGTATGCGCTGGCGATGCTCATCTTCCATGCTATCGGGATCCTCTTCCTGATGGCTGTAATGATGGGACAGCAATTCTTGCCCCTGAACCCCCAGAACTTCGGTCCTGTTGCGCCGGACCTGGCTTTCAACACCGCTGTAAGCTTCAACACCAACACCAATTGGCAGTCATATGCCGGTGAGACGACGATGAGCTATTTCACGCAGATGATCGGGCTCACCGTTCAGAACTTCCTTTCAGCAGCCACGGGGATTGCAATTCTGATAGCGCTGATCCGCGGCATCCATGGCAAGACGACCAAAGACCTTGGTAACTTCTGGGTGGATATGACCAGGGCAACGCTCATCTTGCTCCCTTTGGCGCTCATCCTCGCCCTGCTCCTGGTCTCGCAAGGCGTCCCCCAGACGCTCGGCGGCCCGATAGTTGGGCACTTGGTCCAGCCTGCTATTGACAGTAACGGCCACCTGGTCACCACTCAGATCATTCCGGTCGGGCCGGTCGCTTCACAGGAGGCGATCAAGGAGCTTGGCACAAATGGTGGGGGGTTCTTCAATGCCAACTCGGCGCATCCATTCGAGAATCCAACGCCCTTCACAAATCTGCTAGAGATACTTGGACTTCTCACAATTCCAGTGGCGCTATGCCTCGTCTTCGGCAATATGGTGAAGGACAGAAGGCAAGGACTGGCGATCCTGGTCGCCATGGCATTGATTTTTGCTGTCTTCCTCGGTTTTGCCATCTGGGCAGAGCAAGGCGGTAACCCGACCCTCGCGCATCTGGGTGTCTCGCAGATTGCGACTGACCTGCAGCCGGGCGGCAACATGGAGGGGAAGGAAATGAGATTCGGTGTGGTACCTTCCTGCCTGTTCGCGGTTTCGACCACCGCCACTTCTTGTGGTGCGGTGGATTCGATGCACGATTCATATACATCGCTGGGAGGCATGGCCCCCCTCTTCCTGATCCAGTTCGGCGAAGTGGTGTTCGGTGGGGTTGGTTCAGGCTTGTATGGCATGCTCATCCTGGTGCTCATAGCGGTGTTCATAGCTGGTCTCATGATCGGGCGCATGCCAGATTATCTTGGAAAGAAGATCGGCCCGTACGAAATGAAGATGTGCACCATCATCATCCTCATCCCGATAATCACCGTACTAATCGGAGTGGCGATCGCGGTGATGATCCCAGAGGGCAGGGCGGGGGTGGCCAACCCAGGCCCTCACGGGTTCACGGAGATACTGTACGCCTTCAGCTCGGCGGCTAACAACAACGGCAGCGCCTTCGCTGGACTGGCAGCCAATTCGCTCTTCTACAATGTCGCCTTGGCGATCGCAATGCTTCTGGGGCGATTTCCGGTGGCGGTGCTGACCTTGGCCTTGGCTGGGTCGCTGGCGGCAAAGAAGGCCGTGCCGGTGAGCCCAGGCACCTTGCCGACCCACACCGCGCTATTCACCTCCTGGCTAATTGGCGTGGTGGTATTGGTAACGGCGCTCAGCTTCTTCCTCGCCCTGGCATTGGGACCGATCGTCGAATTCCTACTGGGAGGCGGATGAGCCTTGGACGCGAATGATACCAGACCCAATCCAGACGAGCTGCTCAAACAGGTTGAAAAGGAAGAACGCCAGCAATTGCGAGGCAAGGTCAAGGTTTTCCTTGGCTATTCGGCCGGCGTCGGGAAGACCTACACAATGCTGGAGGAGGCTCATCAACAGAAAGAGAAGGGCATTGACGTCGTGGTGGCCTGCGTCGAGTCCCATGGAAGGAAGGAAACGGAAGATCTTCTCGGAGGGCTGGAGTCGCTGGCGCTCAAGGAGATCGAATACAAAGGGATTAAGATCAAGGAGATGGACCTCGACCAGGTAGTGGCTCGCCATCCTCAACTTGTCCTCGTGGACGAACTGGCGCACACCAACGCACCAGGCTCCCGCCATTCAAAGCGCTATCAGGACGTTGAGGAACTCCTCGAGGCGGGAATCGACGTTTTCACCACCTTGAATGTGCAACATCTGGAAAGCATGAACGACACGGTGGCGCAGATCTCTGGAATCAGGGTAAAGGAAACGATCCCGGACTCTGTCTTGGACGACGCGAACGATATCAAGATCGTCGATCTGCCGCCAAGGGAGCTGATTCAACGCTTCAAGGAAGGCAAGGTGTATGTTCCTGACCAAGCTGTCTCAGCGCTCCAGAACTTCTTCAATGAGGGTAACCTGATCGCTCTCAGGGAGATAACCTTCCGACGCGCCGCGGAGCATGTGGACGAGCAGATGCTCGAATACATGCAGGAGCGATCGATCCCCGGGCCCTGGCCCGCAGGGGAGAGACTGCTGGTATGCATAGGCAACAGCCAGGCCCTCAACGAGCGCCTGGTGAGGACCGGCAGGCGCCTTGCGGACGAAATCAAGGCCGAGTGGTTCGCCATATACGTGGAAACGCCTGCGCACAGCCGGCTATCCAGGAAGGAGAGGCAGCAAGCGCTCAAAGGGATCGAGCTCGCCTCCACGCTAGGGGCTAAGACCAGCACTAGTTTCGGAATCTCCATTTCGGACGAGGTCATCCGCTTTGCCAGGAAGAACAACGTAACGAGGATAATCGTCGGCCGACCGACGCATGTCCATTGGAGAGAGAGGATCTTTGGTTCGGTGGCGGACCAGATTGTGCGCACGAGCGGTCCAATCGACCTCATTGTCATCAGCGATCTGACGCCGGACGGGACCAACGGCGGCGAAAGGGAGGAAACTCCAAAGCGATTGCTGAGACGCAACCCCTATTGGTATAGCCTTTGGCTCGTCCTCATAATCACCATCTTCTGCACGATCATCAGGACGTTCATATCGCCAACCAACTTGGCTATGTTCTACCTGATCGGCGTTGTGGCGGCGGCGATCAGCTGGGGATCGTGGCCTGCCATATTCACCGCAACGGCGAGCGTTGTCACCTTCGATTTCTTTTTCGTTCCTCCAGTGATGAGCTTTCGGGTGACAGACTCGGAGTATCTAATCACGTTTGGGGCCTTCCTCTTTGTAGGAGTGGTCATTGGCCTCTTGGTCGCAAGGTCCAGGGGTCTTGCTTTCGCCGCCCAGAGAAGGGAGGATTATACGGCCACGCTGTACGCATTGAGTGTAGATCTCGCCTCTGCCAAGGAAATCGACAGTGTCCTGAAGACAGTGGGGATGCACGTATCGCGCTCCTGCCACTGCCGGTCCGCTTATCTCCTTCCTCAAGAAGGGATGCTCAAGCTTGCCTATGCCAGCGCTGGACTCAAGCTCGATGAGAAGGAGATGACCGCGGCCAATTGGACATTCAAAACTGGAGTGGTGGCGGGCAAAGACACAGAAACCCTATCTTCGGCATCGATCAAGTATTATCCGCTAAGTACGGCGAACGGGGTGGTGGGCGTCATGGGCATACAACCAGAGGAGCAGGAGGGATTCGTGAAGATGGAGCAGGAAAGGTTGCTGCGAGCATTCGCCAGCCAAGCAGCCGTCGCTCTGGAGCGGGGTCAGTTCTGGGATAGGCTTTGCTTGGCAGGGGTAACAGAGAAGATGTGATAGTGCAGGGAGGAGGATTTGAACCCCCGAACCACTAAGGACGAGACCCTGAATCTCGCACCGTTGGCCAGGCTTGGTTATCCCTGCATGGGCCGTGGATTAGCAACATATCGTCAACGTACTAAAATCTTGCCTATGTTCTGGAAATCCACTTTCCCTAATCCAGATGATCGCATTCCAACCTGAAGCGAAGAGAGATCGATGCCCAGAAACTCAAATTAAGGAGCTTTGCTCATAGGGATGCCATCGACCATGTCAGAACGAATAGACGAGCCTCAAATGGTATCAACCGGTCAACCTTCATCGGCATTAGTCCATAGTCTCGATGATCCAGATAATTTCATCAATCGAGAACTGAGCTCGCTCGAATTCAACAAGCGGGTGATGGAGGAGGCGATGGACCGCACGCATCCTCTACTGGAGAGGATCAAGTTCCTTGCTATCTGCGGTTCGAACCTGGACGAGTTCTTCATGAGCCGGGTCTCCGACCTGCGACGGCAGATGGTCCGGGGGAATTTCAAGTTCACCGCAGACGGGATGACGCCATCCCAGACGATTGACAAGGTCAGGCAGAACCTGATCCCTATCCTGAAGGGACATGGCTCCTGCTGGTACGAGGAATTGCTCCCTCTTCTGAAGGGGGAGAGCATCCACGTGCATTCCTGGGGGGATCTCGACGAAGAGCAGAGCAACGCCCTCAGGCAGCTATTCGAGCGGGAAATCTATCCGACCCTCACCCCTCTGGCATTCGATGCTTGGCGCCCATTCCCATTCATATCCAATCTTACCACTAACCTCGCTGTCATAGTAAGAAACAACCAAAGGAAGGATAACTTCGCCCGAGTAAAAGTGCCAGTTGGGATCTTTCCTCGCTTCGTCCCAATTCCCGAGGGCGTGTGCGAAGATGATGGCATCAGCGGCCGACCGACGCTCAATTTCATTCTTCTGGAAGACCTCATCGCCGCGAATCTGGACATCTTATTCCCAGGCTTGGAGGTCGTCGCCTCCTATCCTTTCCGGATCACCCGAGACGCGGAGATCTCGATCCAACTGGAGGATTCCTCGGACCTGCTGACGGCCGTGGAGGAAGGAGTGGAGAACCGTAGGATCGGCTCGCCGGTGCGGCTGGAGGTGGGGCCGAACATGCCCGAGTGGATGGTCGAGATGCTGGCCAAGAAATTGGACCTGCCAAAATACCTGGTGTTCCAATCTTATGCACCGATCGGCCTGGTGGACTTCTGGCAGATGCTATCTATCGACAGACCGGAGCTCAAGGATCGGGTCTTCTCCCCTTACGTTCCTCCTGAGCTGTCGAACCCCGAGAACGTCCTGGAGGCGCTCAAGGCGCGCGACTGCCTCCTGTTCCATCCTTACGATTCTTTCGGTCCGGTCGTGAACATGCTTCAGCAGGCTGCCAATGACCCTGATGTTCTAGCCATTAAGATCACGTTGTATCGCATCGACAAGCAATCGCCGGTGATCGACGCGCTGATCCAAGCGCGTAAGAACGGCAAGCAGGTCGCCGCGGTGGTCGAACTGAAGGCCAAGTTCGACGAAGAGAATAACATATCATTCGCCCGGGCACTCGAGCAGGAGGGCGTCCACGTGGTCTACGGACCGCTGGACCTGAAGGTCCACGCCAAGATCTGTTTGATCGTGAAGAAGGAGAAGAGGGGCATCGTCCGCTATTCCCACCTGGGCACTGGCAACTACAACAACATTACCAGCCGGCTTTATGGGGACCTCGGCTACATAACAACCAATCCAGAGATCGGGACCGACGTCTCTAACCTGTTCAATGCTCTCACGGGGTATGCGGGATTGACGTCCTACAAGAGACTGCTCGTCGCGCCGCAAGGTCTCCGCTCCGGGATCATCGAACGCATCAATCGCGAGATAGACTCTCACCATCAGACTGGCAACGGCTACATCGCGTGGAAGTTGAACGGCTTGCTGGACAAGGACGTCATCAAGGCGCTCTACCAGGCGTCTCAGGAAGGGATAAAGATAGACCTTAACGTCCGCGGGCTCTGCAGCCTTCGCCCCGGGGTAAGGGGGTTGAGCGAGAACATCAACGTCACCTCGATAGTCGGTCGATTCCTGGAGCACAGCCGCATCTACTACTTCCGCAACGGAGGGAAGGAGGAGGTGCTCATCGGCAGCAGTGACATGATGCCCCGCAACCTCGACCGCAGGGTGGAGATGCTATTCCCCATCCATGATGAGAAGATCGCAAGCTCGGTCGTGAAACATATCCTCTCCAATCATCTGAAGGACAACGTTAAATCGAGGCGTCTGCTGAGCGACGGCTCCTATGAACGGGTTCTGCCGAAGGAAGGAGAGGCAGCGCTAGACTCGCAGAAGTGGTTCCTGGAGAACCGGGGCGTTTGGCATGAACGGATGTAACGTCGGCAAGGACCCCGGGTTCCGTTCGCTATGCATCACCAGCCTTCGTGAGCATTTGGCCGCCCTGCAGAAGGAGATGGAGGGCGTGCTGTCCAATAACGATCCCGAGAACGTGCACCGCATGCGCGTCGCATCGAGGAGGGTGCGGGCTGATCTCGACGTCTTCGAACCGGTATTCCCGAAGAAGTGGTTCGCCCGCTGGAAGAAGGATTTCCGAGAGCTGACGCGCGCTCTCGGCTCGGCTCGGGACGCGGACGTCCAGATCGATTATCTTGAGCAGCTGCTAAAGGAAAAGCATTCGGAAGACGAAGGCAGGGGGATTGAGGCGCTGCTCGATCACAAACGCACTTATCGCAACTCGCTTCAGCCTGGCCTGGCCGTTACGATCGCGAAGGTGGTCGAGGATCACACCATGGAGACGCTGGCCGAGCATCTCACGACAATGGAGCTTGCGATCCCGAAGGGGACGATTTTGAGGACTGGAAAGGACCTGTCGCAATCGATGGAGCAAATCCAGAAAAGGGTTGAGGATTTGCTCAGCTATTCCAAGTATGTCGAAAGACCGCTGGAGACGGCGAAACATCATGCCATGCGCATCTCCGCCAAGCGCCTGCGCTATACCATGGAGATATTTCATCCGCTCTATGACGATGGCCTGAAGGAGGAGATCTCCGAGGTCAAGCGGCTCCAGGATGTCCTGGGCGAGATGCACGACTGCGACGTCTGGATATCCGAGCTTGAGAGGGTGCTTCAGGAGAAATCGTGGGGCGACGGCTCCCAGATCTGCGGTGCCGAAATGGGATTCATCGCATCAGGCATCCAATCCATCCTGGATGACCGTCGAAAGAGCAAAGCCTCGCTCTATCCTGATTATGTGCGGACATGGAGGAATTGGGAGAAGGCCAGCTTGCTGAATGCCTTGATCGAGAAGGTGATCCGGGCGGCGGATTTCGATAACCATCAGGAATTAAGATTGAGGAAGATGCTGGCCTCCCCGCAGGCCAAGATCGCCCTGCTTGGCGACGTTCATGGCAACTTGAAGGCGCTGGAGGCTGTCCTAGCTGACGCACGCTCCAAAGGGGCGACCGTCTTCCTGAACGCGGGGGACCTCATTGGCTACGGGCCCTTCCCGGACGAAGTGGTCAGGCTGGCGCGCTCTAGCGAACTGGTCAACGTCATTGGCAATTACGATCTCAAGTCGTTGAGCATCGGGGAGTGCGGGACAGGGAAGACCAAGGGACCGAAGAAGCAACTGGCTTTCCAATGGGCCTACGACAATCTGAGTGTTGAGAGCAGGGAGTATCTCAAGGAGCTGCCCCGCGAGATCCGATTCGAGATCGATGGCGCTATATTCTTACTGACCCACGGCAGCCCGACCTCGATAGACGAGCATCTCGGGCCGGAAACGAGCGAGGAACGCTTGGCGGCCCTGGCGCGTTCCTCGGACGCCCAGGTGATCATCGTGGGGCACTCCCACCGAGACATGGTCAGGTCGGTGGGCGGGACCCTTTTCGTCAACACTGGCAGCGTAGGCCGCCCCGACGACGGAGACGCTAGAGCGACCTATGCCATCATGACGACCGAACCGCTGCAGGTGGAGCATGTGAAGGTCGAGTATGATGTTGCCGCGACGGTCAGCGCCATCAGAGAGAAGGGCCTTCCCGAGGAATTCGCCCAGATGATGATCCAGGGGCGATCGTTCGAATACATCGCCGATCAGGGGCGCAAGGCGGCCGCAGCCGCGACGCAATGGCCAAGAGAGGAGGTGCTGGCTGAGGTGCGCAAGGTGGCGGAGAAGTACCAGCAGCATGACCGACATACCGAGCAGGTGACGAAGCTGGCCTTGGAGCTTTTCGACCAGTTGGAGCGAACTCACCGCATGAAGAGCGAGGACCGCTTCCTCCTGGAATGCGCTGGAATCCTGCACGACATCGGGTGGTCGGCCGGGACGAAGTCGCATCACAAGAACACGCTTGCGTTGATCCTGAGCGACACCGACCTGCCATTGACAGACAAGGAGAGGAAGTTGATAGGGGCGATTGCGCGCTACCACACCCGTTCACTTCCGAAGGAGAAGCATGCGCATTTCGCATCGCTGCGCGAGAGCGACCAGGTCAAGGTGAGCAAGCTCGCCGCCCTGCTGCGCATCGCGGATGGGCTCGATGCTACCCATTCCTCCTTGGTCAAAGGGATTGAGTGCGTTGTCGCCACGGAGCGACTTACGATCAAGCTGAAGGCCAAGGGCGACCCGAGCGCTGAAGAGAGCGAGGCTCTGAAGAAAGGCGACCTCTTCCATAAGGTCTTCCGCTTGGAAATCGTATTGAAGAACGAGGGCGGCTGATAAGTATTTTAAGCCATTGCAGATAGAGCTACCAGGGATAGGATGGACTTCGCTGGCAAAGTGGTCGAGTTCATTGACTTGGGCACGAACTCGGTGAGGGCCGCGGTCGTGAGGCTCAACCCCAATTTCTCATTCACCCTCCTCTCGGTCCAGAAGCAGGTCGTCCGATTGGGCGAGAACGAATACCTCAACCAAGAGCTGATCCCGGAGGCGATGGACCGCGCCATACTGGTCTGCAAGCATTTCGTCGGGATGGGCAGATCATACGGAGTGGAGGAGGTCATGGCCGTCTGCACCTCCGCCACCAGGGATGCCAACAACCAGGCGGAGTTCCTGGAGAAGCTAAAGACCGAGACCGGTCTGGATTTCAGGATCATCTCTGGGCTCGAAGAGGCGAGGCTCATCTACCTCGGCGTTTCGAACTCGGTCGACCTCGGCGGCAAGAAGGCCGTGTTCATCGACGTCGGCGGGGGCAGCACCGAAGTAATCGTCGGGGATCAAAGACATTACCTCACACTGGACAGCTTGAAGCTGGGAGCGATCAGACTGACCACTCTTTTCATTCCGACCGAAGAGACAGGACCGATCTTTCCGGAGAGGTACTCTCTGATGAAGAAGTCCGTCCGAAATAAGATAGTCCGAACCGTCCAGAGGGTCAAGAAGCAGGAGGTAGAGGTCGCGCTGGCAAGTTCGGGCACGGCGATCAACCTGGCGCAGATCGCGGCTCGGAACCTTGGGGGCGAGGCGACCACCCTCACCTTGAACAGACTGAAGCGGACAGTTGCCCTTCTCAGCACCAAGAACCTGGACGATAGGCGCAAAGTTCCTGGCATCAACCCCGAAAGGGCGGACATAATCATCGGAGGCGCAGCCATCCTGGAAACGATCATGGAAGATCTGAACATCCAGGAGGTCAGGATCAGCGAGGCTGGATTGCTGGACGGCATGATCTTCGATTATCTTTCCCGGATCGAGGGCTTCCCTAGCTACCAGAGCATGGGGGTGAGGGAGAGGAGCGTGCTGCAGCTGGCCCGATCGTTCGGGACGGATGAGGTGCACGCCGAGACGATCAAGCGTATCTCGCTCGAGCTGTTCGACACCGCGAAGGAAGAGGAGATCCATAACCTCGGCAAGGACGAGAGGGAGCTGCTTGGCTACGCCGCCTACCTTCACGACATCGGCGATTTCATATCCTTCGCGGACCACCAGGCGCATTCCTACTACATCATACGCAATGCCGAGCTCCTAGGCTTCAGCCAGCATGAGATCAACATCATTGCCAACCTGGCCAAGTTCCATCGGAAGAAGGCACCAGGCAAGAGGAGCGATGAGCTCGACGACCCCTCTCTCACGGTGCTGCAGCAGCTCAGCACGTTCCTGAAGCTCGCCGAGTCTCTGGATAGAAGCCACTGTAGCCTGATCCAGCATGCGAAGTTCATATATGTCGACAAGGACAAGGCGCTGCTTGAGGTGATCGCGGCTGGCGATTGCCAGCTCGAGGTCTGGGGGGCGGAGACCCATGCCAAGGGCTTCAAGAAGGTGTTCCATCGTGACCTGGCAATAAGGGTCCGCAGCGTTGGCCCGCTGGACTGATTTTCGCCACATGCCATAGGGTTATCTAACCGGGAAAGCGTAGAAGGCCCGATAAGATGCCATTAGAGGAGTATAGGGCAAAGAGGGACTTCGTCCGCTCCCCGGAGCCGGAGGGTGATCGCGCCTCGGAGGCGCCGCGGTTCGTTGTCCAGGAGCATGATGCCACTCACCTTCACTTCGACTTCCGCCTGACGCTGGATGGCGTTCTGAAAAGCTGGGCCGTGCCCAAGGGCGTTCCGGAGGAGCCGAAGGTCAAGAGGCTCGCTGTCCAGGTCGAGGACCACCCGCTCGAATATGCCACTTTCGAAGGCACGATACCGAAAGGCGAATACGGTGGCGGCACCGTCAAGATCTGGGACCAGGGCACTTTCCTTCTGAAAGAGCGCACCGCAGACAAGTTCGTGGTGGAACTGCAAGGTCGCAAGCTCAAAGGACCATATGCGCTGGTCCGCTTCAAGGGAAAAGAGCAGAATGGCAAGAACTGGCTTATTATGAAACTTTGAAGAAGAAAGCAATAATAAGCGATGGGAAAGGGTTTGATCTCTTAGGGAGTTAAGAAGAATTTACTTCTTCATTATCTTCATCCAGCCGCCACTCTCGAAGACCGCGAGCTTCCTCTCGCCGAGGGTCTTCTCGAATACGTCCCAGGAAACGATCTCAAGGCGAGCGTTGTTGCCTTTTGTGAATTGCACCCCATTCGTTCCCTTAACGCGGCCAGGCTTCAATCCCTTCTTCTTTGCGATATCCTTTGCCTTGTCGAGGCTGATTTTCTCCATCACCAAAGAATGTCCCTCCTGTGTGTTTTATCGGCTCATGCGCTGGCCTTTTGTCCAGTCATGACCAGTATGTAATGTATTTTACCCATATATAAAATTTATCCGATAGTTACCGGCATCCAGTATTTCCTCCTTTTAATATCTTTCGCCGTTTTCATTGGGCTACTGGCATGCTCTGGATTCCGAGCCAGGGAAGCATCGGATCCGACAAAAACAGTGAAAGGCGCCAGCATTGGCGCCTCTATCCGGACGGAGCGGAAGGTCGGAAAAGGTTTATCATGCGCAGCCGCGGTCTCGAAATTGGATTTGAACTATGTCATTATTCGGTTCCTCCGGAATCCGCGGGAAGCTCGGGATCGAGTTCACCGTCGACCTTGCCCTGAAGATCGGTGCCGCAGCCGGCAGCATCGCCGACCGCATCATAGTGGCCAAGGACCCGCGTACCAGCGGCGACCTTGTAATCCGCGCTTTGGAGGCTGGTGCCATGTCCAGCGGTGCCAGCGTTGCCGAGGCTGGAATGGTGCCAACGCCAACCCTGGCCCGGGCCGCCTCCGCTTTCGACTGCGGCCTCATGGTGACTGCGTCCCACAATCCTCCAGAGTACAACGGCGTCAAGATGTGGAATCCTGATGGCTCGGCCTTCGATTCGCCTCAGATGCGCAAAATCGAGAGCCTGATCTCCTCCGGCTCTTTCCGTCGCCCTGACTGGCAGGGGATCGGCTCGCTAACCGATTACTCCACCGCGCTGGAGGATCACATGAGGGCTGTAATTGATGCGGTCGGTACCGCGGAAGCGGAGGTCGTGGTGGACTGCGCCAACGGCGCCACATCGGTGATAACGCCATTATTGCTGCGCAAGCTGGGATGCAAGGTGACCAGCATCAACTCCCAACCGGACGGTTTCTTCCCCGGCCGATCGCCCGAGCCGACCGAGGAGCATCTGGGCGACCTGCGAGGCTTTGTGAGGAGCAAAGGAGCGGCTCTGGGCATCGCCCACGATGGGGACGGTGACCGGATGGTCGCGGTGGACGAGAACGGCCGTTACATCGATGGCGACCGCTTGCTCGCGCTGTTCGTGGTCGCTTTGAAGGCAAGGAACGTCGTGGCACCGGTCGATGCATCAATGGTCCTTGACGATCTGGTAGAGGGGAAGGTCCACCGCACTAGGGTCGGGGACGTCTATGTGGCCGAGGCTTTGAAGACCACCGGGGCTGACTTCGGTGGCGAACCGTCGGGCACCTTCATCTTTCCTGACCAGACTCTATGCCCGGACGGCGTCTACGCCGCAGCGTTGCTTTCATCTATGGTCAGTGATCGGCCGCTGTCGGAGATGGTCGACTCGATACCCAAGTACCCGGTCTCGCGGATGTCGCAGGTCTTCAGGAATGAAGATCGCAAGGGGGTGCAGCAGCGTCTGGAGCAGTCCATGAGGCAGATCGACTGCGACCGCCTTATCACCGTAGATGGATATCGGGCTGAGTTCAAGGATGGGTGGTTCTTGGTGAGACTATCCGGAACGGAGCCGAAGATCCGGGTGACGACAGAGGCGAGGTCACAAGAGTCATTGGACCTGCTGGACAACCTGGCAGAACAAGTGGTTGGGAGTTGCCTGAAATGAAAGCCTTGGTGCTGGCAGCGGGAGAGGGAACGCGGCTTCGTCCGCTCACATCGAACATACCAAAGCCATTGCTGCTCGTGGCGGGGAAGCCGTTCCTCAGCCACATCTTCACGGCGCTACAATCGGCCGGAGTAAAAGAGATCGCCCTGCTGGTCGGCTGGAAGGCCAACCGCATCAAGGAATACTACGGCGATGGCTCGGAGCTCGGCCTGAAGATCACCTATCTGGAGCAAAGGGAACGCCTTGGGACCGCAAACGCCATCGGCCACGCGGAAGGCTTCATGGNNGAGCCGTTCTTCGTCGTCAACGGAGACGTCGTCGTCTCCGAGACGGACATCAAAGCGATGCGTGGGATGTTCGAGCGCACTGGCAAAACGATCATGGGCGCGGTTACGGTGGAAGACCCGAGCCAATTCGGAGTGATCGAAGAGAAAGATGGCAAGCTCATCCGGATCATGGAAAAGCCGAAGAGGCCCCCATCTGACCTGATCAACGCAGGCATCTTCGTCTTCACACCAGCTGTCTTCGAACTGATCCGCAATACTCCCAAATCGATCCGAGGGGAGTACGAGATCACGGATACCATCACAACGCTTGCCAAATCCGAGGACGTACTGATTCACCGGATGATGACTGAGTGGATCGATGTGGGCAGGCCTTGGGACCTGCTCACGGCGAACGACATCTTCATGTCCCGTCTGATAGGCAAATGCGAGGGTGATGTCGAAGAGAACGTGGTCATGAAGGGCGAGGTTGTGGTGGAGAAGGGGGCGAGGATCCGTTCAGGGAGTTACATCAACGGCCCGGTGTACATCGCCAAAGGATGCGAAATCGGACCGAACTGCTACATCCGCCCTGGCTGCTGTTTCGGCCCCAACGTGCGCATCGGCGCCTCGGTGGAGGTGAAGAACTCGATCGTCATGGCCGGAACTCACATACCGCATCACAACTACGTCGGCGACAGCGTCATCGGGGAGCGATGCAACCTTGGCGCTGGAACGAAAGTGGCGAATTTGCGCTTCGACGACCAGAACGTCCGGGTATCCTTCAAGGGCGGGCTCATCGACTCGGGACGTAGGAAGCTGGGAGTGATCATGGGCGATGACGTCAAGACCGGCATCAATGCCATGATCGATGCTGGAACGATCATCTGGGAGAAAAGCATCATCGGCCCGGGAGCGTTGGCAAAAGGGAACATCGGGCCAGGAAGCAGAGTGTTCTAGTCGATCACCTTGAGCTCGATCCGCTCGCCGCGCAGATTGTACACCCTCCAGCTGGTGCGGTCGAACGGCAGGCAGGTGATGATGTGCACCGAGCCGAAATGTGAGAACAGGGCGAGATCCGCCTCGGAGGGTCTGGCGCTAGGACCGGGGTGCGAATGCACTGAGCCAACCACGCTGAAGTCGATCGGCAGCATATGGAGCTGCAAGATACCAGATCTTTCACCGGAGATCGTCCCTGGGAGCATCAGCAACTCGTTGATGACCCCTTTCTCCGCTCTAAGGGCAGCGACGAACTCGTTGGGATAGGTCTGGACCGCCGCCTCGTTGATGGCATCGAGCAACGCCCCATCTATGCTCAAACCAGGCTTGTCCTGGCTCAGCATATCCCATCCATCAGCTTCATCCTCGCTCGGGTGTAGAAGCTTCGCCCGAAGGAGACGAAGCGTGCCTTCTCGTCGGAGACGGTGAAATTGACCTTCTCGGACCCGTCCAACTGGTTCTCTTCCTGGCCATCGCCCACCAGGACACAGGGCTTCGGATGCACCAGCTCCAGCCTGATGTTGCTCTTGGCCGGTACGACCGTGGGACGGCCAGCGAACTTGAAAGGCGCCATCGGGGCGATGATCAATCCCTCGATCCGGGGATCCAGCATCGGCGCTCCCACGGACATGGCGTAGCAGGTCGAGCCGGTCGGCGTCGCGATGATTATCCCGTCCGCCTTGACCTCTATGGCCAACTCGTCGTCCACGAAAACTTTGAAATGACGTATCTTGGCGATGTGAGCTGTATGCACCACCGCCTCGTTGGTCGCATCCTGCACCCTCCTGCCATTGATGGTGGTCTTCAGCTTCGCCCTCTCGTCCAGGATGTAGTCGCCCCTCAGCACGCGCTCGATCCCTTGCTTCACGCCATCGCTTGAGATCTCCGTGAGGAAGCCCAGGTCGCCAGCGTTGATGCCCAGGACCGGCGCCCGGTTCTTCTGCAGCGCCCTTAGGATAGTGCCGTCGCCGCCCACGGCGATCATGATATCGACGTCCATGTCCTCGATGTCGTGCCCTTTATGGCCCAGCACTTTGGCGATCTCGTTCTCCAGAATGAAGTCCTGCCCCTTCAGGGCGTTGAAGGCTTCCTTTGCCAGCTTTGGCCCGACCGGGATCTCGACGTTCGCGCTGATACCGAATCTCAGAAGAACACCCCCTTGACCGCCTCATCGCCATACGCCAAATAATTCCTCCGGTCCCGCAGGTTAAGGGGCATGTCTAGGGGATGGTCGTTCATGTCGACTATCTCTCCTCCCGCTTCCCAGAGTATCAGCGCCGAGGCGGCGATGTCCACCACTCGGATCGCGCGTTCCAGCACCTCGCAGTTCAGGTAGTAGGCGTCAACCTTGCCTTGCGCAACGAGGCACATCTCGAGCGAGGCGCATCCTAGGGAACGGGAGCGCCGGGCCTGCCTCATCAGCTCCAGGGTGTCGCTGGTAGAGTACTTGCCCAAATAACATAGGAAAGTGGAGCTATGTGGCACGTACTTCCTGACATGGATCCTCGTCCCGTTCAGGAAGGCGCCCTTGCCCTTCTCCGCGTAAAATGTGTCGCCGGTCACCAGGTTCATTACCAGCGCCATCTGGACGTCACGGAGTGAGGTGGTCGCCACCGCCAGTGAAACGCTGTAAAAAGGCACTCCCATGGCAGCGTTATAAGTGCCATCGATCGGATCGATCACCAAGGTCTTCTTCTTGCCGCGATCGATGAACCCGACTTCCTCTGATAGCACGTTGAAAGGGAGATCTCGCTCCTCCACGAAATGGAGGATGATGTCCTCGGCCACCTTGTCCACGAATAGGGTCGGCGAGCCGTCTGCGCCCATGCCTAGCTCTTCGCCCTTGTCAACCTGATCGGGAATGGCACGCTCTGCCTCCCTGACCCTTCGGGCCATGAGATGCAATTCTTCTTTCATCGAAATCGAGTATGATGCGACTGGCTTAAAGACTTGCTCGATTTGGGCTCGTTTTCGGAAATCGGCAGGTGGCAAATCATTTAACCAGACCGGGAGATTCCCTTAGGCCAGTGCGTATGCAATTCGCCGCGTTGGCTGGGGAAACGGGTCGTCATGGAGAAGAAGCCGTTGAGCCTGGGGAAGATCACGAAGGAGGACTATCCATTGGTCGGGCCCAAGGCTGCGAACCTCTCCGCCTTGGCTTGCGCGGGATTCCAGGTACCAGAGGGCTTTGTGATTCCCATCACCACCTACAATAAGTTCCTGGAGAAGCTCGGCCTGAATGAACGCATCAAGCAGGCTTTCGACGGCGTCGACCTGGACGATGAGGCAGTTCTGGAGAGGACGTCGAAGAATATCAAGGACTGGATCCTCTCNNGCCATGTGCGCGCGGAGTTCGGAGAGGAGCTCGACCGCATGGGCAAGGATTCCCTCTGGGCGGTGCGTTCGTCCGCGGTCGCCGAGGACCTGCCTGACGCATCGTTCGCCGGCCAACAAGATACGTTCCTCAATGTTCCATCCGACGAAGTCCCAGAGTCAGTGAAACGGTGTTGGGCATCTTTCTACAATGAGAGAGCGATCGCCTATCGCAACAACGTGGGGATACCGCAGACCGGCGGCGGCATCGCGGTCATCGTTCAGCGCATGGTCGACGCCCGCTCCTCCGGCATCATGTTCACCCATGATCCCCTGGACCAAGATGGCAGGCACATCCTGATCGAATCGTCTTGGGGACTGGGGGAATCGATCGCCTCCGGACTGGTGAGCCCGGACCGGTTCCATTGCGACTGGTGGAACGGGAAGGTGGTCAAGCGCGAGATCTCCCATAAGACGAAGGCCATCTTCCTTTCGAGACGGAAGGAGGGCGTGGTCGACATAGAGGAATCGAAGAGGGATGCGCCCTCCGCCACCGATGAGGAGCTGCACCAGCTCTCGGAGATCGGCGTGAGGATGGAGGAGTTGTTCGACGGACCTCAGGACGTGGAATGGGCCATCGAGGACGGGAAGATCTATTTCCTGCAGTCCCGGCCGATAACCACCCTGGTCAAGAAGGGCGAGGAGCTTTACACGCGGGCATACGGCGACGAGTACTGGTCGGACGTCACCTCGCCGCTCTTCTTCTCAGTTTTGGGCGAGTACCTCACCGACATCGTGAACCACGAGGGCGCCAAGATAATGGGCTACAAGGAGCTGGTCGGCAAGGACCTGTTGCGGCTCCATAAGGGGCACATCTACTTCAACACCGAGGTGCTGGAAGCGGTCTTCATCTACAATCCCCGGTTCTCGCGGACCAAGGAGCTGCTCAATTACTTCCCGGAGAAGGACCAGGAGCGGATCGCCAATGCCAGGGCCAAGCTGGGCAAGAGGCTCTGGGCGGAGGTGAGGATCGCGCTCCTCGATTCTGACGGCATGATCACCCGGACCGACAAAGCTTATCGCGCCTGGGCGGACGGGTTCCTCAAGACCATGAGGAACGGCTTCGATCTGCTAGACCTTCGAACTCTGAGCGATGCCGAGCTGGAAGCGACCTACGACAGCATGGAGACGGCCTACCTGAAGCACTATCGTCTGATCAGGTATGGCATGGTGACCCACTCCATTGGCACCAACCTGATGGTGAAACGCTGGCTTTCAGATTGGCTCGACGACCAGAACGGGCAGCTCTATTCCAAGCTGGTCTCCGGCTTGGAGGACAACAAGACCATCAAGACCAACATCGCCCTGGCCAAAGTGGCCGCTTCCGTCCGTGCGGACCCACTGGTGCTCAAATTCCTCCAGACAGCGACCTCCTCCCAAGTGCTTGCAGCCGTCCAGACGGACCTGAACTTCGCCGGCCTCAAGCGAGAACTCGAGTTGTTCATGGATGAGTATGGCCAACGATCGCACACCAGGGAGCTCTTCTTCCCGCGCTGGGTGGACGACCCCAAGCTCGTGATCGACATCGTCCGCTCCTTGGTCGAGGCGCCCGACATCGACTTCGAGAAACTAGAAAGGGAGAAGATCCAGGAGCGCCTGGCAACGGAGAAAGAGGTGCTGCATAAGATAGGCCGCCTCAGGCTCGGCTTCGCGAAGAAGCGGCTGTTCAAGCTAGTCCTCAAGTTCGCCCAGATCTACTTGGTGTTCAGGGAGAACCAGCGCTTCTATCTCGATCACATACTCATGCGCCAGAGAAAGCTGTTCATGGAGTACGGCCGACGGTTCGCGGAAAGGGGCTGGATCGACCGGCCGGACGACATCTTCTTCCTAAGCAAGGAGGAGATATTCCAGATCGGTAAGGAAGGCAAGGCGGACGTCCGTGCAAAGATAGCCTCGAACCGGAGGGAGTTCGAGCGCTATCGGGACAAACTCCCGCCTAAGTTCCTTCGTGGCAACTTCGAATTCGATGACACCGTGGTTCGACTGGGTGATTCCAAGAAGATCATCGGGGTCTCGGCCAGCCCAGGCATCCGCAAGGGCCGAATAAGAGTGGTGGATTCCATCGACCACCTCTCCGAGGTGAAGGAATCGGAGATACTGGTGACCTCGAACACTGACCCTGGCTGGACGGCGGTCTTCTCCAAGATCGGTGGCCTAGTTACGGAGACCGGTGGCATACTATCGCATGGGGCGGTCGTATCCAGGGAATACGGGATTCCGGCGGTAACCGCGGTCAAGGGGGCGACCAAAATCTTAAAGACAGGGCAACAGGTAACCCTCGACGGTAATGATGGAATCATATACCTAGAGGAGATGTGACCTTGGATTCCACAGATATAATCCATGAATTTGGAACCCACGAGGAATGGAACGAGAGTTTCTATTTCAACTTCTATGACCGAGGACAGGACATCTGCGGATTCATGCGCATCGGTCTGAAGCCAAACAAGAAAGAGAAGAGCGTGTTCTGCTTCCTTATGATGCCAGATGGCAATGTTTTCGGTGTGAAAGACCAAGCCGTAATGGAGAACAGCGACCTCGAAGTGGCCGGGCTCAAGTTCTCCAAGCTCGAGGACGACAAGAAATGGCGTCTGGAATTCGAGGGCGAGCTACCGAAGGCCGTCAAGGATGGAGAGAAGGAGAAGGTAACCTTCGACCTGACGTTCACCGCGCTGAACGACGTCTTCGATTACCGAGAGAGCGTCAGCGGGGAGAAGGAGAAGATCGCTTCCTCAGTGGCATCAGAGCATCTGGAGCAATTCGGCAAGATCGCCGGGAAGCTCTCGCTAGGCGGGAAGGTCTACGATGTAACTGCCATGGGCGAGAGGGACCATTCTTGGGGCGTACGCGATTGGACCGCGCCGCGCATGTGGGTATGGATCACCGCGCAATTCGACGAGGGATTCGCCTTCAACCTGACCAAGCTGTTCATGGACCGGGGCGAGGTCGATGCTGGCTTCATCTATCTGGACGGCAAGAGCGTGCCGATAATCCGGGCGGACATCGTCACGGAGTACAACCGTGATGGCTCCCCGAACACTGTCTATATGGCTTTGCACGACAAAGACGGCGACGTTCATGGAGCGAAGGCGGTCATAAAGCACAAGGTCGCCTTGCCGTTCATGGGCAAGGACGACAAAGTGCAATCGCTGATGCACGAGTGCCTGGCCAAGTTCACCATCGACGACGACGTAGGCTATGGCATCGTAGAATATCTTATTCGCAAGTAAAAACCGTTGAAAGGGGAGGGTCTCCCCTCTCTTCTATCCTTTAATATTTTTCGCCAGAACTGGCCTTCGGAAGGGCAGTTGGCGCATGATGCTCATTAAGCTCAATGCTGACATGTATTCGTCGGCAAGATCCCGCGCCTCCTTCTCCGGCATCCCATTGGTGACCAGCGAGCGGAAGAAGACTTTGCCTGCCCTCTTCGCTTGCCTCTTGTACCGGAGGTAGGAGATGCCCAGCCGCCAAACCAGCCCGGGGGCGTTGGCGGCGACCGCCAACATCACCTCCCCCGATTCCTTTTTTCGGGTCATGCAAGATCCTACTCATGATCGCGCTTCGCGCCGCCGACGACGCCCTTCAACATGCCACCCAGTGATGCGTTGTTCATGTACTCCTTCGATAGCGTGAAGGCCTGCTCGCTCGTCATTCCAGCGTCAATGAGCGCCTTGTAGAATTTCGCCACCGCGGTGCCGAACTTCTCGCCCTCTTGAGCGTCATAGAGCACCTTGGTGATCTTCTCCAGCAGCTCCGGTATCGTGTCCTTCATTACCGCCATTATCTCCTTCAGCTTCTCCGCGTCCGGCATTTCGTTGTAAGCCATCTTCTTCACTTCCTTGGATTTTAGTCCTATTACCGCTAATGGTTGGTCACACTACTTGGATAGGCCGAGCACTTGTGACCACCTCTTGACCACGCCCTCTGAGATATGGTAGGTCTTCTCCGACTTCTCGGCCTTCTCCATAACCAGCTTGGCTGCCAGCAGCTCCGCGAGCCGCTCGCGCACGATGCGCCGCGACGAGCTGCCCCTCCTCGCCTTGAGCTCTTCCGTAACTTCAGAAATGTTCAGGCCTGGCTTGTCGAGAAGCACCCGCATGATGTCTTTGGAGATCGGGTCTTTGACCTCCGGGAGGATGACGTCTATGCTGACCACTCCGTGCTTCTGGTAGAGGTCCATGAGGCGGAAGTACTTCTGGACCGTATCTTGGAACACCGACAGCTGGTGCACAACTTCGGCATAGGGCTTGGTCACCTGGCTGATGGTCGACTCAAGCTCGGTGATGCGCTTGGTCAGCTCCTCGATCCGCTTGGCCTGGTCCTTATCAGCCACGGGGAAAGATAATGGTGAATATCATTAAAAGGCTGAGCACTATGCTTGCCCAGCATGGCTGGAGAACCTGCACATTTGGTCGAGATGCGCGTCAAGGGTGTCTACTGGGACGGCGAGCGCATCTATACCCGCAACTCCGTGCCTGGCGACTCGGTGTACGGCGAGAGGCTGATCACCAGCAACGAAATCGAATATCGGGAGTGGATGCCGAACCGCAGCAAGCTTGCCGCCTACGTGCGCTTGGGAGGCACAGTATTTCCATTCTCTAAGGATACCAGAGTGCTCTACCTGGGCGCTGCGAGCGGCACGACGGCGAGCCATGTGGCCGACCTTTGCCATGGAGGAACGGTATACTGCGTCGAGTTCTCTCCCCGCTCGTTCCGGGACCTGGTCTCGGTGTGCGAGCGGCGCAAGAACATGGTGCCGATCCTAGGGGATGCGACAAGGCCGAGCGAATACCGCTTCGCGGTGGAGCACGTCGAAGTAGTCTACCAGGACATAGCGCAGAAGAACCAGGCGAGCATAATGTTGAAGAACATGAGGGAGTTCGCCGCCAAGAAAGGAATGCTCGCCCTGAAGGCGCGCTGCGAGGACGTGACCCGCGAACCGAGATCGATCTTCTCGGAGGCGGCGACTTTCATATCCAAGGAAGGCTTCGAGGTACTTGACATGTTGGACCTGGAGCCATTCGAGAAGGACCATGCCATGCTGGCGGTGGGAGCCAAATGAAGTGGGCCTACAGCATCGCCTTCATCGGCGACAAGTTCGTCATGGTCTTCAACGCCAAGCGCAACGGCTGGGAGATGCCAGGGGGACATGTCGAGCCGGGAGAGACGCCGGAGCAGGCGGCGATCCGCGAAGTGAAAGAGGAATGCGGCTGCAGCTTCGTGCCCTTCGCCAAGATGAAGCACCGCGACGGCGTGGTCTTCGCCGGGGATCTCGAGTGCCCGGTGGCGAAGCCGGAAATGGAGTGGGGCCTATTTGCCGCCCTGCCAAAGGAATTGGCGTTCGGGGAAGAGGAGTACAAGGAGACGCTCTCTTGGGCTTTGAATGAAAGAGGCAAGAGATACTCCAAAGGATGTTTCCGAAGTGCGATCGATTGACGGCCGCCAATGCCCCCAAACTGTATCCAGCTGGCTAAATGAGTAGGTGCTTGACGCGCTCAAAATTTATATATCAGGACATAAATGGGCAGTCCATTCGCCACCATAGCAAACGCCTTCCATCATAGCAGTCAGAGTGATGATCATATGGCAAAGATGCATGCAAGAAGGAGGGGCAAGTCCGCCTCCGCGAAACCTCTGGTCACCGAGAACCCAGAATGGGTAACGATGTCCAAGGATGAAATCGAGCAGAAAGTGGTCAAACTGGCCAAGGAGGGGATGAGCGCCGCCAAGATCGGTCTCGTTCTCAGGGACCAATACGCGGTCCCGAGCGTCCGCCTCGCCACCGGCAAGACCATGCTGGAGATACTGGAAGGGAACGGCTTGAGGCCAGCCCTGCCGGATGATATGGTGGCATTGATGCGCCGTGCTCTCAACGTCAACCTGCATATGCAGGAGAACAAGAAGGACATGGCGACCAACCGTAACCTGCAACTGATCGAGGCGAAGATCCGACGCTTGGTGAAGTACTACAAGCGCAACGACATCCTGCCCCAGGATTGGATTTATTCGCTCAAGACCGCTGAGCTACTAATCGAGTGAGGGCGGATGGACGAAGAGGTCCTTCCCAAACCCCTTTTCTTACGTTTAACTCAAGCTGCCGAAGAGCTTTCCAAGCACTCTGAGGTCAGGGTGCTGACTCATTATGACGCGGATGGGCTCTCCGCGGCTGGGATCCTTGCTAACGTGCTGGTCCGAGTGGACAAGCGCTTCCACCTCACCATGGTGAAGTCGCTGGAGGAAAAGACGATCGACGAGGTGGCGGAGGGAGCGAAATGCCTCATCCTGGCGGACATGGGCTCGTCCAGCCTTCCGGCGTTGGAAGCGACCGGCGCCAGCGTGATTGTCCTGGACCACCATGCCCCGATCGGCGATTCCGATAAGATCATACACGTGAACCCGCACCTGTNNTGTTCGGCATCGATGGAATGACCTCGGGCTGCGCCGGCGCTGTGGCAATGATGTTTGCGGTAACCGTTAGCGAGGGTAACTGGGACCTCCTGCCCATTGCGTTCGGTGGCATCGTGGGTGACAGGCAGCATATCCGCGGACTGAGCGGCATCAACCTCCACCTGCTGAATGAAGGGTTGAAGCGCAAGTTGGTGGTGGTCCGGCCGGGCTCGCTTTTGCCCGAAGGCGCCTTGCTAAACTCATTGATCGAGACCACCGACCCATACATGCTAGGGGTGACCGGGAACCCAGAAGGGGCGAAGGCCCTGCTCTTGGAAGCGGGCGTGCCCACGGACGCCAACCTCGAATCCTTGGACGAGAACCAGAGGCGCAGGCTGTCCTCGTTTGTTGCATTGCATCTCCTCAAGCAGGGATGCACCACGTCGGCCATGGAAGAGCTGATCACCGACCGCTACTTCTTCCCATCCTGGCGATACTACGGTGAGGACTTGGCCCAGCTGCTCAACGCCTGCGGCCGCACGGACCAGGAGGGCGTCGGGGTGGCTCTCGCCCTCGGCGATAAGGCGGCATTGCAAAAGGCAGAGGGGTTGAGGGGCGAGTATAAGCGCCAGATAGTCGAAGGGATGGCCTCGGTCGTCAAGACCGGGATCACCAAAATGAACAGCCTGCAATACTTCTACAGCAGCAACGCCTCCTTATCCGGAGTGCTTGCTGGCCTGACCATGCAGTTCGTAGGCGACTGCGACAAGCCAACGATCGTGCTATCGCGACATCCGGACAAGACCCGGATATCGTCCCGCGCGACGTTCCGCATCCTGGACAAAGGAGTGGACATGGCAGCGGCGCTGAGGCAGGCGTCTGCGGCCGTTGGAGGGATCGGCGGAGGTCATGCCGTCGCGGCCGGGGCAACGATCGAGAAGGGCAAGGAAGACGAGTTCCTTCGCGCACTGGACAAGATCGTCGGCGATCAGAAGGCCAAGAAAGCGAGCGCTGCTTGATCAATCTCGCCAAGTCACGACGACCTCGTCGGTGCGGAAACGCTGGTTGACGACCGTGTCCTCGAGGCGCATTCTGACTCCCGCAAGATGCATGACCAGCCCGGTCCAGGCGATCATCGCCCCGTTGTCCATGCATAGCGTTCGGTCGGGAACATACATTTTCGCTCCTCGGTCAGCGCACATCCTGGAGACCATTTCCTGCAGGCGCTTGTTCTGCACCACACCGCCGCCGAGCAGCACCTCGGACTTCTCCACGTGGGCCATCGCCCTTTCTGTTACTTCGGTCAGCATGGCGAAGCAGATCTCCTGCGCCGTGAAGCAGATGTCCTCGACGCTCTCGCCCCTCTGCTTCATCATCAAGCAGGCGGTGAGGATGCCCGAGAACGCCATGTCCATTCCCTTGACCGAATAGGGCAGGTCGAGCAACTTGCTTCCCTCCTTCGCCGCCTTCTCGATCTTCGGGCCAGCGTAGTATCCGAGCCCGATCTCCCTGCCGAGCTTGTCCAGCATGTTCCCGATGCCGATGTCGAGCGTCTCCCCGAAGATGCGGTAGCGGCCATTGGCGAACGCGATGACCTGGGTGTTGCCGCCGGAGGCATAGAGAAGCACTGGGTCCCTGGCTGGCGTCTGGATGCGCCCGATCTCCAGATGTGCGATGCAGTGGTTCACGCCGATTATCGGCTTATTTAGAGATAGTGCGAGGGCGCGGGCTGCCGTGGCTACGGTGCGCAAGCAAGGTCCGAGCCCTGGTCCCTGCGAGAAAGTCACCAGGTCGATGTCTTTCAACTTGACGCCTATCGACGCCTCGCGGTCGTCCAATATGACCTCCACTCCCGCTTTTGAAAGTTCGCTGTATATTTTTTCCGCCGCGTCTTTTTGCGCCTTTTCCTTCATGTTCACGGGGACAACGGCGACCTGATAAGGAGATATCGATATCGGCCACTTGATGCCGAACTGGTCGTTGTTCTGCTCGATGACCGCGCCTGCTATCCTGGAAACTCCAATGCCGTAGCATCCCATGATATAAGGTTTTTCTTTCCCGTCCTCGCCAAGATATTTCGCCTGCATTTTTTCGCTGTACTTCACGCCAAGCTTGAAGATATGCCCCACCTCTATTCCCCTTGTGATAGTGAGCTTTCCGCTGCAATTGGGGCACGGGTCGCCTTCATTTGCCAGTCTCAGGGAATCCACTTCATCGGCTTTGTAATCCCTTCCGTACTGGACGTGGATGATATGCGCGTCGTTCGCGTTCGCGCCGGTTATGCCGTCTTCGATATCGACAACTTCTTTGTCGGCGTATATCCT
>PNBI01000009.1 GCA_003135935.1 Methanomassiliicoccaceae archaeon
GAGGTATTCGATGAGATGGCTGTTAAAGCGCTCATGCATACCCAAGCCATAGCCGATGCCAATTTCCCCGATCTGGTTGAGGGTAAATTGCTCTCGATCTGCCTGGAGAATGAGAAGGAGCTGCGAAGACTCAAGATAGAAAAATGAGAGACCGGGGAGGGGAAGGTAGAAGCCATTACTCCCGGTCCCAGAAATCTCACGTAGGGATGCTATAAACCCATTTTGTTTCAGACATGCAAACACAATGCGGTGAGGTTCGGGCTTGGAAAGATCATGGAAACCCCGCGTGAAGAATATCTCGATCAAACTAGGAACATTTATTGGAACGTTTTACTCATCTTCCTATCAGATGGCAAATGATGGCATCGCCGATGAAGGCAAAGAAGAACGGGAATTTCTGGGAAAGGAGAAACCAGAGATTGAACATCTTTCGGATCTCATCTTTGGTCTGGCCCTTTCCATCGGTGCATTAGTGCTCATATCTCAACCGCCACGTAGCTCAACTGAGATCATTACCGATGTCATATCGTTCAGCTTCTCATTCTTCTTGCTAATCGAGATATGGTTGCACTACACCGCAGCCATGGCCGTGATGAAGGTGGAATCGATAAGCTTCATCAGACTCAACGTCGTCTTGCTCTTTTTGGTGTCGTTGGAACCCTACTTCTTTTTCCTATTATCTAGTGGACCGAAAACTGTTGGAGACATTAGAATCGATGACACAGCATCGATGCTGTATGCTTTCGATCTGGGTGCATTATTCGTCATATTAGCATTCTTCTCGGATCGCATTGCCAAGAGTGATCATGATAAGGTGCACGCAGCGGAGGTCAGACAACACGGAGTCTATCGAGCAATGTTCTACTCGTCCGGTGTCATCCTCCTTGCCTCTGCATTGCCATTTTTCTGGGAAATAACAGTTTATGGATATCCTCTGAGGTATTATTTTTGGGCCGGGTCGGTCATACTGATTGCCGTCGGATCCTGGTATGCAGGACGCATCTTCCATAGCCAAAGCGATCGTTCTTATTAGTACCAGGATGCGGTGAGGTTAGGGCGCTGACGTACATCTATTGATGAAAACAGAAAGGACGATCGCCGTTTGTATCAATGCCCGAAAGGCAGTGAAGCAATATTACTAGAGTCTACTGTTGTTGCCCATATCGGTATTATCGACGACTGCCGTTTCAACAGTGAATTATCAATACCGGAATCTTTGCATGATGCGCTACTCGTGTGGTTGTGCTGCCCATCAGGAAGCCATTCACTGCGTGCAGACCGCGACTACCCAGAATGATCATGTCATAACCTTTGGCTGCTTCGTTAAGAATATTCCTTGCTGGATGACCGGTCGCAAGGATTGTTTCACAATCGACGCCTAATTCACCCATTATCTTCTTGGATTCGTCCAATTTCGATCTTGCTTCATCCGGTTTATCATGTGCAGGCAGGTCACGTGTAACTTCTGGCGGCACATAAACATGTATCAGTGCGACAGTGGCATTGAACTTTTTTGACAATTCAGCAGCATATCTGATTGCTTCGTTCGAGCATTTTGATCCATCCACTCCTACCAGTATCTTTCTGACTCCTACCATAATCTCGCCAATGAATTAGTTGTGCCTCTCTGGTTTAAATTTATTGATATGCTATTGCGGGCACTAGGCTATTCTTGCGGATGACTGGCTGATTATCAATTCTGCTCTAAATCGAGCAATTCAGGAAATGCCGCTGAACCATTATGATTTATTTATATACAAAACGCTCCAACGGGAATCCTCATGAAAACCAAGCTCTATGCAGGTTTGATTGTCGCCCTTTCAATTCTGGCGCTTTTTTCCGCTGTGGGGCTGGTTTCAGCGTCAACCAACGTCGGAAATTCCAATTTGAACGATTCCTTCATTCATCGTAGCGCAGGAGCCGTTTACACTATCGACAACGCTGCAGCCGGCAACATGGTGATCAGGTATGACAGGGCTTCCAACGGGGTCTTAACGTGGTCGGGCAACTTCGCGGCGAATGGCCTGGGAACGGGAAGTAAACTCGCCAGCCAAGGAGCGGTTATTCTGACCGAAAACGGTCGCTGGCTGTTAGTGGTCGATGCGGGAAGTAATGAGATCTCAGTATTCTCCGTCTCCGGGTCTGGCTTGTTCCTGACCGATGTCGTCGGTTCTGGGGGCATCATGCCTGTAAGTCTGACGATTCACAATAATATCGTGTACGTGCTCAATGCAGGTGGCACACCCAATATCGCTGGATTCAGGCTCACCTATAACGGCATGCTTACTTTCATTGCCGGGTCGACACAGCCATTGAGCGGCATCGCAAACAACCAACCGGAGCAGATCGGGTTCAATACCAATGGTAAAGTGCTCGTGGTTGCAGAGGTTGGAGCGAACATCATCGATACCTATACGCTGAACCGGAGTGGCCAGGCAAGCGCACCGATGACCCATTCCTCCAACAGTCCGGCACCTTACGGGTTCGCCTTCGATGGAGCGGGAAACCTAATCATTAGTGAAGCAGCCAATGGGACCCTTTCCTCGTATATTGTGAATAATAATGGCAGCCTGAAGCTCATCAGCGGCTCGGTGCCTGACTTCGGCGTCGCCCCCTGCTGGGTCGTCGTGACCGCGAGTGGACAAGTCTATACCAGCAACGCGCACGGCGGGACCATCTCCGGATACAATGCCATAAAACACGGAAACCTGGTTCTCTTCAGCTCTGTGGCGGCAACCGTGAACATTCCATCCTTGGATCTGGCCCTGAGCAATGGCGATCACTTCCTGTACAACTTAAACGGGGGCAGTATCACAGGATTCTGGATTGGTTCCCACGGTAGCCTTACCC
>PNBI01000094.1 GCA_003135935.1 Methanomassiliicoccaceae archaeon
CCCTTTTCATGGTCATGATGGGTGTTGGGGGAGGCCTCTACAGCTCGCCCAACAGCAGCTCGGTCATGAATGCCGTCCCACCGGAACGCAGAGGCACGGCGGCTGGCACCAGGATGATGCTCATGAACACTGGCCAGATGTTCAGCCTAGCCCTTGCGTTCCCACTGGTACTGAGCGGCATCTCAACGGTCGACATGATGAAGCTCTTCCTTTACGGCGGAGGGATAAGCCCGCAAGCGTTGGTCATTTTCGTGGATGGCCTCCACACCGCCTTCCTACTATTCTTCGCGATCGCCCTGGTGGCAGTCGTGGTCGGTACCTTCCGCCCGAGGCATCGGACTGTAGCCAGCCCCTGACACCAGGTTCCTATCAAAATAGTGGTTCAAGGAGCCCATTCAGAATAGCAGCTCGACCGATCAGTCAAGCTCTCTCAATATCTCCTCGGTGCTCCTAACCCTGCCGATCCGCTTGAAGATGAAGTTGACAGCCGCGTTATGCTGCTCTTCGGACCTCGATGCCATGGCGTCCTCTGCGAATATCTGTTGGTATCCGTACTCGTATGCGAACCTGGCA
Source organism: Methanomassiliicoccaceae archaeon (assembly GCA_003135935.1). Classification (GTDB taxonomy): domain Archaea; phylum Thermoplasmatota; class Thermoplasmata; order Methanomassiliicoccales; family UBA472; genus FEN-33. The sequence continues at coordinate 574 of PNBI01000094.1, forward strand.
GTGCTCTCCACCCCGTAGTCCGTGGAAACGCCGCACAGCACGATAGTATCGATGCCTCTCCTCCTTAGCTGGAGGTCCAGGTCGGTCCCGTAGAACGCCCCCCATTGTCGCTTGGTTATCACCACGTCGGATGGCGTCGGGGTTATCTCGGGGACGAACTCGAACCAGTCAGCGGCCGGAGCGGGCCTCACGAAGGACAAATCAGAGATGACTTTAAGCGCCGTCTCCTTGGTGGCCATGACGTGGACCAGGAATACTGGCATGTTGTTCCTGCGAAAGGCGGCCACGAGCTTTGCGGCGTTCGCAATCACTTCCTGCGAGGAATGCGGTCTCAGCTCGGGATTGGTTGCGATCCCCTTCTGAAGATCAATCACGACCAGGGCGGTCTTATCCATATTTACAATCGATTCATTGGTCATAAGCTTTGATATGCACCACTGATTGAAAATTGTTCACCAATGCGCCAACTCCTCGCTACCGGCAACTCTATCACATCACAGCCAAGAATTATTGGATTCATAAGCATGCGAAGGCAGCAATGAAAAAAGCTCATCTTTCAAAGCCCGAACCTCACCTCTTTCTAATTCCATAAATCTTAATATGGATACTGTCAGTTCCTTAGACATTGTGGTGTTCGCATGGAAAAAGTATCCTTAGGCCCCAGACCTTACATGACGCCAATGCCGACGGTGATCGTCGGTGCAACTATCGGAGGCAAGCCGAATTTTATGACCGTAGCATGGGCGGGGGTCGCCTGTATGAACCCACCAATGGTCGCTATCGCCATCAATAAGATGAGATATACGGAGAAAGGCATTCTCGAGAACAAATCGTTCAGCGTTAACATTCCTGCCGCCAAGAATGCGGTTGAGGTCGACTACTGTGGCATAGTCTCTGGAAACAAGGCTGACAAGTCCAAGGTATTCAAGACGTTTTATGGCAAGCTCAAGACCGCTCCCCTGATAGATGATTTCCCAGTCAACATAGAATGCGAGGTTCGCCACACTCTTGATCTCGGCAGCCACAACCTCCATGTTGGCGAGGTCATCGATGTCCATGTGGCCAAGGAGTGTATGACCGGAGGGGTCCCAGATACCAAGAAGATCGACCCGTTGGTCTTTTCCGGTTCCGATTACTGCCACATCGGCAAGGTCATCAGTAAGGCCTTCTCAGTCGGAAAGGGTTTTAAAAAATAGATAAAATGCAAAAGTCACTTCCGTATTCTGATGGAAGAGTTGGAGTTTACAGCTTATCCCTCAGAGCCCGAACCTCGCCGCTTCTAGTCAGATTCAGGATAAGAGAAGAAAATGAAGGGGTTTATATATCATTTTCGTTTCCTTAATACAACGAAAGCGACTCCCACCAAAACTATGATCGCGATCGCTCCGATCCCGACATAGAGCAACGTGTCAAAGCTTAGCGATGAGTTCGCTTGTGGAGTTGCTTGGATCTCCGTCGAATTCTCCCCCCAACCTACCCCGTTGCTGATCATGACTTTATATGTGTATTCCTGCCCATTTGTCACATTCGTATCATTGTAGGTCAGGGTGTCTCCCGACCAGAGGAGGACGTCATCTCGGAACAAATGATATGCCAAAGATCCAGGTCCTGAATAGGTTGGCGTGCTCCAGCTCAGGCTCACCCGCGAATCGCCCACTGTGGCAGTCAGGTTCGTCGGCGCGTTGGGGACGCCGAACGGCGTGGTAGATTCGATGCTCGAACTGTCTCCCCATCCGGCGCTGTTCTGTGCCTTCACCGAGAAGTAGTAGGTCACACCCTTGGTCAGACCACTCAAGACGTACATCTGGTGGTTCAGGGTAATGTTGGTCATCGAGCCTGGAATGGTACCGTATGAGATCATGTACAACGAAACGAAGGAGGCGTTGCTATAGAGAGGGACGCCCCAGGTTAGGGTCACGTTCCTATTGCCAGGTACCACCACAAGATCTCTTGGGGCGGTCGGCTTTATGCCACTGGACATAGGCCTAGCATCGATGGCAGTGCTGTTCGGACCCCATCCGATCAAGTTCTCGGCTGCTACCTGGTACGAATAATGGACGAAGTTCACCACGCCCGTGTCATTAAATTCTACGTCGCTTCCGCTGAAAACCAGCGTGCCATTGCGGAACAGGTGGTATGTGAGCGTCCCCGGTCCAGCATATGTGGGAGCGGACCAATTCAGCTGGACGAAATTGCTTTCTGCATCAGCCTGCAATCCCGTCGGGGCCGTTGGTCGTCCCTGGGGGGCTGAGCTAACGACGGAAGAATTGGCTCCCCAGCCGACTGAATTGGAAGCGGCCACGTTGTACTCATATATCTGGCCATTGATCAGCCCGCTATCACTATTATTGATAGCAGCCCCGCTCCAGACCTCTACCCCGTCGCGGAACAGATGATAAGTGATCATTCCAGGCCCAAGGTAAGAAGGTGCGGTCCAGTTCAGGGTTATATTGCTGTTGCCAGCAATCGCCTCGAACCCGAGAGGGACTGATGGGACCCCGACCGGCGTCGCAGAAATTATAGTAGAGTTCGGACCCCAGCCTGCATCGTTCTGAGCAGCGATGCTGAAATAATAGACCTGGCCTTTTGTCAGACCATCCAGAATATAGACGAGCTGGTCCCAAGTTATCTGGTTGATGAGCGAATCTGGTGAGATGCCAAAGGAAATAATATATCCCGACACAGCAGAAGCGTTACTATATGCTGGAGCGTCCCAGGTCAAGGTGACATTCTCGAATCCAGCTGTTCCCATGAGGTTCCTGGGTGCGGTTGGTGTTTGTTCCGCTGACATCGGCATGGCTTGGACGGTAGTGCTGTTCGGACCCCAACCTATGCTGTTGTTCGCCGAGACCTCATACGTATATGTGAAGCCATTGACAACGGCAATATCAATATAACCAAGTCCGGTTCCGTTCCAGATTAGAACGCTTTCACGGAAAAGATGGTACTTTATCAAACCGGGCCCCAAATAGTTTGGAGCGGTCCAATTGAGCGACACGTTCTCGTTTCCCGCGATCGCAGTCAACCCAATAGGCGCATCGGGAACTCCAAATGGAGTCGCCTGGACCTCTGAGCAGTTCGGTCCCCAGCCGATCGAGTTCTGCGCCGCCACACTGTAGGAGTATGATATGTTCTTCATAAGAGGCATATCCAGATAGATTGTCGAAGTGCCGCTCCAGACCAGCCTACCATCTCGGAACACGTGATAGGTGATCGTTCCAGGCCCGACATATATAGGTGCTGTCCAGTTCAGGGTGACATTAGAATTCCCCGCAACGGCCATCAGCCCGGTCGGAGCGTCAGCAACACTGTTGGGGGTTACATTGGCGACGTTGGATTGAACGCTCAACCCGACGACGTTATGCGCTGCGACGCTGAACGAGTACTGCTGTCCATTCGTCAGTCCGGTGATGGTAGCGTTCAGGTCTGTCAAATTGTCAGCCAGCGCTACTCCATCCTGATAGACGACATAGTAATCGATCGCCCGTCCACCATCAAAGGCCGGTGCTGTCCAGTTCAAGATAGCTTGGCCATTGCCAGCTACGGCCATCAATCCGGTCGGCGCATCAGGGCTAGTACTTGGAGTGGCCGAGACATTGTTCGATTGATCACCTACTCCAGCGAGATTATGTGCGGCGACTGCGAACGAATAGTTATGTCCATTGGTAAGCCCAACTATGGTAGTGTTCAAGCCAGTCACGTTAGTAACCAAAGCGACGCCGTCCTGATAGACGATGTAGTAATCGATCGCTCTTCCCCCATCGAAGGCTGGGGCAGTCCAGTTCAGGGTGACTTTGTCGCTTCCACTTATGGCGGTCAGATCGATTGGCGGATTAGGAACAGTATAGGGAATTGACGCGACGGTGTCGGATTGTGCTCCAAGTCCAGCGAGATTGTGCGCGGCTACGGTGAAATTATAGGTCACACCGTTCGTCAATCCTGTGATCACAGTCGTCAGACCAGTTACGTTATCAGGAAGGGCTACACCTTCCTGATAGACAACGTAATAATCGATTGCCCGTCCGCCCTCGAAGGCCGGGGCGGTCCAGTTCAGAGTGACGTTAGAATTGCCTGCAACGGCCATCAGCCCGGTCTGAGCGTTCGGAACGGTATAAGGCGTCGCAGATAGAGGTGCGGTCATCGCGCCCTCACCCTTGGAGTTGACAGCACTTACCTCATACCAGTATATCTGACCATTATTCAGGGCGTTGTCGGTATAGTTGAGGAACTTGGACGTGCCAATCAGGGAAAAGGTGCCATTTCCGCTAGCTGCGCGGTATACATTGTAGTTTTTAATTATGCTTATACTGCTGCTACCCACTGGCAGGCTCCAAGTTAAATCGACCTGGGTATTGCCTGGGGTGGCAACGAAGTTGGTAGGGGCACCCGGGACGAGCGGTATGAACGCGCCCATTGTCAATCCGTGGAAATCGCCTCCAGGCAGCGGGAAATTCGAATAGACATAGGCGTGGCCTAGTAATCCTGAAGGAGTCCCGTTGATCCAATCACTATCTGTAATTGCGGGCGCATTGAGCCCATAGAACGATATTGAAACCAAGGACCGGCAATTTAGGAACGACCTCGCACCAATTGATTGGATGTTGCCGAGAAAGAAAACGGATGTAAGACTTGAGCAATATGCAAAGACCTCGACCCTGATCTTAGTGACCGTTGATGGAATTATGATTGAGGTCAATGCACTGCAATAATCAAATGGTGCATCGCCCACAAAAACAAGGTTATTAGGGAGTGTGATGGAGGCAAGCGAGCTGCATTCACGGAATGCATCGTCACGGATAGTGGTAACACTATTGGGGATTACAATCGAGATCAATGATGCGCAATGAGAAAATAATGAGAAATCAATCATTGTGAGATTATCGGGCAATATGACTGAGATGAGTGAAATGCAGTTGGCGAATGCAGAGGCTCCAATACTTGTGACCCCGTTAGGAATCGTAATTGAGGTCAGGTTAGTGCAATTCTGGAAGGCGTAGTTGCCTATTCCTGTTACACTACTCGGGATTGTTATCGAAGTCACATTGAAATCGCCATAGAATGCAGATGCACCGATGGTCCGCGTGGGATTTCCGCCCAACGACGATGGAATCGTGATGTCTCCGCCCGAGCCAGTATATCCAGTTACTGTGGCATTGCCATTAGCTACCGTATAAGTATAATCACCTTCTTGAGCTGCGTTAACAATGTTCGGGGCAACAACCACGAACGCTCCCATGATCAACAGCATCGCAAAGATGATTGGTAATTTCTTGATTCCCGGTCTCTGTCTCAT
>PNBI01000156.1 GCA_003135935.1 Methanomassiliicoccaceae archaeon
GTGTTAATGTGTATAACTAAATTATTATCACAATAATCTGTAGAAATGTATATAAATCGTTAAACACATCCATTGCCGAGGTGGCTCGATGAGCAGGGAAATGAACTCGATGCAAAGGTTTGAGGCCGCTTTGAACCATCAGACACCTGACTACGCACCCATATCGCTTTTCGGAGGTATCTTCGAAACGCATTTTGTGCCTGGTATGGACGTAATCAAATACGGTTCTAGCGGATTGAACATGGCGAAGGCGCACATCGCCTTCCATGAAGCGATTGGAACGGACACGATCTATTGCCTGTCGGATATGGGCATAATCGCGCAGGGGTACGGCACCCGGATGCAATTGCCGACCGCACCTGATATCTGGATGGGATTGGGAAAGTTCCCGATCAAATCCCCCGCCGACTGGGAGAACCTGGACGTTCTTGACCCAAGGATCGACGGACGAATGAGATTGTACCTGGATGCCTGCACCATCGTCAGGGATAAGTATGGCGACACGGTGCCAATCGGTGTCTCGCTAATGAGCCCGATAACCAGCGCCACCCACATCTGCCCGATGGAAGATGTGATGGTGCACATGATCACCGAACCAGCGGCGCTGAAGAAGGGGCTAGTCTCGCTCACTGGAACGGTCACGGCCTTCGTCAACGAATGCGTCGCCAACGGCGCCTCCTTCATCGGTTACCTGACAACCAGGGCCTCGAAGGAGATTACCACGATCGACCAGTACAGGGAGTTCGGTGCACCATCCGATGAGGAGGTCTTCAGGAAGACCCCGAGCGCAGCGCACATCCCGCACATCTGCGGTGTCGAACCCATGTTCGAACTCGTCGACGAATGGCGCTCGAAGTACAACAACGTGAAGGCGATCTCATGGTGGTCGCAGGGAGCGACCCCGAACTTGAAGGATGCCAAGGCGAAGTGGCCAAAGCTGACCTTGATGTCCGGAATAGACCACACCAACACGCTGATCACCGGATCTCCCGCCGATGTCGACAAGGAGATCGCTCAGTCCTGCCATGAAGCGATGCATGGTGGCGGCCTAATATTGGCCCCTGGCTGCGAGGTATCGCCAAAGACGCCATGGGACAACATGAGGGCAGCTGTCAAGGCGGCGCGCAAGCACGGCAAGTATTGACGGCAAGAAACCAAACGATAAACCATCTGCGTCCGTGGCGTGACCCCCGGGGACAGCACCTCACGCCCGCCACGGGCGCAAAGTAAATATTCGCATTCAGGGGACGAAGCGACAATCAAGAGGGGAAGGAAACACATGGCAAAACAGCTCTGCCTAGATATGGCAATCATAAATGCCAACGTGATCACGGTCGACAAGAAGAAGACGAAGGCCGAGGCAATTGGCATCATTGGGGACAAGATCGTCGCCATCGGAACAACCAAAGAGATCAAGGCGATGGCCTCGGACAAGACCAAGATCATCGATGCCAATGGCAAAACGGTCCTTCCTGGATTCCATGATTCGCACATGCATCCGCTACTGGTTGGCCATTTCGCCAACGGGGTGGTGCTAAACGAAGCGAAGGACATCCCTGAATTCCTGCAGCGGATCAAGGACAAGGTTGCCAAGACCCCGAAAGGGCAGATCATCCTCGGTTCCGGTTGGAACCAGGAGAGGATGACGGAGAAGAGGTATCCGACCCGCTGGGAGGTGGACTCCGTCGCTCCCGACAATCCAGTGTTCTTGATCCATTGGAATGCCCACATCTATCTGATAAACACGATGCTGATGAACCAAAAGGGCATAACCAAGACGACCAAGGCTCCCGAGGGCGGCTCGATCGAGAAGAACGACAAGGGCGAGCTTACCGGGATAATGCTTGAGAATGCCCTGAACCTGGTGGCACCTGGTTTCCTGGAGACCGGAGCGGGATTGTTCAGCTATGAGCAGAGCAAGGCCGCCCTGGAATTCGCTGTGAAGCGGGGCGCCTCTTATGGCCTGACATCGATGGTGGACATACTCGCCGGAGATGCCCAGGTCAAAGCCTATCAAGAGCTGGAGAGGGAAGGGAAGCTTCCGGTCAGGATAAACTTCTATCTGGCCTATCCTTACCTCGACGATCTGGTAAGAATCGGGTTAATGAGCGGCTTTGGAAGCAACAAGGTCCGTTTCGCCGGAGTGAAGATGATCACCGACGGTTCACTCAGCAGCCATACCGCGGCATTGAAGGCGCCCTACGTGGACATGCCCAACAACAGCGGCATCATGCGCAACTCCAAGAAGGAGATCAAGGACGTCGTCCTGAAGGCAACCCAGAACGGCATCAGGGTCGACATCCATGCACTGGGCGACAGGGCGATCGCAGAGGTCCTCGACGTCTTCGAGGATGTCAAGAAGGAGACCAAGGTGAAGGACCCTCGCTTCAAGATCAGTCACGCCTTCATCCTGGACAAGGACATCATCAAGAAGTTCAAGGAGCTCAACGTCATCGCGAACGTCCAACCGGTCTTCCTCATGAAGGGGCAGAACTGGATCCCGAAATTGGTCGGTCCGGAGAAGGAGAAGACCGCACATGTGTACAAATCGCTGATGGACGCGGGAGTTCACATGGCGACCGGCACCGATTCGCCGATCGAGCCAGAGAACCCGATGATGAACCTCTATGCCGCGACGGTCAGAAAAGACCCCAACGGTATCCCAGAGGGAGGATGGCATCCTAAGCAGAAGATCCCAATGGAGCAGGCCATCAAGATGGGGACCATCGAGGGTGCTTATGCCACAGGCGAAGAGGACAAGATGGGCTCGATCGAGGTGGGGAAGCTCGCCGATTTGACCATGCTGTCAGAGGACCCGTTCAAGGTACCAGGAGATGAGGTTAAGAACGTCAAAGCCCTTATGACAATCGTGGGCGGAGAGGTCGTTTGGTCAGCAAAGGCCAAGTGACCAATTACTATAATCTTTTCAGAAGGAGAAAGAGAGGATAAATTAAGTAAAGAGGGGTGAAAAATGGCATTAGGACCTGGAGAACTAACACTAGGATTACCGGCACTTTACATTGCTGGTGTGCTAGTTGTGAATCTTTTAGTGATGATGGGCAAAGGGGACCCAAAGGATGCGGCCATATTCAATTTCCTGGTCGGATTCTTGGCGACGATGACCGGTCTGTATGATTGGTTCATTCTCGGATATCCGTTATTCGCCGCACAAGCCCTGTTGTTCGCCTTCACCTATTGGTGGCTCGGATGGAACTGGTATACAGGACGCACGGATGCGAGGGCATTCGGCTGGTATTGTTTGTTCGTTGCGATCAACACCATACCATTCGGATACTACACGTTCGTTGGAAATATGCCGATCCTGGGTTTCAACTGGATATGGTGGGGCCTGGCATGGTTTATGTTCTGGGTAATTCTCGGAATCGGGAAGGCCAAGTACTTCAAGGTCATGTTGGCCGTTACCTGGATCGCGACCCTGCTCCTATGGGTCAGCGCCCTCGGTTGGTTGATCGGGTGGTTCGACTTCACCAAGTTCTTCGGATTCCCGTGAGCCGATGAATGGTGGTTAGCCAAACAGAATAAACCCTTTCCTTTTCATTCCTTTTCAATTAACTGACCAAATTGCAAATGATAGCAGCAAGCCAGCTCGAACCATCGGAGTAAGTGTAGCAATGATCACGAATGCGCATGCGTTCAAGGCTGAGGCAAAGGATTGAAATAGGGTCGGATGTAGATTGCCGAAATGAAATGAAGATCGCCAATCCTCATTGCATCGTTCGTTGGGTGAGATAGATGGAGAAAATCAAATTGTGCGAGATATGCGGAAAAGAGGTTGTCAAAGGCCGAGATAAATATCTGAATATCCTCAACAGATATTATCACGATGATTGTCTGGACAAAGAGAAGACCATCGTCAAGGAAAAAGATCCGACCTTTTCGCAGGAGCAAATCACCCGCATGACGTTCGATGAGAAACTCACCTACCTGGACGAACGAATCAGATCTATGACCTCGAAATACAACATCCCAGAAAATGAAGCCATGGAGGCAAGGATGGTCTTGCGCCAGATCTCCGAGAAATATGCCGCTGCGGCGAAACCTCTTGACGTTGCCAAGAGGCCCAACATTTGATACCATAATCGTTGAAACGAACACTCAAGGGGTCCGAGTTGGCCTGATATCGGAAAGTTATAAAGCACGGCGGTTCGCAGTGTTTTCCAAAATACCCCATACTAAGGTTGGTCCTGATGTCGAAATACAAATGCGATGTGTGCCATGTTTTTGAGTACGAAGAAGTCTCTGGTGATCCCTCAAAGGGGATCGTCTCTGGATCCAAACCAGAGGATCTGCCCAACGACTGGCGCTGCTGGATTTGTGGGGCTGATAAGACCCATTTGAAGCCTAAGGTTGAGAGGACCCCCGAGCAGCTTCAACAACAAATCGCCTGTCCGATATGTGGCCAGACTCATTCGGTCGCGACCTACGTCCAAGAGCAGGAGATGGAGACCTACCTTGCGCCCTGGTGGCGTAAGAACGATGAAACAGAAATCCATATGGCCGAGATCGAGAAGATCTCACAGACCAATAAGTCGTTGAGCGAGCCGATGCGCACAAGAATGTCGGTGATATCTTGGGACGACATCCTAATCCTCGGAGTGCAACTGGCCTCCATCCCGCTGAATAAAGACGAAGCAGTCAAAACAAGAACGATCATCGGACCCGAGGCTAAAAGGCCAATGGTCATCGAGACTCCAATTTTCGTGGCCCACATGTCTTTTGGATCGCTGTCAAGAGAGGTCAAGATCGCGCTTGCCAAGGGGACGGCGGCGGTCGGAACTGCCATTGGGTCAGGTGAAGGCGGAATGATCGAGGATGTGGTCGCGAACGCATCGAATTATATCTTCGAATATGTGCCCAACAAGTATAGCGTCACCGAATCCAATCTCAAGCGCGCCAGTGCAATCGAGATAAAGATTGGTCAGTCGGCGAAGCCCGGAATGGGCGGACATCTCCCGGCGGCGAAGGTGACTACGGAGATTGCGAGGATCAGGAACATGCCCGAAGGGCAGGACATCATTAGCCCGGCCCATTTCCCAGATATCAAGGACAGAGCTGACCTAAAGAGGACGGTCGAATGGCTGAGAACCACCTCTGAAGGCAGACCGATTGGTATAAAACTGGCCGCCGGAAAAATTGAAGAGGACATGGCAATTGCACTCTTCGCAGAGCCTGACTACATCACCATCGATGGGAGGCCTGGATCGACTGGTTCAGCCCTTAAATTCGTGAAGGATGCCACCAGCGTGCCAACGATACTTGCCCTTCACCGCGCTCGCAAATTCCTTGACCGGGAGAGGGCGGAGAATGTATCCCTGGTGATCACAGGTGGCCTTAGGATCTCTTCGGATTTCGCCAAAGCCTTGGCAATGGGTGCGGATGCCGTGGCGATCGGCAACGCTGCGCTGATCGCCTGCGGATGCCAGCAATACAGGCAATGCGACACCGGGAAATGCCCGATCGGGATCACCACTCAAGACCCGAGGCTCAGGGCACGCCTGATCGTTGATTATTCGGCAAAGAAGCTAGAGAACTTCCTTAGGGTCTCAACCGAGGAGCTGAAGGAGTTCGCAAGGCTGACAGGCCACGATGACGTCCATAAAATGAGCAGTGAAGACCTCTGTACCGTTAATTCCGAGATATCGAGCTATACCAACATTAGACATGCTTGATCGTTGAACGATACGAGAGTTCAAGTTGAAGGTCGAGCCCTCCAGTCAAACAACCTTCCATTTCTAACCAAGATCATAACGATGGTTTTTTTGCGCGAAGGATGCCTATCCACTGGCCCTATGTACATTCACCACCAACGACAAAAGTCCACATTTCATGAAAAACCATTGAATCAGCACCGCAGCGCTCCCCCAGCAACATAGACCAAGGACCCCAATCGAAATGCAAAGACATTATATCGCGTCTGCTAGGTCAATGTAACGTGAGCCCGGTTATTGCGAGACGCTATGAAGCTGCCCACGGATGGTTCTCAATCGATGGGAATAGGTACACCCATGACGTCGTTGTGCACGGTGACGGAACGGTCGAGAGACGGCGCGTGGATCTGTCCCAGACATATCGAGGCGAATATTTCCATACCCCTTTGGGGGAGAGAGAAATCGATTTCTTGGAAGTGGAAAGACCAGAGGTTTTGATAGTCGCGGCAGGGTTCAAGGGGATGATGCAACTGACACCTTTGGCGCAAGAGAAATTGAAGGGAATCCAGGTCTTCACCTTGACGACCGACAAGGCTATCGAGATGATGAACCAAGAAAAACGGCGATTCGTAGCTATCTTGCATCTCACTTGCTAAGGGAGGACCATAATGATAGTGAAATCATCATACTAACGCTCTTTGTAGGCTTGTTCTTCGTTCCTGTCTGATATTTCGATGGCATGCGGTCACCTGTTCAAATAAGAACAGCTCAGTCCCAACTTATTAAGAGCCTTCATAAGCTGTTGCTCTTAGATTATCTGTATTCGCCGCGCGCTATTTTTCGATTTGCCGGAGATTGACCCGACAAAAAGACATGGATAAGGTTGTTGCCGAAGCGCTCATTCGGGTCAAGCTTATGAACTCCTGCCTCCAATTGAATTGCGGTAAGATCATGAAGTGCCCAATATGCGGGAACGATATGGAATCGGGATTCGCAATGCTGAGCAGTGGCAGCTATCTCAGATGGTATAGGGAAGCGAAGGACCTGCATGAGCATATCCAAAGGGGAGGCGAAGTGATGCTCTATGGCGGCTTCGGGCCCAAAGCTCACGTATCTTGATGCACACCGATGCCTGAACTGTGGAGTGATCGTCATGGTTACGACATCAACCAGCGATCATAGCGACGAGGAGAGCGCAAATCCATCGCCCTGAATTCGCAAATGGGAAGGCAATCCTGGTTTTGCTTCTGATAGGAGCGAATTCGCAATCGTCCCGTGATGATCTAGTTAATACCTACTGAGGGTCTCGCGCCGGGGTTTCCTGAAGGACAGAAAGCCAGATACCAGCAATGAGCAGAACAAAACCTATTACCCACGTTGTGAACACCAGGTCGACCAAGAAGAAGAATTTGCCATCGTCAAAGGGGACTGCAGCATTGAAGCTTAATATCCCGAGGCCCGAGGCGATAGTTCCCATAAAGACTACCGTGAGCTGAGCTATGAAGAATGAAGTCCTCCATCTCTTCTCCTTGGCCGGGCTTTTCACTAGTATCGATGAGATTGCCACTGCTATGGCCACCAGCAGCGTTGCGTTGACGCCAGAAGCGGCAAAGAAGAAGTTCGAAGCAGTCTCGGATGGAACAACCCGAGGGATCGACTGCTCGATCACCAATAGAGTAACGACGCCCAATATCGTGCCCATCAAGAACCCAAGTAAGAATTTCTTCTTCTTGCCGAGCCATCGTGAGGCCATCATTCACCGAGAGGCCAACTGCAGTGAAGCGATAAAAATGCTTCTGGATGAATTGATTAGATAAGAATGTTTAATGGCTGAATCTATAATATTGGAGCATGGAGCTAGGAAAAACACTTTATCTGGCTGAAAGAGCGCAGTGGCGATCGTGGCTTGCAAAGAACCACAACAAAAAGAAAGAGATCTGGCTGATCTATTATCGGAAATCATCTGGCAAGCCTAGATTGTCGTACAACGATGCGGTCGAAGAAGCACTGTGCTACGGTTGGATAGACAGCATTCAAAAGGGCATCGATTCGGAGAAATTCGCTCAGAGATTCACTCCCCGGAAGCCAAGGAGCAGCCTGTCCGAAGCGAACAAGGAGCGCATTCGCAAGCTCATCAAGGAAGGTAAAATGACCAAAGCTGGGCTGGAAGCCGTTTCAGGGAGTTACGATGCCAAGAAGGACCTAGCCGACAATTGGAGCATAGCACCAGATATCCTTGAAGCGTTGAAGGCCGATGCTCTAGCTTGGAAGAATTTTCAGAGGATGCCAGAAGGCTACAGAAAAGTCCGGATCGGTTTTATCGAAAGCCGCAGGCGGCATGGTGACGAGATGTTCCAGAGGAGCCTGCGCCATTTCATCAAGATGACATCAAAAAATGAAAAATTCGGGATCATGAAATAAATGATTTCTGAAGAGGCATCTTTGCGAAGCTAGATCGTTGATGGCGCCTTGCTGCAATCAACATGGCAGTAAGCCGATGTGAAATGACTGGAAGAAAGAAAGAGTGGAGAGGCCCGAACCTCGGGCTTCTCTCCTTGCATCATTGTTGCTTGGGGCTTGGTTCTTTGGGCTTGTTATCGATCAGCCCTTTCGTCACCGCCTGAGCAAGCCAAGTGGACAGTAGAGAGGTAGTACCTTGATCCCCTGCTGCCGAGTTTATCAGGATGTCCGGGGTGATCTTGACCCCATTCACGCCGACCTCGTCCATCAGCTTGATCGCCGCGGTTGAGCTGGCACCGATTACCTCGGCCTGAGCCCGATAGGCATCCGCCAGACCCCTGCCGATCTCACGCTGGTCGTAAGCCTTGCCGTCCGCGACGGTCTTCAGCATATAGGACTCGGCATCAGCGAGCGCCTGCACTCGATACTTCTCACCGTCCGCAGTGATCTTGTTCTGATCCCTATCACCAGCGGCCATCTTCCTCTTGGCCTCTGCCTTGTCGTCCTCGATCTTGATGGACAACATGGCCGCCACCACCTCAGGCTGCTTGTCCGCATTCGCCGCCTTGGACTGCACCTCTATCCGCTTCTCCTGAGCGAGCGCTTCCTGTTGGTACTGGGCCTGCTGCTGCAACGCTATCTCCCTTTTGGTCTGCGTATCGAGCAACGCCTGGTCCACCTTGATGTAGGCGATGAGAAGGTTCTGCGCCTCCACATGATAGACCTCGAATTGGGCTTGAGCCTTCTCCAAAGCGGAACGCTGCAGCTCCGTCCTGGACATGATGAAGTTGATGGCCTTCTCCTCGCCCGCCTTGTTGCGGAAGGAGGAGTCGATCAGCGGATGCACGATCTGCTCGATGAGGTTCTTGACCGACCCGAAGCGGGCGATGATGAAGGCCGCGTTCTGGGGCCTTATGCGAATGATCATGCGCACGTCGACTTCCAACTGGAAGCCGTCCATCGAGGTGACCCTGAGCTGCGAGAACTTGAAGAACTCGGTGGCCTTGTCGCTTCCCGTTGCCTCGTCGTAGGCCTCGCTGCTGGTCTTGATGCCGCTCATCTTTACCGCTTGCGGAGTCTCATGAACTGCCCTCTGGTCCACTCCAGAAGCCCAGTCGATGGTGACCGCGCTGGTCGGAACCAGATAGGCTGTGAAGGCCAAGGGATTGAGGTTGTACTTTCCCGGAGCGATCGGTTCCTTCCAGATACCCCTCATGTTCTTGTCCAGGATGAGCAGGGTCTCGACTTCCTCGTGGACGGGCTGGGCAATGGCAACGGTCTGCTTCTCTGGCAGGCTTGGAGATACCGGCCCGACCGCGCCGATATTCGGTATCGGCTCGCCCTGCCTCTTCTCCAACTCCATGCCGACGTTTGACCTGAGCACTGCCACATATCCGGGCGGTACCTCGGCGACGTCGTAAAGCTCCACTTTGAAGAGCAGCGGGTTGATGTAGTAGCGCCCAGGCTGAAGGGTGTCGAGCTGTGGTCCTCTGTGCCCCGCGCTAATCAAGAACGCCTGGCCATCCTGGAAATATTGGCTATTCCTTACCTTTGGATGGTCCATCGTCGGCTCGACCATAGGCCTTGGCGCCACGATGAATCCCGACGGCAGGGGCTCACCATCGTTGGCGATCACCACTCCGATCTTCTCGGGCGGGATCTCGGTCACGTGCGCTTTCATGACCTTGAAAGCGTACATGTTTATCCTGTATGTACCAGGTCTTAGGATCGCAACTTGCGGTCCCTTCATCCCCCCATTGTCAAGGAACATCTTGGCATCCTGGAAATGATTACACTCGACCTCGTCGCCGAGCAAACGGCCCTGGGGTACCGCGATGCCATCGATCGACTCCACGATCCCGACCTCGGAGGGCTGGATCTCAGTTACTGGCACCTTGTGGATTTTCCAGATGATTGGTATCCGCCAGTACAGACCAGGCATCAGGATGTTAGCCTGCACGCCTATCTCACCGTTTCGGGCCACGACCTGGCCCTGTGGCATGGTCGCTCCGAACATCTTCTTGGTCAAAATACCGACTTGATAGTCACCAATCAGCTTCAGGCCTGCGATCAAAAACCAACCGAGCACGATGATAACTATGGCTATCAGAGCAAGCAGCAGCATGTCCATTGAATTCACCTACCCATTGATTCGAACGGAAACCACTAGTTCGTTCGTTCTCGAACGGATGCGGATTTCCGTCGATTCCCCCACGCCAATAGAACGATTTCAGGTCTTAAGAATTAGCCTTGCGTTTTGATCGATTATGGATCTCGTTGCCAGGTGACGTTGGCCGCGCCCTTTGCCCAATTAACGAAACACTAAAGCCCCATGTAAATCATATCGGCCTGAATTCAGATAAATGGGCGGACCTGAACATCGACTTTATGAAAGGAGGTTCCATGGAGAAAGAATTCACCGTAATGGGAAAGGGCGAGGGAGTGGTGATCACCGAGTACCATGGTTCTGGTGGCGAAATCGAGATACCCGAAATGATCGACGGAAAGCCAGTTGTCGGCATTCATGAGGGAGCGTTCTATGCCTGCACCTCCTTGAGGTCAGTGACGATACCCGCAACTGCGAACTTAATCGGGGATGGCGCGTTTTCCTATTGCAGTTCACTGACTTTGGTGACCGTCCAAGGGAATGTCACCAGAATCGGGCATTTTGCTTTCGCCTTCTGTACTTCCCTTTCTTCGATCGCATTCATGGCGGAATTGCCACCTTTGGTGGGTGAGAATTGGATTCTAGGTACACCTGCAGAAGCCAGGGGCCATGCCTATGCGACCTCGCACTTTCCCGATCCAGGCGGCTTTTTCTTCAACTTGAAAATGGGTGATCCAATACCTCCGATCGTAGAGCCGCGAGTTAAACGAGCGATAACGCTCCCGCCAGAGTCCCCCAACCAGGTGCCCGCAAAGAAGACGATCGTTGTAAAGCGCGTACTAACGCATCAGGAGCGGGCGCCACAAACTGTTCCGCGTCAAGGCCGTGATGACGGAACTCCGAATGCAAAGACGCAAAAGACCCGTTGTCCCTGGTGTGGTGCAGAAACATACGGACCGGAGAATTGCGACTTCTGCGGCGGAAAGCGATAGGCGTCATGAGGCAACGCCTAAATGCGAGATGAAGGGATAGGAGCCATCTTTACCAGAAGGGCATTCCAACAAAATCGAATTGGCAACTACTTTTCCGAATTGCCAAATCAAGAATCTTTAAGTGCCAACCTGCGTGTTATTAACACAACATCATTTCCAAATGACTCGATACGGATAGGTGGGGAAGAATGAAGACCATATTCATTGCACACCTTACATGGATCAGCATTGGATTGATTCTAATGTTATCCGTGTCCAGTTTAGTGACCACTGAAATAGCATCAGCAGCTCAGGATGGGGATTACGATTATGTAGTCGGTGGGGAACCAGCCACTGCCACAATCATCGGATACAGAGGCATGGGTGGGAATGTGGAGATACCATCGACGTTGGGAGGATATCCCGTAACAGCAATCCAGTCCTGGGCGTTCTATCAATGCGGATCCTTGACGTCCGTTTCAATTCCTAATGGGGTAACATCGATCGGGGATTACGTCTTCACCTACAACTACCAATTAGTTTCCGTTACCATCGCTGCCAGTGTCACGTTCATCGGCGATGGCGCATTCGAATTTTGTGGCCAGCTGACCTCGATCGTCTTTTTGGGGTCGGCAGCTCCATTCACCGGCAATAATTGGGTCTATGGCAACTCGATCAACATTAGAGGCCATGCATTTAATGATTCGAATTTTCCAGCTCCGGGGGATTCTTTCAATGGGCTAAAAATGGGAGAATTGATTCCGGTGGGCGGCTATGGAAGCGACGATCTTTTATCGTCGTTCTGGACAGCTATGGCAATTGTGGCATTGATCATAGTGGTGATCTTCCTGCTCTTCCACCGTGCAGGAGGCAGAACAACGAGGCCGTGGTATTCTCGCCTTGACCAATCGAAGGCGAACGAGATGAAGGATGAAAGCCGAGACCAGATGAAGATTATTGATCAGCAATCGACTTCTCCATCTCCACATAGGAACCGCCTCACGAAAGGTCAGGATCAAACGAACGCCCGTTGCCCTTGGTGTGGGGCGCAGATGACCGGATCCTCGTTCTGCTCATTTTGTGGCGGGAAACTGGAAGACTGAAGCAGGCTGTTTTAATAATGCTGAACGGTCGAGACTGAATCCTGACCTATGGCAAATCTCCGTCTTGACGCCAAGTGTTGTATAGTTCTTTTTGCAGCTCAGCCGGACATCACTTGCCTTTCTTCCCTCGGCTCACGACCTTTGCTTTCTGGACCCTTTCTCTCCATTTGAAGAGCTGGAAAGGGATTAGTGTCTCGGTCCTTAGGACATATGGCAGCAGCCTTATCTTTAAAATTCTGGCATCGATTTCATTCGTTGTCCCATTGAACGTTATGACGAAATCGAAAGACCCATGGACGAAGTCTATCTTGTCGACCAATGGATCTCGTATCAAACCAAGCGACATGACCTTATCCGCAAAATCCTGCTCCTTCCCTGGTTGAATTGCAACCAGCATGTAAACATGATTGGTGTCGTCCATGATTTCCCTCTAGAATTAATTGGTATCCGCGGGCTTATATTGATTGCGACAAAGGGAAGAATGACACAGCAAGTTTCCTATTCAAATGAATCCCGAGAGGATGATACTAATCCTTGCGCAGATAATTCGTCCATAACATAATCTAGCGGGTGCTCTCCTAAATCATATGCAATGTCATTAAAGGGCGATATGAAGAGGAGACCTCTACGGGTCACCATCATCGGCGTGCTTTCGATTGTGGCGGGCTTGATATATCTCTTCCCAGCCCTGAACATTCTTGATCTTGGCAATTTAATCAGCCTATCTGGCCAAACTTTCAAATCTGGACCATTGGTATTGACTGCCGTCGTCGTGGCACTCGCCAACTTCATCCTCGGCATCGGCTGCCTCATTGGGTGGAAACCCATCTGGTTCTACCTGGTCATCATATCGATCGTCAACTTCGCAATCGCCCTGCTCGCTTTGCTAAATGCGAACCTGAGCCATTGGGAAGCTTTTCTCATTCCCATGGCCTGGCTTGCGATCGCGATCTATGTTTTGCTATCGGTACAATCTGGGAAGACCAGAGCTTGGTTCCACCGATGATNNGATATACTGAAGGCGACGCACATCGTTCGATATATAAAGCATTCAAGCCCAAAAAGCTCGATCAAATCTAATCGATTTGCTATCTGTGAAAAGGGAGTCCTGGAAAAGAAGACCGCTGGCTCCTAAAAGATCGGATCTCTTTTGGTATATTGAGATTAAGACGTTCACCGACACCGCTATATTCGCTCCTCGAGAGATGGCTCGAGGGCCTTTACTTTTTCTTCTCTTTCAAT
>PNBI01000145.1:0-1864 GCA_003135935.1 Methanomassiliicoccaceae archaeon
GTCTAATTTCGATTTATCAGTAACAATCATCACTTCCTTTCCGCTCGAGCCGAAATTCGCCTTTATTACAAATTGGCTAGGCAATTCATCAAGATTGATATCTTCGGCGCTTGAATATACGCCAAGCAAAGGGATAACATATTCACTTCCCAAGATTTCTTTAATATGATCTTTGAACGAAACCTTGTCAATGCATTTTGCTATAAGCGGGTCATTATAGTACAGCTTATACCACAGTATCTTCTCATTGAAGGTTCTCGGATTATCGATATTTGGGAAGTACCCAACGCTATCAATAAACCATTCCTCTTGAAAATATTTCCTATTCTCTAAGTTGAACTCGCCTTTCAAATACAATCCTCGATATTTTGGCCAGTAGTTCTCATTTTTTCTAATTCTGTTTAGAACGTGAAGATATCCCTTTATCTTTTTTGCGTGGCTGTCTAGTAAATCGCCTAAGCTCATCTCAAAGCTCCATTTCACATTCAATCATTGTACTATGCTACAGTATATCAGGGTGTTATTTTTTTTGTTTAAGACCGACTTCGAGGCAAGGATAAGTTAAGATTGCGCGACATGGCTTTTAGGTCTGATCAAGGTCTATCGCCTTTCTGATCTCGATCTGGGTCTGCTCAGGGGGAAGCCTAGTGTTAACCAATCTAACATCTGTCCTGGCCAGCAGCTCTGAGAAGAAGTTCTTCCTCAGGCTCCGCTTCCTGTGGTCCCTGACCAACTGGTGGGGATTGCAGAAGTCATGCTCCAGCAAGTAATCCAGCGCCTCCTCCTTTGAAAGTTCGCGGACAATGGTCGGGTCGTTTTGGTCACGCTTTAGGAGTAGGATATGATACAAGCTGGTCATCGGGATCACTCCGGTCGCGCCGACTATCCAGCGCACATTCAATATCGCTCGCTCCGCCCCATCGAACCTGCCCTTGTCCACCAACGGCTGGAACTCCTTCCAGATCTTGCTGATGTCGCCCTCCACATAGCAGTTCTTCTCCGAGGCGAAGGCCAAATGACGCTTGTCTGAGAGCCTCACGAAGTACCAGTCGTCGGTCACGAGGCGCGCCTCTGGCGAACGGAGCAGGCCCCAGGCATGAGTGGTCTTTCCAGTCTTGGAAGGTGCGATTAGCGAGACCCCCTTGCCCGCGACATCTATTGCTGCTCCATGCACCGAATAGATGCCATGCTGGTCCTCAAGAATGTCACCAGCGACTGCCAGGGCGACGCTCTTGATCGTGCCATAATAGGTGGTGTTGAAGACGAAGGCGGTCTTGGTGTATGGGTCGAAAAGAACGCCCTCTTCCATGCCTGGATCGTTCAGAACGATCACTCGGCCATGGGAGCGCAGGTTCTCCGACATCATGTAGAAGTTGTCCTCCCACTGACGTATGATCGAGTCCTGGTCGGTCTGAAGCTTCACGCAGCATCCGTAGATCTCGGACTTGCGAGCGTACAATAGCCTGGGAGAGTAACGGGCGTAAAGCGAATCCNNTGAGCTTGACAGGATAGGCCATGTTCTCCCCTCGCTATTGGCGCCCGTGGCACTTCATCATTTCCCTTCGCCATTGACCAACGGGACGCCCCCTTGGCTATCCTGTCCGCCCGATAGTTTGAGGAGCTTGAACTCGAGTGAGTCTATCAGTGCCAGCAAGCTCGCCTCGATGATGTTCGCCGAAACACCGACCGTCGTCCAGGTCATCACACCGTCGGTGGAGCGGATAAGCACGCGCACGGTGGCCTCGGTCGCCGCCCGGGCGTCGATCACTCTGACCTTATAGTCTATCAAACGGATAGCGCGGAGCTCGGGGTAGAACCTTTCCAACGCTTTTCTCAGCGCTTTGTCCAGCGCATTCACCGGACC
>PNBI01000145.1:1946-8633 GCA_003135935.1 Methanomassiliicoccaceae archaeon
TCGGCCGCCTCGAACTGGTAGCCTTTGGACTCAAGCTCCTTGAGCCTCTCCAATATCGAGCGGCCTTGTTCCTTCTCCGTGTCTATGCCCAGCTCCTTGAGCTTGGCCATGACGTTGGAAGTGCCGGCGAGCTCCGAGACCAGGATGCGTCTGGCATTGCCTACCAGCTGAGGATTGACATGCTCGTAGGTCCGCGGATCCTTGAGCACCGCGGAGACATGCATCCCAGCCTTGTGAACAAAGGCGCTCGTGCCGACGTATGGCAATCGTTGGTCCGGCAGTACGTTGGCGACCTCGCCGATGAGATTGGCCAACGAAGTGAGGTCAGAAAGATCCCGCACCGAGGTCTTCTTTCCCATCTTCAGCATCAGTGCCGGGATGATCGAGCAGAGGTTGGCGTTGCCACAGCGCTCCCCTAGGCCGTTGATCGTCCCTTGGACCATGGTCGCCCCAGCCTCAACGGCCGCCAGCGAGTTCGCCACGGCCAACTCGCTGTCGTTGTGCGCATGGATGCCAACTTTGGCCTTGAACATGGAATGGGCTTCCCGCACTGCCCTTTCAATCTCGCTAGGCAGGCTCCCGCCATTGGTGTCGCAGAGGACCAGATACTCCGCTCCCGCGTCCTCGGCGACACGGAGGACTTCCAGGGCGTAATCGTGATCGTTCTTCCAGCCGTCGAAGTAGTGCTCCGCGTCGAAGATCACCTTACGTCCTTGGGACGTCAGGTGGGTGATGCTGTCCTCGATGATATCCAAATTCTCCTTCAACGATATGCCCAATGCCACGCTCGCCTGTTCGGCCCAGGACTTGCCGAAAAGGCAGACATACTCGGTCTGCGATGTCAGCAGAGTGGCGAGCGAAGCGTCCTCGGACGCTCGGACCCCCGAGCGGCAGACGCTCCCGAAGGGTACCAGCTTTGAGTTTTTCAACTCCATTTTCTGGGCGGCCTTGAAGAAGGCCTTGTCCTTCGGATTCGAGGCTGGAAAGCCGCCCTCGACGAAATCTATGCCGAACGCGTCCAAATGGCTCAGGACGTCCAGTTTGTCCTCGTTGGAGAAAGAAACGCCTTCGGTCTGAGCGCCATCCCTTAAGGTCGTATCGTAGAGACTAACTCGATCGACCAATAAATAAATCCCTTCTTGCAGAATTGCTGGACATGGTTACACCTTTGGTCTGGCGTTGCATAACACCGCTTTCGTATTTAAACCGTGCGACGACGTACCACGCAGTCCTCCTTCATCAGTGCCACCAGGTCGCTGAGCAGGGCGGAAGCGGTCTCCAATCTGCCGGCTCCTCTTCCCGCGACGGTCACTTCGCCGGCTAGGTCGGTCATCATTTGGAAGATGTTCAACGTCCCGCCGATTGCCAGAGGGTGCCCGACCGGAACAAGTCGCGGGCTCACTTCCAGACGCGAGGGGGAGATCTCCGCCACTAGCCGGATGACCTTCTTCTCCTCTGCTGCCATCGAAATGGCCTCCAAGGTGATCCCCCTGATGCCAGAGCGCCTCACGTCGTTGTAGCTGCAATCTCGCCCGAAGATCGCATTGGCCAGGATGGCAGCCTTCGCTGCCGAATCGATTCCATCGATGTCGTAGGATGGGTCCTTCTCTGCATAACCCATCTCTTGGGCCTCGCGCAATGCCTGATCGAAGGGGAGGCCTTCGTCCATCATTCGGTTGAGGATGAAATTGCAGGTGCCATTCACGATGGCGCGGATGGATTGTATCTTCTCGCCCATCAGCAGTTCGCGGGCGACGTTGATGATCGGCGTGGCGCCGCCCACGGACGCTTCGAAGCGCAAGCGGGCATCGTTCTTCTCCGCCAGCCTCATGAGCTCGCCATATTTCAAGGCCAAAGGTCCCTTGTTGCTGGTGACGACATCCTTCCCCGCTTTCAGAGCGGCGGTGATATGCCCTAGTCCCGGCTGTCCATCCTCGATGTTTGTTGGCGTTGCCTCGATCATGACGTCATAATCGATATCTTTCAGGGCGTCGAGGACGCTTTTCCCCTCCAACTTCGGTCCGACCCGGTGCAACTTCTCCTTGCGTGTGAGTAGTTCTCTCGGGTCCAACCCTTTCTTCGATACCTCATAGGAAGATGAGTCGAAAACGCCCACCAAGCGTAGCTTCTCGCGGAAACTGGATTGGAGAGTCGCACCTTTCCTGCTCAGGACCTCCGCCATCCCTTGACCTACGGTCCCGAAGCCGATCAAAACGATGTCCATACTCATTCCCCCAATCCGCTGATCAGGATGATGCCGGACTGCATCGCCCTATGGCGCAGGAAGTCGTCCACCCTTCCCAGGCCGCTTTTCTGTTTCATCTTGCCGAATATCATCGCCGCCTTCTCGTCCGCTGAAGGCGAAACTGAATAACGGATTTCCACTGAGTCCAGATCGCCGATGGATTCAATCCCTTCCCCAATCTCCCTGAGGTCCGAGGGCGACAGCTCTCCCACCAGAAGGTACTCGAAGTCGAAGGTCTCCAGCATCGATGAGAGCCGGGCAACGTCGACCTCGCCCTTCTTCCATTCATCCAATATGTGTTCGAGCGATTTCTGGGAGCTCACCTCGAACGTTACATTTACGGTGATCCTCCCTGCGGTAACAGCCTCATGATGGTGCACCACCCCGACGATGTTGCCATCATTGGCCGAGATCGGCTCCAAGGCTCTCACTAGCTGACCGGGTACATCCTTCAACCGCAGATCCGCGTGAACCCTCATCTCATTCCCTTCATAGTGCGGGCCAAACGACCGCGCAAAGCGAATAATGACAATATGCGCGTGGATATATAATTCAGGTCGCCCGAGCGCTATCAAGGGTAGTCCGGCAGTTGCGGTCTCCTGAATTGGTTGCGGCAGCTCTGAAGGAAATGGCCACATTTGGGACGGCGCTGGCCGGTCCGGGTCACATTCATTAAGAAGATTAGGGCAAGGGTCCGTTCGTTAAGCGTCGATCCCCCTCGCGATCCACCAGCTCGCCCTCGACGCCTTCCCAACCGCACTCCTGGCAATTCGTCCATCTGCCTCCTCATTGCGGCGTCATATCCTCAGGCATGCCGGGAATAACCCGTCTAGATTCTATCATAGTTCCGCATTTGGGGCAATGGTAATTCGTCCTCGTCACCTCGATCTTGAACTGATCCTTGAATAGAATGTCGTAAAAGAGAAGCCCGCCCTCCCTGGCATCGGCATCCTTCTTATCCCCTTCCCAGTCGCAACTCGGGCAGCGCAGAATACCACCTGAAACAGCATGTCGATGCCGCTCAATATCCTTTGCGTGCTTTCCGATCGGTCCTGCCTAATCTGGTTCTGTCAGCTCGCGATAACGTTTATCGTCTTGTCCACCGATGCATTTAGTGACAGACCATGTATTGCCCCAGATGCGGAACGATGCTGGAAGATGGGGCGCTCAATTGCAAACAGTGCGGTTTCCATTTTGATGAGCAGTTCTTTCCCCAGACTAGGAGGAGGCAGCACTCCATTGCATGGTGCTTCGTGGTCATCATGGGTGTGTTGTCGGTCCTTTCAATCCTTTCTTCATCGCTCCTGTATTTGATGGTGGCGTGGGGAGGCTGAGGCCACCAGAGAAATGAGTCAAGCTTTGCGCTAGATTGTTATACCCGATGCTCGACTGAAATTCATGCCACATTCATTGAGGTGAAATTGGAATGAGCGAAATGACAAAAGGCTCTCTGGAATTATTGACACACAAGAACAGCGTTCTTCTGCTGGTCGATTATCAGCCATCGATGATTAGGAGCATAGCCTCAGGGGACAAGGTCGCCATCAAGAAAGCGACTTTATGCGCAGCAAAGGCCGCGAGCATCCTCGGAATTCCCGTCGTCCTGTCGTCTATCAACCCCAAGCAGAATGGGGAATTCTTCCCGGAGATCTCAGAGCTGTTCCCGAAGCAAGAGGTCCATGCCCGCCCCGTTCCAAGTTTCGATGCTTTCGAGGACCCGGCGACGTGGAACGACTTCGTGAAATCAGGACGGAAGAAGCTGGTGCTGTCCGGCCTCTGGACCAGCATGTGCTTTGGCTTCACCGCCCTGCACGCCCTGAGAGAAGGCTATGAGGTTTACGGGCTGATCGATGCCGCTGGTGACTCGACACCAGAAGCACATGAGTTCGAGGTGAAGAGGATGATACAGGCCGGAGTGGTCCCGATCACTACGGAGACCCTGGTGTCGGAATGGATGCACGATTGGACCAACCCGAAGGCTGGGGAATTGGTCAAAGAGGTCTACACCAAGTTCGGTGCCATGATCGGTCTCCGTTGAAGCGCCAAATGAAAAGGGAACAGGGAGCGCCGAGGGGGAGATTTGAACTCCCGAGTCCTTGCGGACACAAGCTTGCTGGATTCACAGAAAATGTTCCAGGCTTGCGCCTTACCGGTCTGGGCCACCTCGGCTTGACGGCGGCCATACCCCTTTTGCCAATTAAAGGTTTTCTAGCTGTCAGAAGTCCGGCCGGCTTAAGGTGTCTTTGATGGTCGGCCGGCCTCGTCGCGCAATCTCTAGCTCGTTCTGGTCCACTTCAACTATGACAACGTCGTCCTCAAAGTATTTCGCCTTTGTCACCAGGTTCCCCCTCGGTCCGTAGGCTTGGGCGCCTCCGAAGAATACCATGTTCAATTGAGTACCGACCTGGTTGGTGTACAGTGCATACATGGTGTTCTCGGTTGCCCGAGCGGGCAGGATCCTTTCGAAATGCTCCCTTGACGTTTGCGGCGAAGCCGAGATGCAGAGGACCGCATCAGCGCCAGCCAGCGCATATGCCTTTGTCAGCTCGGGGAAGAACAGGTCATAGCAGATGCACGCCCCGTACTTGCGCCCGAACAGCTCGAACATAGCTGGACTTGCCCCAGGGGCAAAGTAGAGCTGCTCTTCGAACGGGCCGAAGGTCGCCAGATTGACCTTGTCGTAGACCTGCACGTTTCCGTCCGGATCCACCGCCACGGATGAGTTATGCATCAGTCCGCGGATATCATCGTTCCAGGTCGGCATGCCGAATACTATGGCGCATTCGCGCTCCTCCGCCATGCCTGCCACCCGGGTAACAGATCGCCCGTCGATGTGCTCCGCCAGCTTGAAAAGCTGGTCCCGACACATGTATCCAGTAAGGAAGAGTTCCGCGAAGACGTAGATGTCCGCTTCGGCTTTGTCCAAGCAAGCTTCCATGCGGCGGAGGTTCCCGACCTTGTCACCAAGGACGCAATTGGTCTGAGCGAGCGCGATTCTTGTCATAGCTGCTGCCGATGGGATTCGCGGCGGTGATATTTAGAATCACGCGCGAAAAACGATAAGGGAGGGAATCGCATACACTGCCGTATGCGTCCCCAGCTGCATGAAATGACCGAGGCGGTCATCAAGGATTTCATCCGTCAGAAAGTGGAGGAGAGCGGCGCCTCGGGCGTTGTGATAGGATTGAGCGGTGGAATCGATTCCGCTGTGGTCTCGGTCCTTTGCGCCAGTGCCATCGGTGCGGAGAAGGTGCTCACCATCTTCATGCCCTCCGCCAAGTCAAGCGTCGAGGACAGGAAGGACGCCGAGGAACTCGCCCTCAAGTTCGGAATGAAGCACAAGGTGATCAGCATCGAGCCGGCCGTCGAAGGTTTCCTGTCGATTCTTCCGGAGCTCAAAGGGGACAGAGGGCTTCTCGGCAACTGCATGGCACGATGCCGCATGACCATTCTCTACGACGAGGCAAAAATGACTAACCGACTGGTCATGGGCACGAGCAACAAGAGCGAGCTGCTGGTGGGTTACTTCACTAAGTTCGGGGACGGTGGATCGGACTTCAACCCGATCGGAGATCTGTATAAGACCGAGGTCAGGCAACTGGCTCGAAAGATTGGTGTCCCGGAGAAGTTCATTAATAAGGTGCCATCCGCCTGCCTATGGGAGGGGCAGACCGACGAGGGGGAGTTGGGCATATCCTATGACGAGCTCGATGCCGTCCTGTTGGGGATCGAGAGGGGCATGGAACTGGAAGACATCGCCCGCCGCAACCTGATATCGGAAGAGAAGGTGGAGAGAGTGTGGAAGATGCACTTCGGCTCGATTCACAAGCGCAAGATGCCGCTGATCCCCAAGATCNNCCTCTGATCCAGCGTATCGAAGACCACCTGGTCCGTCTTCTTTCCCAAAGCCCAGTTGAAGCGGCGCGGGTGCTTGAGCGTGAGGCGGATGAGTCCAAATCTCTGGGTCGTAACATAAACCGAAGTGCCCTTGAAATCGAAGAAGACCCCGGTGCGCTGCGGCCCCCTGTCCAGGACGCTGATAGACCGGATCTCGTCTCTGGGAATGAAAGAGCGGAAGAGCCAGCCTTGGCGGAGCACCAGGTCGTTCTCGGTAAGAGAGTGGTTCGTCATTATCGGTGAAACTCCCACCGTAATCACCAAGCCGGCGGAGGCAAGGGCTGCCAATAATGCCGAAAGGACGTCGAAGCCGAAGCTCAACGAGACGAAAAGGTTCAGAAAGATCATGCCAACGAGAAGTAGTATAAGGGGCGGCAGGAAGGCACCTTTGTTGTAACGAAGGACGATGTCCGTCATCGGCAAAGGAAGATGACTCATTGTCCAGATATTTCTTCTCATGCCATTGTCAGATCGAGAAGCGCGAAAGATTTAATAACGGTCGCCTTATTGTGCCCACTACACGCTCCCGTAGTGTAGCGGCCAAT
>PNBI01000151.1 GCA_003135935.1 Methanomassiliicoccaceae archaeon
TTACGGAACCATATAATAAATGAGGAGGAGGCGAAACAAATGACAGAACTGGAAGCAAACTCAGCGCCGATTGAAGTGCCACAAGAGAATAAGATTGAGATCGTGAAGGAAAAACCAACTAGAAATGAAAAAGAAGCAGCTAAAAAAGCGGAATACGAGAAGCAACTCATAAAAGATGAACAGATTAAGATCCAGATCACGACCCTAACTGTGGAACAGCTGAATGCCATAGACCTTCTAATAACTGGAATCTCCGATAGGGAAGTGGCGGAAAAAATCGGCGTTGCTAGACAGACAATAACCAAATGGCGCTTGTACCACCCGCAATTTATCGCCGAGCTAGGAAGGCGCAGACAGGAAGTGTGGGGCTATAGTGCGCATAGGATCCGCTCTATGCTCCCCCATGCCATCGAAGTAGTAGAACGAAGCCTTGACGATCCAGAGAACCAGGATAGGTTGAAACTCGCAGTAGAAATCATCAAGCAATCCGGAATCTTCGGGACATTCAAGTATGGCCAAGAGACAGATGCTACGCAGATCATAGAGCGACAAATACCAAGGCATGACCTATCATCGCTCGATCAGCTCTATCCGCCCGACGAATCAGATAAGAAACAAGCGATGAAGCGCATCTATGAGAAAATCAAAGAGCCATAAGGAGTTGGATAGAACCGAAGATTTGACCCTAAAGAGTTGAACAGGAAAGGGCATTCAAAGTTGCTGATCAGGATTCAATTTTAAAAAAATGAATGCTCCTTCAAGAACCAATCCAGATTGAAANNCGGTTCAATTCCAAACCTAATCGAGCAAATCAGCGGCTAAAATGAAGATCCTCCCATTTAGTTCTCTTACATCACGCCTTGAAGTCCTTGATGTTCGTGTCCTGCAGCACGCAGGTCACAATCATTCCGTCCGAGTAAGAGAACTTCAACTTATAGGGGCAACCGTTGGTGGTTCCGGACCAAGTGTCGTAGGTGTACCCAGAATAGTTCGCCGTATAGTGGTCCGTCATCTCGTTCCCGTAAACGGTCGAGATCTGCTCTTGACCGACCAATGTCATCGAGGTGTTATCCGATGAGTTCGCATCGCTGAACGAGGCCGTGCTCCAATCGTTCCCCGAGTAGTTCTCCAGCTGTTTAGTGACCTGGTTGACACCATTGATCGTGTAGGTGTACGTCATCGTGAAATTGTTCGCTGTGACGTTAGATATGTCGATCCTCATCGTGCCCGTGAAATCATGGGCGGACGTCGTGATCGTCGCACTGTATCGGAGGTACTGCCCGTTCGCGATGCCCGGGATGTCGTTGCTGTTGCCGTTGTTGGACGGCCCAAGCAGGTACGACCCGATCAGGGCCACTGCAAGGATGACCACGAAGAAGATGATGAGAACGGCCGCGATGGTCAGTAAGCCCCTCGTTCTAGTCAGTCCCTTTGGAATGGGTCCGCGGCCCGTGGGGTTGGTAGGCGGTCGGTACTGATTGTGATCCTCTTGGGGTCGGGTGGAACCTTGGTACTGTTCCGGATGCTGATCGGGATGATGCGCCGTTATCGGTATATAGCCCTTCGATTGAGGGATGACCCTCAGCGGCGCCCCGCAATGTCCGCAGAACGAGACGTCATCAGGGCTCTGCAATCCGCAATAAGGACAGTACATGATAGCTTGCCGCCTCCTGAAGGTCGATGCCCCTCTTTAATCCTAGCTTGATCGGAATCAGTTCAGGAGCTGAATTAATATTGATTTTCTTAACTTTTTGGCAACCATGCGCCTTATGAGGTGCATAGAAAATCATGGCGATCTGGGGGTCATTTGACCGCAATCCCACTCATTATCGATTCGGACCACTCATCTACGTTTTCAGTTGAACCTTTTTTATTTGATTGATGAAATCTAGTGCTCAGCTATCGAGAATTGCGACATGACATTTATTTAGGCAACGGCCAATGAGCATGGACGATGAGTAGGAAAATCATCCTGGTGACCGGAGGTGCAGGATTTATTGGATCGAATCTATGCCACGAACTCGTTGATAAAGGAAACGACGTGATAGCACTCGATGACCTCTCTTTGAGCAGTGAGAGAAACATCTCTGATTTGCTTGGCAGCCGACACTTTCGCTTTGTCAAGGGAAGCATCCTCGATGCAAACCTTCTGTCAAAGGAGATGAAGGGGGTCGATGCCATTCTTCACGAAGCTGCGATCCCTTCGGTGCAAAGGTCAATAAATGACCCACGTCTGACAAATATGGTTAATATCTCTGGCACACTGGAAGTCCTTATTGCGGCAAAGAATGCTGGTATCAAGAAAGTGATTCTTGCCTCGTCATCCTCCGTGTATGGTGACACCCCGACACTTCCAAAGCGAGAGGATATGGTGGCAAACCCAAAATCAATTTATGCCGCTTCGAAATTCACCTGTGAGCAATACTGCATGATTTTCAATAGAATTTATGGAATGTGTAATGTGGGTCTTCGGTACTTTAACGTTTATGGACCAACGCAGGACCCAAATTCAGAATATGCAGCAGTCGTGCCTCGTTTCATAACGATGGCACTCAGTGGGCGTCCGCTTGCTGTCTACGGGACAGGGGCCCAAACTCGTGATTTCACCTATGTCAAGGATGTAGTTCAAGCAAACTCGCGCGCACTTGATCCCAGGGTAAGCGGGATCTTCAATGTTGGTTCCGGGACTGCGATTTCCATAAAGGATCTTGCAAGCCTAATCGGCGACATTGTCGGAATGGAACCGGCATTAATGTATTCCGAGGCAAGAGCCGGGGATGTAAATGATTCCCTTGCCGACATTAGCAAGGCGAACAGAGAGTTTGGATATCAGCCACAATACAACATCAAGGACGGCTTGAAGGAGTTGGTAGAATGGTTCGGAAAGCAGCGATGAAGCCGGATGATGTCCATTCCATATGTGTGATCGGTCTAGGGTATGTGGGTTATCCTTTGGCCAAGGCTTTGGCCGATCACTACGATGTAATTGGATTAGATAATGATCAATTAAGGTTGGACCGGCTCGCAAGTGAGCAATCAACGATTAGACTGACCTCTGATGCCAGATTGATTCGTGAAGCAGATATGGACATCATCTGCGTGCCAACGCCTGTAACTAGGACGAAGGAACCAGATCTAAATCCGATAAGAATGGCGGCTCTAGCAATTGGGACGAACCTCATGAAGGGAGCAACCGTAGTCCTGGAATCAACAGTATATCCCGGACTGACTGAAGAATATCTGGTCCCGCTTTTAGAAGAACTTTCGGGCATGAAGTGTGGCATTGATTTCAAGGTGGGCTATTCGCCAGAGAGAGTGAACCCAGGTGACGATGAACATGGATTGAGCAAAATCAAGAAGATCGTGGCAGGAATGGATGAGGAAACGACATCGAGACTGGAAAGGGTCTATGGTCATGTAACAAGCACGTACCGAGTGAGCTCGATAAGGATTGCTGAGGCGGCGAAGGTGATAGAGAATGTCCAAAGAGATTTGAATATCGCCCTGGTGAACGAACTGAGCATCATCCTACAGAAGATGGGATTGGATAGCAAAGAAGTGCTCGACGCAGCCGCAACCAAGTGGAATTTTATACGTTATGAACCTGGTATGGTCGGTGGGCATTGTATTCCAGTTGATCCGTACTATCTCGTCTTCAAAGCTAAAGAGCTTGGCTACCACCCGAGAGTGATTCTCGCGGGTCGAGCAATAAATGATTACATGCCTCAGCATGTTGTCGACCTAGCAGTTAGAGGCCTGAACGAATCTGGAAGAGTCATACGTAACTCAAGTGTCCTTATCCTGGGCCTGACTTATAAAGCACAAGTCTCAGACATTCGAGAAACACCAGCCAGAGAGGTCATCAGAAGTCTCCAGGAGTTTAAGCCAGCAATCTATGGCTATGACCCAATGTTAAGCGAGGAAACAATTAGAAAATTGGGGTGCGAACCATTGCCCAAAGATAGAAAAGTGGACTGCATAATAGCTACCGTGGCTCACGAAGAATTTAGGGATATGGATCTTGACCCATTACTTGAACCGATTGGTGTCGTAGTCGACATCGGAAGATGCTTCAAATGCGAGACAATTAGAAAGCAGGGACATATCTACTATACACTTTGAGCATCCTCTTCATTAGACTGGTTCGAATTATGATCAAAACGATGGCCATAAATCAGAAGGGATTAAAGCAATATTGAAACCATTGACAACGTTCATTATTATTAAT
>PNBI01000142.1 GCA_003135935.1 Methanomassiliicoccaceae archaeon
GCATGAAGATCACGCGCCTCCGGCGTGAGGTCTATGAGATGCTCATCGGCGGTTCATATGCCGCCGACATCGCGAAGCGGAAACATCTCTCACATCAATCCGTCCTTTATCAGGTCAATGCACTGGAACGGGGCGGATTCATCAAGAAGAGCGGCGAACGAAAGTCCTATCCTCAGTTCTACGAAAGGGGCGTTAAGGCGGCGGTCTTCGAGGAGGCCGCATCGAGGCTAACGGAGGAAAGCAAGAGAACGGAAAGCAACGGAAAGGGCGTCAGCACAAAGCAAAAATCCCATTCACGGACGCACGCGAAGGGATGCGTGATAACACTTGTCAACCGCGTAGGCGAACTCTCGTCCTTCCCGACCGACGATGGCACGTTCCGGCTCTTTCCGGCAGGACCGTACAATACTCAGCATGGCAATGAGTTCTTCAAGTCCCGCATCCTCGTCGACGGCCGCGAGATCACCGTTCAGTTCCAGCGCACCGAGAAGGGCACGATGCTGTTCTATGTCTGGCCCCCTTCGGTGATGCAGTCGGCCGGCGAGCTCGCCTACGAGCCCGAGGGATGGAAGGACTGGAACAAGCGCGTCCTGAACGTCCTGAGCAAGTACGGCGACTGGCGCTTCGGCCCCTCGAGGCCATTCTCCGGGGAGACCCATTTCGCCGTCTCCGAGGATGCCTGGTTCGACCAATCGAAAGGCACCCTGGAGTCAGAGACGACGAACCTCCACAAAATGTGGCTCTGGCTCAACATCGACCAGGTGGAAGAGCAGCTGTACGCCAAGATCCACGATGTCGAGAAGTACGCCGAGGCGGTCGAGGAGCAATCGGCCAGGAAGATCGGGAATGTTTTGCAGGCAGTGAGCACGCTGGCGGACGGCCAGGTCCAGCCGAAGCGCGACAAGAACCGCGACTGGCATGATGACATTTATTTCAGATAGGAGATGAGAATTTGACAACGGACAAGAAAAAGAGCAAGGAGGCGAGGCCAGATGGCCAGTAACGTCTACGAGGACTGCTGCGACTTCTGCGAGCGCGGCGAGGCCGACAAGAAGATCTGCGAGACGTACATCAACCGCTGCGCCCCCCTCGGCCTGACTAACGACATCCCATGCATGGGTCACTGCCAGAAGTGCCCCGACTTCAAGCGCATGGGCTTCATGGACGCGCTCGATCGCCTCAGATTCTCGAAGGCGCTGAGGCGTGACTTCACCATCCCGTCGGGAGGTCTCGAGGCCCGGCTGTCGAGGAAGGGCAAGCCGATCCCGGCGAAGGCGCAGGGATCCTACGGGGGCGGTCGCCGATGATCACCGCGAGCGAGCGCGAGAGGCTGCTCTCGATCATCGAGACGAAGGCGACCATGGACGAGCCGATCAGCGCCTTCACGATCGCCCGTGAGCTCGGCAAGAACGGCCCGGACGGGCAGACCGAGGTCAACACGCACATCCGGGACCTGCTCAACGACGGCCTGATCATCCAGAAGCCGAGGCGCGGCTGGCCATGCTATTACCTCAAGAGCCAGCAGAAGGAAGCCAAGCCCGAGCCGAAGGAAGAGGTCCCGAAGACCGAGGACTACGCCGAGGACGACGAGACCGATGAGGACCTGAACGAACAGAAGACAGAAGTAGGTGAATCCCAGGGCAGTCCAGAAATCGGGAAGGAGTCTCCCGGATCAAGGGAGGAAAAACCGGCAGCCGGCCCTGCCAAGTCGGCGAGCGATAGGCTGGCCTTCGACGTCAAGGTCTGGGAGCTTTACAAGGACCATAGCTTCGCGGAGATCGCGAACACGCTGAAGGCGGACCTGGAAGAGGTCAAGCGCGCGATCGCCAGGATGGACTACCGCAATCGGAAGGCTCAGAAAAGGGAGAAGGCCGGCATAGACCCATCCTTTGTGAAGGAATGCAGGTTCGGATGCGGCAAGAAGTTCGCACCTCAGGGAACCTGGAGGCATGAGAAGTATTGTCCGAAGAGGCCTGGCGCAGAGCATCCTGAGACCAAGGCTGAGGCTGCCAAGCCCGAGCTGCAGGCGAAGCAGAACTCCGAACCGAAGCCGAGGTCCAAGTCCGGAAAGATGAAACAAGTTGCCGCCCAGAAGAAGAAGTGCCGGAAGTGTGGAGAGGAGTACAGCATTTGCGGGATTGTCAGGCATGAGAAGTATTGCGAAGGAAAACTGGATAATGATGGGTCCAAGACGATGGCCGAAGTCCGCAAGGTCGCCGAACAAGAGGTCAAGAGCTACCTCGAACCGAAGCCAGCGAAATCGAAAGAGTGGACAAGCAACTGCATGGACTGCTCGGAGGATGCCATTCCGGGATCGGCGTTCTGCGCAAAGCATCAACCTCCGAAGCCCGACATAAAGACAGAAAGACAGGCTGACATAAAGACAGAAGAGCCGAAGCCAGCGAAGCGGTACAAGCTGAACACGCACGTCAACGACATCATCGTTGACCAGACGGAACTGGCGACCGAGATCGCGTGGCTCATGGCGCATGGCGTCAAAGAGATCACCATCAAGGAGGTCGCCTGATGCCCATCCATACCAAGGTCTCGGGCAAGGGCATCGACACCAAGGAGCAAGCGGAGGCGGAGTTCTGGAGGTACCAGGGCGAGCACAAGGGCAAGCGCATAGGACCGCCACAGGATCACCTGCAGATCATCGAGATCAAGGAGGACCGCACCAAGGTAGGCGTCACCTTCGAGATCACCTACGGCTTCAAGCCGCCGAAGGCGGAGACGGTCGTCAAGGCGGCCGGTCTCCCGAACGCCAAGGAATGCGATGGGTGCCAGATATGGGATGCTGACAAGCAGGATTGCCCGGAAGGCAATCGTCCCGGGACCTGCGGACACGGTGCAGCAGCTCACAGGATCCCGGAGGGGAGCGCCGCTATGGTCCGTGCGATCGTCTCGGGCAATGTCACCACAGAGAAGAAGGTTGATAAACCAGTAATTTCAAACCTTCCCGAAATCGAGAAAGCCACTCCGGAAATCCGGAATGAGATAGAGGTCTCGAAGATCAAGATCCTCAACGGATGGAACCCGAGGAAGGACTTCAACGAAGAGAAGCTGCAAGGCCTCGCCGACAGCATAAAGGCGATAGGCCTCAAGCAGGCCGTCCTCGTCCGGCCGAGGGGAAGCGGGTACGAGCTCGTCATCGGTGAACGGCGCCTTCGTGCGCATCGCATGATCAAGGCGGAGCGCATCCGCGCCGACGTCCGCGAGATGACCGACGACGAGGTCCTCGATGCGATGATCGCCGAGAACGTCTGTCGGGAAGATCTCAACCCGATCGAGGAAGCGAACAGCATCCGCAAGATCTATGAGAAGGGCAAGAAAACAGGCCTTACGGAGATCGAACTTGGAAGGAAATATGGGAAGTCCCAGGAGTGGATTTCTCAAAGGCTCAAGCTGGCGGAAGCGCCCCCCGAACTGCAGGAGGCAATTATCCGTCGACGGATATTTCCGGGGGCTGCGATCGAGGTGTTGCAGCAATCGAAGAACGAAGGGTATCAGCTGACACTGGAAGAGGTCCTGGAGCGGGCAGAGGACGAGGAACTCTCCCTCAAGGACGTCCGCGCGATCATCGGCAGATACGAGATGCCCGAAGGCCCGGCCTGCTCTGAGGGATTGATCAACGAAGATCTCCCGAGGGACATCGTCTCGTTCCTCAAGGAAGGGATGATGACCTTAGGCGCGGTCGGCGAGATCAAGAAGCTCGACCCGTTCCTGGCCATCTACATTGAGATCCTTCGCAGCTGCAAGGAGCGGGCAGCGCTGACCAAGCAGGAGATTACGGAAGAGACCGCGAAGAAGCTGATCTGCGGGATCATCATCGGAGATGATCATGCGGACCGCTCGCTCAACCTCGAGGAGCCGCCGACCGAGCTCCGCGAGCGGTGGCGGTTCTTCGGCAAGTCCGAGTGCGACCAATGCCCATCGGTCGGCCACATCCATTATCCGGACGAGAACGCAGGCGACCGCGAGTTCTGCATCAACAAGGAGTGCTATTCCCTGAAGCTCGCCAAGGCGCAGGCGGCCCTCGAGGAGAAGGAGGCGAAGCCGAAGGCGGATTCATATGAAAAATCATATGAAAGGAAGGAGCCAGAGGCTACCGAGTTACCTACCGAGTTACCTACCGAAGAGAAGGCAGAAGGCAAGACCCAGAAGTGCCACGTCCTGAGCTGCACCGAGCAGACAGAACCTGATTCGCATTGGTGCGCCAAGCATCAGACGCCAGAGAACCGCAAGGGCAAGAACTGCGGGCCCGATTACAATTGGAGCTGCAGGGTGAGCTCGGGATTCTGCAGTGGATGGTCCGCATCGGAAGACGAACTGGACGATATCAAGAGAATGGTAGGCCATCTTTTCACAGAGACCGGAGCATCTCCAAAGGCGCATGAGGACGCCCTTCATCGGGTGCTCCGTTGCATCCGCGAGGGCGGGGACACCTGGGGCCTTCTTCAAAAGTTATTCTCGAAGGAGGCGACGTAGATGCCAGACAACATCGTCATCTCGCATATCGGCCTGGTCTTGATCGACTTCCGCAAGGAGGTCAAGAATGGAACAACGGTCTGGCAAGTGGACCTTAGACTGAAATATGTTCCAGATGAAGAGGCGACGAAGCTCTTTCTCGCTATTCAAGGAAAAAGGCATCTTCGAATAGTTGAACCGGAGGCGCTGTAAATGACGCCTCGTCAACTGTCCCGCTGGCGCTACAAGTGCGCGGTCCGCGCCTGGTACGATGCCTACAAGGCCGAGTCCCGATGCGCCGAATGCGGATGCAATGACCCGGACAAGCTCCAGTTCCATCACCGCAACTCGAAGACGAAGGAGGTCAATATCGCTCGCCTCGTTCACGAGTCGCACAGCGTAGCCTCGATCCTCAAGGAGATCAGGAAGTGCGTCATCCTCTACGAGACGTGCCATGCGAAGGCGCACGGGTTCTCGGATGCGTACGAGCTCCGGGCGGCAAGGAAGGAGGAGGTGGCGACGGATGGTTAGGACCTTCTGCATGTCGCTGACTTACGAGGAGAAGATCCCGGACGTCCTCGCCGGCATCTGCGACTCGACGCTGAGGCCGCAAGTAGGAATGAGCCGAGGCAGGAAGATCGGCAAGCGATCGAAGAGACAGGTCGGCGATCAGTTGCTGCTGCATGGCTGGAAAGGCGTGCCATATCGTTCTGCCTGGTCGTTCAAGGTCCTTGCCGAGATCTACAAGATGATGCCGGCGCTGATCAGCTATCGCGGCGCCGTCATCCGCTCCGACGAGGGAATGATCAACTACCAATGGGAAGAACTTGATTGGCTCGCGAAGATCGACGGTATCAGGCCGGCGACCGGTCTACAGATGCGCAACGTCTTCTGCAGGATGTACACGCCAGCGCATCTTGAGCCTGGCATCTGGTTCGATTGGATCAGGTTCAAGCTGATCAAGGAGGCGAGCCCTTGACCGACACGATCTCATTCTTCGTCGGCGGGGAGCCCCAGCCAAAAGGATCCACCCGCGCCTTCGTCGTGAAAGGCCGCCCGATCATAACCTCATCGAACAAGAACCTGAAACAGTGGGAGCTGAGGATAGCGCACGAGGCGCAGGCCGAGGCGGCGAAGGTCAACTGGAAGTTCGGGCCCGAGGACGCCTACACCATCGCTGCGGACTTCAAGTTCCAACTGCCGAAGTCCCGTCCCAGGAAGTGGAGGCATCAGCATACGGTAAAGCCCGACCTAGACAAGGTCCTTCGCGCTTTGAACGATGCGCTGACGAACATCCTCATCTCGGACGATTCGCAGATAGTCAACGCCGAAGTGGGCAAGTCATATTGTGAGGGTGATGAGCAGCCAGGGCTGTACGTCGCATTGGAGAAGTTCCCAGGGAGGATGCTCCGATGAAGAACTCCATCGCCATCCTCACCCATCTCAAGGCGCACAAATCTAAGGACCCCATCTACGAGCGCACTACGCGCGGCATCATGGCGGCGTTGGGGATGTCGAGGTCTGTGGTCACGAACTGCCTCTATCATATGAAGGCGCATGGGCTGATAGCTGCGAACCCGTCCAAGATGCTCGTAGGGAAGCGCCCGAACCTTCCGACAAGGGGAGCTTGGCACGCCAACTCGTACGACATAACGAAAAAGGGATTGGAGTACCTGGAGGTGCGGATATGATCGGCCACGACGATCCCCACGATCTCTCGCCTCAGGTCCAGACCGCCTATGATCGCATGAAGCCGTCGCTGTACTTTGCTGTCGCGCTCGTGGCGATCTACCTCGCGATGTGCGTGCTGATCATCATCGCGCTGGGGGTGAAGTGATGGGTGTTGACCACGGTCCATGCAGCAATTCTCACTGCATCCACAATCGTTGTCGCGGCGATAGGCGCTGGTGCGGGAAATCGGACTGCTATCCTGATATTGGGAAAGCTGGCTTCGTGATCACATGCAGCAGAGACCTGGGC
>PNBI01000062.1 GCA_003135935.1 Methanomassiliicoccaceae archaeon
CCTCTACCACATGGTGAGGGTCGAAGCCTCTGACGGCGACCACATGCAACGTCATGCCCGAGGACATGGCGAAGGAGCGCAGGAAGTGGTGGTAGAGTGGATCGGGGCAATCGATGTCAACATAGGGCCGGTCAATCAGGTCTATCGCCACTGTCACCAGGGCATCGTCCATCGGGACGGTCGAGAAGGCGATACGCTCGATCGGACCTTCACCCAACGCCTGGTCCAGCGCCATGCCTAGGACGATCGCCACATCCTCGATCAAGTGGTGCTCGTTGTCCCCGGTCGCCTTCAGTTTGATGTCGAAAGAGGAGTATTTGGAAAGTGATTCCAGCATATGAGTGAGGAACTGGTCCTCAAGGTCCAGTTGAGCCTTGCCGCTGCCATCCAGTTCAATGCTGACCTCGATATCGGTCTCCTTGGTTCTCCGCTGCAAGAACGCCTTTCGGCTCATTTCGGTTTCCTCCATAGGTCCGCAGGATTGAGCTTGCCGGTGTACAGGGCGATCCCAGCCACTGCCCACTTAACCCCGATCGATCCCAAGACCTTTACGTCCTCGAGGTTCTTGATTCCTCCGGAAGCGATGACCGGATGAGGGCATCTTTCCACGAAGCTCTTGACTGCCCGTGCGTTGATGCCTTGGGCCAGACCCTCCACGTCCACATCGGTGTGTAGCACCGCCGCCAATGGAAGGTCACGTATCACAGAGAATATCTGGTCTAGTGTCATGCGAGAGGATTCCTGCCAGCCTTTGACCTGGACTTCTCCCCTGGCCACGTCAAGGGCGAGGATGACCCTTTGAGGATGGTCAGCGCAAATGTCCCTCAGCCAATTGATGTCCATGATCGCCTTGGTGCCTACGATGACCCTTTGAGCTCCCCACTCCAAGTATTGGTTCACCATGGCGGTGGAACGTATCCCTCCTCCCACTTGGATTGGGACCTTGATAGATTCCAGCATCCGCTTGATGGTGCTCGGGTTGCCTCCCTTTCCCAACGCCCCGTCGAGGTCGATGACGTGGATCATCGGTGCGCCCATGCGCTCCCAGTCCTTGGCCACTTCCAATGGGTTCGGCAGGACGATCTGCTCCGTTCCTGGCTTCCCCCCGACCAGTTGCACCACATTGCCGTCTAGGATATCTACCGCTGGCAATACGATCAAACCCATGCCTCCGCGAACCTCACGAAGTTCTTTAAGAACCTGAGCCCGGAGGCGGATGATTTCTCAGGATGGAACTGAGTTCCGTAGGTATTGCCCTTCAAGAAAAGCGTTGGGATCTGGCCGAAGTAGTCGGTCCTCCCGATCACGATGTCCTCGGACGGGTCCCCATGATATGAATGGGCGAAGTAGAAGTATGGTGATTCGATCCCCTCGAGGATGCTATCTTCCCCCTCCACTCGGTTCCAGCCCATGTGAGGGACTCGGTCCGCTTTCAGGCGGATCACCTCGCCTTGGTAGAAGCCCAGTCCTTTGGTTTTACCTTCCTCGCTGCCTTCGAAGAGTATCTGGGCTCCGATGCAGATCCCCAGGCAAGGCGTGGCATCTTCCAGCTTCCTGATAAGTGCCCTCTTTATCGGCTGAAGTTTCTCCATTGTCTTGTCGAAGGCGCCCACGCCAGGGAATATGATGCATTTCGCCTCCACCAGCTCTTCTAAGTCCTCGACGATGTATGGCTCGGCGCCGCAGATCTCCAGGGCCTTCCGGATGGAATGCAGGTTCCCCACTCCATAATCGGCGATGGCCATCTTCACTGGCATTCGTGCAGCACCTCCCTTAGCTTGGACAGGAGGGCATCGTTCATTTCCCTCGTTCCGATGGTGGTGCGCACGCACTCCTCCAGGCTGCGGTTGTTACCGAAGTCCCGTATCATCATGCCTTTCTCAGAAAGCGATCTCACCAGTCTGGAATGATCGATCGGGCTCTTGAACAGGATGAAGTTCGCCTCCGACGGGAAGACCTTGAAACCCAGGTCCGCCAAGCCCTTCTCCAGCCGCTTGCGCTCCACATTCACTAACTCCACTCCCCGGTGGACGAACTCCTGGTTTTGAAGTGCCTTTATCGCTACCATCTCGGAGACCCGGTTCAGGGAATATGGTATCTTGATGCGTTGCATCACGCCAGCCAAGTCTCTATTGGAAACGGCATAGCCAATGCGCATCCCCGCCAAAGCGTAGGCTTTGGAGAACGTCCTGGTCACGATGAGATTATCATAATTATCGACATATGGGATGAACGACTTCCCGGCGTATTCGCCATATGCCTCGTCCACCACCACGATCCTATCTTTCCTTTCGAGGATGATCTCGATGTCCTTCCTATTGAACGTGTTCGAGGTAGGGTTGTTCGGATTGCACAGAAGTACGATCTTTCCGTCGGTGGCGTTCATCCTGTCAATGTCCAGCTGAAAATTCTCCCTTAGGTCGACCGGGGTGACTTTGCCACCGTTGATCTTGACGAAATAGCTGTGCAACGAGTACGAAGGATATGGCAGGACCACCGTCTCCCCTGGCTCCAGGAAGCTCTTGAAGGTGATATCTAGAACTTCGTCCGATCCGTTCCCAACCACGAAGTGGTCCATGTCAAGATCGTATCTCTCCCCGAGCGCTTGCCTTAATCCGTCGGAATAGGGAGTGGGATATTGGTTGAGGTCCAGGTCCAGGCATTCCATCATCGCTTCCCTTGCCGCTGGGTTCGCGCCCAAGGGGTTGGTGGACGTATCCATCCTTATCCCAGATACCTTTGGGTTATAGTAGAGCGGGATGTCCCGCACCGTGGAACGCTGCCATTCAGGCTTCATTTCCCCACCTAGGGCACCATGCGATCGATTGGTACAATCAAGATCCCAGTTGCCCCCATTCGTTTGAGCTTCGCAATGGCGTCGTAGACCTTGTCCTTATCGATGACGACGTGGACAGCAACTACGTCCTCACGCCCCATGATGTTCATGACCGTAGGGCCGGCGATTCCGGGGAAGAACTTCTTGACCTCATCCAATGATCTCACTGGCACGTCGGCCATTAGGTACTTCTTATTGGCTGCGCTTTCCACACTGATTACAGACGCTACCAGTTCATCGATTTCTTCTTTCTTCGATTCGTAGGCCTTTTCGTTGGCGATTATGACCGCATTGGATTTTGCGATCACCGCGATCTCCTTGAGATGATTGACCTTAAGGGTTGAGCCAGAAGAGACCAGGTCAACGATAAGGTCCGCAACCCCGAGATGTGGCGTTACCTCGGCAGCACCTGAGATGGTGGTTATCTCTATCTTCTTGCCCAGCTTGGCGAAGTACTTCCTAGTGACGTTCGGGAACGAGGTGGCAATGACGGAACCGTCCTTGATATCCTCAACCTTGTTGATCCCGGAGTTATCCGGTGCGGCTACTGAGATGCGGCAATGCCCGAAACTTAGGTCGTGGAGAGTCTTTACTTCCAATCCCGCCTCGAGCACGAGATCCTTGCCGGTTATTCCGACGTCGACCGCCCCCTTGTTGACGAAATTCACGATGTCCTGGGCGCGGATGAACATGACCGCGAAGTCCCGTTTCTTCACCGAAGCGAACAACTTGCGGTCATCGGTATCCTCTATCTCGAGGCCTGCGCGTTTCAGGATGTCCACTGAGTTTTCGCTCAGTCTTCCCTTGTTCGGCACGGCCAATCGCAATGTCACTTGCTCACCTGTAGCAATCGAACCTCAATGAGAAGTGCATACTTATATATTCCGAGACGAAGCGGGAGGGCCAGTTCCCTGAATTTTCATTGTCCGGAGAAACGGATCCCGGCCACTTCTCGCTCGCTGAATTGCACGTTAACAAGATCGGGGAGGACGCCCTTGACCCCGATGGAATCCCCCACTATGACCAATGCTCCCTCGATTCCCTGGATGCTGGTAACGGCGTCCAGAGCTTCCTCGATGACATGACGGTCATCGCTCGCAATAAGATTGCCTAACCGAGTGGCGCAGGCATCTGCTAAGGTCACATTCTTCGAGACCACGGTGGCCGACTCCGCCCTACCAAAGGAGATCGATGGGCCTATCAGGCCGGATGATGTGCATATGCCGACGATCGCATCCGAGGGATGGCAATGCAGACCAAGACCGCGGAACTTCGGGTTCAGTGTGTAAATCCCGACGTTTGTCTCCTCAGCCAGTAGCAGGGCGATATCTCCGCCGTTATCAACGATCGCGTGGTCCGATCCCATGTCGCGCATGGCCTCGACTGAAAACTCGGCGATCGCCCCTGCGACGGCGGCCATCGGCCCGACCTCGGCTGCTCGGCCAGCATCACACATTCTCCTAATAAGAGGGTGGCTGTCGGCCGGTTCGCGGTACGGCTCCAATGTATCTCTGAAGAGCGGGTCGGCATCGATGAAGCGCTCGATGACCTCTCTCGCCTCGAATATTGCCGCTTTGCCGGTGGAAAGATACTCCGC
Source organism: Methanomassiliicoccaceae archaeon (assembly GCA_003135935.1). Lineage (GTDB taxonomy): Archaea > Thermoplasmatota > Thermoplasmata > Methanomassiliicoccales > UBA472 > FEN-33. The sequence goes on from PNBI01000062.1 coordinate 4,434, forward strand.
TTCGGCAATCATCGTGACCGCGGTCTGGTGGACCTCGAAATGCTGCTTCACTAACCGACGACAGCTACTCTCAGGCATGGTCGAATCGATAATCTGGCTAAGACCTAATAAGTCTTCGTGATACCGGAGGCCAAGCTTCGAAGGGAGAAAGCTGGATCACTGCATCTTCTTCTTGCGCTTCCTAAGCACATTGAGCAGGATGATCATGAGGAACATGGCGACGGCGATTATCCCACCGATGGCGACGATCAGCCCGTTCTCGCTCCCGGGGATTATGGTCCCGTTGCCGGTCGAGTTGTTCACCGCGAAAACGCTCGAGTGCGCGAATGGGATGTTACTTTCGGACATTGCATTCACAGGCAGGGAGAATGCCATGACGAGGGCTGAGATTGTGATCAGGGATGCGAACGCGAGAGCCGCCAGCTTCTTCAACGGAATCGACCTCTTTGGTCGAGGCTTCATTGCCTCGGCTGCCACTAATGCAAATCGCATTTAATAATATTGGGACCGGTCCTCAGTCTTGCGTCCTCAGCCTGATGGCTCCCGGCGGGCAGGCATCGATGCACATCCCGCAGGCGATGCACTTCTCATTGAGGAAGAGGACCTTCCAGGTCTTCCGGTCCATTTGGTAGGCGGAGGAGGGGCAGATGGAGATGCACATGCCGCAGTTGGTGCAACGGGTATCGTCCTTGCGTATGAACTCCTTCAGCTCTTGCACGTTGACGCCAGAATCCTCCAGATACCTCACGGCCTTCTGGATCTGTGGCCCGCTCCCCTCCAGGGCGAGCATCAGGCGGCCGCCGTGCTCGTCGATCTCCGCCCGAAGGATGTTCACCATGAGGTCAAAGTCCTTGACCATCCGATAAGTGATCGGTTCCCCAGCGATCTCCGGATTGAAGGTCAGCAGGAACTTCTTCACGGTCATGAGCGCACCTCGTCCTGGCTATGAACGTCCAAAGGCCCTTGTACCCGCTCCTCGGGAAGGCCTGCCACCGCTTGGGTTAGGAGGAACTCGCCCTTGGCTATCTGGTTTTTCAGAGTTTCCGCCACTTGTCTCGCCTTTGCATAGGATGATAATGAAGAGGTCTTGACCTTCTTGCCGTTGATCTCGATGCTCCCGGAGCGAAGCTCGGCGTAGCTGATCTCGCGGACCGGCCTTCGCGTCCTGGATTGAACGGCATAATCGAGCACCGGCGCGAAGATCTGGTCCTCGCGGACCGATGCGGCGCGCATTACATCCTCGTCCAGTATCGGAATCGGGACTCCGAGCCCGACGGCAAGCGAGACGCCATAGTTCTTGAAGCTGAGGGCTCGGATGAACTCGCTAGACATCTGCTTCAGGTCCCCTATCACAGCCAAAGTGCGCGAGGCGGAGACCGGCACGCCGTTCTTGACGGCCGAGTTGGTCTTGAACTGCGTCCCTTCCCAGGCCACGTAGCCTTGGGCGCCTCCGAGGAAGATCCTGGTCCCGATGCCAATAGTGCGCATATTCGGGTCCTTCAGCAGCGGGGATAGCTGCCCCGCGCTCGAATATGTGGCGTTGCCATAATGAGGCAAAAGCTTGCCCATGTAAGTGAACAACGTTCGTTCCGAAGAATTGGTCGCCACTCCGTAATTCTGATAGGCATTGCGAGGGTTGAACATGTACGCCTGGTTGACCGTCTTGAGCGAGATGTAGGTGTCGATGTCTTTGCGCGGATAGCAGTCTGTGCCATAGGAAGTCGCTCTCAGCCTCACCGGCCGGTTGGAGATGAGGTCTTCTATCACGTGCGCCCCACCATACTCGATGTTACCATCCTGGCGGGGCTCGGTGGCTCCGATATAGGCATCAACTGCTGCCAGTCCAGCATAGGCCGGGACATCATTCAACCAGACCTTGGTCATTTTGATCGGAGGCTCGGAATGCCCGAAGTTGATGAAAGCCCCAGAGGAGCACATTGCGCCGAAGGTGCCTGTCGTGACAACGTCCACCTCTTTGGTGGCCTTGTCGATGCCGTCGCGATCGACGACCCCGATGACCTCCTCGGCAGTCATGACGACCGCATCGCCCTTCTTTATCTTCTCATTGATCTCCTCGACGGTCCTTCTCATCAATCCACCTTCTACTGTATATGTAACGATTGTTAGGACGGTATGCCCTTCCTCTACTTTAAGATTCCCTTGGCATAGGCCAGCTCCGCGTTGAGCATTGAGCCGCCCGCACCGCCCCTGAGGGTATTATGCGACAGGAGGAAGAACTTGACGTATTTGTCCTTCTTCCTTATGCGGCCCACAGTGACCGCCATCCCCCTCGCTCGAGCTGGTTCACCAGCGTTCACGTCCCACTGCGGCTGAGGTCGGTCCAGTTCATCACGGATAATGATCGCTTCCTTCGGGGCCGTGGGTAGCTCTAGCTCCTGTGGCTCGGCACGGAACCTGCGCATCGCCTTGATCACGTCCTCAACGCTCGGCTCCTTGACGCAACGGACCACCACCGACTCCAGATGACCGTTCAATACCGGTACTCGGGCGCACGAGGCGAGCATCTCGAACTTGGCGTCCGCCACCTTCCCGGCCTTCAGGGTGCCGAGCATCTTCAGGATCTCGGCCTCCATCTTTTCCTCCTCGCCTTTGATGTATGGCACGACGTTCCCAAGGATGTCGAGGGATGGGACGCCAGGATATCCTGCGCCTGAGACGGCCTGATAGGTCGAGACAACCACCTGCTGAAGTCCGAACGCGTCCTGCATCGCCTTTAGGGGCGGTGCGAGGCCGGTGGTGGAGCAGTTGGCGTTGGTGACGATGAAGCCGCCCTTGGCGAACGTCGGCTGCCTCTTGACAAGTTCCAGGTGCCCCGGGTTGACCTCGGGGATGAGCAACGGGACGTCATGGCGCATCCGGTGCGATGCAGCGTTAGAGAACACTGCCACCCCCGCCTCCGCTAATTGTGATTCGTAATCCTTGGCGATCTCCGACGGCAGACCGGAGAAGGCTATCCTGCAGCTCTTGGCGATCTTGGCGATATCGATCTGGACAACCTTGCGGTCCATGGTCTCGGGCATGAAGATGTGGTCCTTCACTTTGTTCACCTCGCCCAACCGCTTGCCTTCGGAACGCTCCGATGCGTAGAGCCCTTGGATCTCGAACCAGGGATGATCCTCCAGCAATTGAACGAACCTCTGGCCGATAATGCCCGTGGCACCGAGCACCGCCACCTGCGTCTTCTTCATTCACTCGCCTCCAAAGTATTGCTTCCCTTTCTGCATAATATGAACGAAATCATCGCTCTCTTTGCTTTTTGCTGCCGCGCGGACCTGCTTCATCGCCTCGATCAATGCATCCAGCGCTTCGATGTTGCGTGGATTGAGATGCTGAATCTCGTAATACATCTCTGGATTCTCCGCCGCCACCCTTCTGCTGTTGGCCACCTGCAGGTCGAAGGTAGTGGATGCTGCGGTCTTCAACTCCCCGAAGGGATGGCCGCTTTCCGTCAGTGCCTCGAAGAAGGCGATATTCAGGGCGTGGCTCATTCCCAGCACATATGCGATCAGTTCATCGTGCTTCTCTATCGGCATCACGGTGATGATCGCGCCAGAGCAGGCGAAGAGCTCTTTGGTCTCCTCGACCGCTTCGGGAGAACCACAGTCGCACAGTAAAAGGTTGCGTTCCAACATGGTCTCCGCCTCCGGTCCGAACATCGGGTGGACGGAGCATACCCGCTCCCCCTTTTGCACCGCATTCCTGAGCAATTGCACTACCGGCTCCTTGACCGAAGAGAGATCGAAGACCAGGCCCTTGGGCTTGAGGGCCAGGACCTTCTTGAGTATGTCCGGCGAATCCGATATCGGGGCCGCGACCACCACCACGTCGGCGTTGCTGATGGCCCGGCGCAGGTTGTTTTCGAATGGATAGACGGTGCTGGAGACGATATCATTTACCAGTATCTCGTGCCCCCGTTGAGCGAAGAAACGGCTGAACCAGGCCCCCATTTTCCCGCTCCCGCCGACGATGGTGATCTTCTTTGGTTCGGCGGCCCGGGGGAGGCGCAATTGTGCTTCAACGCTCTCCCGGATTAGCATCATGGCGATCTGTCTAGAGATCGCTTCGGAGACCCCGGACTCCTTGGCCCTGGAGGCGTAGCGAGCAATGACCTGGTCCTCGACCTTCAGGTTACGGATGGATCTCTTGGTATCCACCTTGTGTTGCCCCATCTGTTTGGCCAATCTCATGCGCTGCCCGATCAGGCTGATGATCTCATTGTCAACTTCCTCTATGCGCCATCTGACTGCATCGATATTATCTGGCAAAGAATCCACCTCTTAGGGATAGGTCCGCGATGACCAAGGCCGCGGCCGCCTCCACCACCACCACTGCCCGAGGGACGATGCACGGATCATGCCTTCCCTGGACCACGATGGTGGCATCCTTCTTCTTCTCTAGGTCCACGGTCCTCTGCTTCTTGGCGATCGAAGCCGTGGGCTTGAATGCCACTTTCAGGTCGACCAGCATGCCGTCGCTCAATCCTCCCAGTATCCCCCCGGCATGATTGGTCTCGGTCATCACATGGCCATTGACGATTCTGAATGGGTCGTTATGCTCTGAGCCGCGCATCTTCGCGGAACGGAAGCCTGCCCCGAACTCCACTCCCTTGACCGCCGGGATGGCGAACATCATCTTGGCCAGCTCAGCATCGAGGCTGTCGAAGAACGGCTCACCGACGCCCACCGGAAGGCCGTCCACCAGGCATCTTACGACGCCGCCGACGCTGTCTCCGTCCTCACCGGCGGCCAGGATTTCCTTCTCCATCTGCGACGCCACATTAGGATCCACCGCCCTCGTGGAGTATTTGAAACGGTTCTGGCTGACTTCGGTGAAGCTCCGCTCTTGGTCGTCGGCAACCTTGCCAATNNCCGCCGCGACCAGGGGGGCGGTCATCCGACCGGAGAACTGGCCTCCTCCGCGCATATCATGGTCCGGCCCGTATTTTACCAGGGCCGGATAGTCGGCATGCCCTGGGCGCGGCGTCGCTCGGAACGCTGCATACTTAGATGAATCGGCATCCTTGTTTGCGATGAAGAATTGGATAGGCGCTCCGGTGGTCTTGCCTTCCAGCAGGCCGGATTGCACCTGGACTATGTCCTCTTCGGCGCGGGCGGTCCCAATACCGGGTGCAGGCTTGCGCAGGTCCACTTCTCTTTGGACCATCTCAGTCGTGATCGGAATTCCGGAAGGGCAGCCATCCAGGACACTGCCGACACCCGGTCCATGGCTGCTACCGAAGAGGGTGAGTCTTAATGCGAAACCGATGGTGTTCATGGCACCAGCTCCATGTCCGCTCCCAAGGCTTTCATGTCGTCCACGAAGAACGGATACGACACCTTGTAGCAATCGCCATGCGAGATGGTGGTCTTACCTTCGGCCACAAGCGCAGCTACCGCTGCCGCCATCAGGATCCGGTGATCGTTCAATGAGTCGACCGAAGTCCCGACAAGCGGCGTCGGCCCCTCGATGGTGCAGCCATCCTTCTTCTCTTCGATATTCGCTCCCATCGCATTCAGGAAATCGGTGGTGGAGTGGATCCGGTCGCTCTCCTTAAATCGGACGTGCTCCGCGTTGAAAATCTCTGTTGTTCCATTGGCTTGAGAACCGAGGACCGCGACGATAGGGAAGAGGTCCGGCGCATTGGCCAGATCGATCCTCTGCCCCTCAAGCTCTGCCGCCTCGGCGCGAGCGCTGGAATTGCCCCGCTTGACCTTGACCCCGAACCCCTCCAATATGTCAAGGATGGCCTTGTCCCCCTGCTTGTCATCCGGGTCCAGTCCCGCCACAGTTACGGATTCTGTGAGCGCTCCTGCAGCCAATGGGAACGCGGCCGAGGAGTAATCTCCTGGCACTTTGTAAGTCTGCGGTCTGTAGCGCTGCTTCCCCGGGACGTGCAATCCGGTTTTGGTCATCTCGACGCTTGCACCGAACGTCCTCATCATCCCCATGGTGATCTCCACGTATGGTCGCGACCTTAACGGGCTGGTCAAGGTGATCTCGGTGTCGACCTCCTTCAGTGCGGACGAGATGAGCAAGGAAGAGATGAATTGCGAGCTGATGTCTCCGCGGATATGTGTCTTCGAGCCCTTATTCGGGCCTTTGATCACCAGCGGTGCCATGCCGTTCTTGCCGGTGGAATAGGCGGTAACACCGAGCTCGTTCAGCGCATCCAGCAAGGGCTGCATCGGGCGGCTGCGCAGGGACTCGTCGCCCGTTAGCACCGTCGTGCAGTTGAGGAGGGAGGCGACGCCCGCCATGATCCTGATGGTCGTTCCGGAGTTTTCCAGGTCCAATGCATCCGGTGGGCAGGTCAGCCTCCCGCCATCCACTGTCACAGAGTCGCCGTTGACGTTGGCCTTCGCTCCGAACGCTTGGATAGCCGCCAACGTGGCGAGAGTGTCTCCGCTCAGCAGTACGTTCTGCAGGTTAGAGCGCCCGTCGGCCAGCAGCCCGAGGACTAGCGCTCGATGCGAGTAGCTCTTGGAAGGCGAGGACTGAATCGCCCCATTCAAAATGGAGGGTTTGACGATCAGCTTCATGTTTTCGATCTCCAATCGTCTCCGTTGTAGATGTCAGCTACTATGAAGTCCTTGCCATCGAGGGCTAAGAGAAGCTCCTCGGTCTTCTCTTCCTCGACGAGTATGGCCGTCGCGGGCCCTGTGCCGGAGAGACCCGCTGCCAACGCTCCCTTCTGAAGCGCATCCATCATCACCTTGGTATCAAGCTCCAGTGCGGCAGAATAGCAGAACGAGTTCAACATCATGGCCTCGGCGTATCTTCCGGCCATCGCCTCAGCGAAAGCAACATCGATCAATCTCGAAAGGGAATGGATCCGTCGTAGCGGGAGCTCTTGCTTCCTGATCCTGAACTGCGGCACGTGAATCAGGACCTTCATCCCTGCGGGCATGCTCTCCCGTCGGATCAACTGGCGCTTGAAGTTGTCAGTGAGGACGATGCCGCCGAGCAGTGAGGCGCAAGCGTCATCGAAAGCACCCGTGACCGAGACCTTCGCTTCCATGGCGCTCTTGGTCCCGATCTTGATGGCTTCGAACGGGTCCAGCTCCTCACCCAATGCTTGGATCGTCGCAAGGACTACGGAGTTCGCGGCGGCGCTGGAACTCTTCAAGCCGCGCGAGATCGGAATTTGTGATCTAGTCTTCACCGATGCACCTCGACCACCAGCATTGAATCGGTCCAAGGTGTTGATGACGCATCTCTTCGCCAATTCGTCGCTCTCCCCTCGGAATCCCTCGATGGTGACATCCACCTTTCCAGAGTCATTGAGCTCAACCCAAGCCTCGGTCCTGAGGTCCACACCGAAAGCGGCGCCCTTACCAATGGCGATGGCGTTCACTATCGTCGCCGCCCCATGGGAAAGACCATGACCTTTCAATATAGCACACCCCTCAGCGCGTTGAGCATTACCTCGTAGCTCGCCTGCTTGGAGGTGAATATCTCGAATGCCTTAAGGCCCTGATGGACCAGCATCGCCTCCCCGTTGACTATGGTTGCGCCTTTCCTCTCCGCTTCGGCCAGGAATCGGGTTTTTGGCGGATTGTAGATAGTGTCCATGACGACCTGGCCTGATTTGAGGACCTCCGATCCGATCGGAAGTTCGTCAGGGAAGCCTTTCATTCCTAAGGGCGTGCAGTTGATCACAATATCGAAATCCTCATTTTGGGCATCTGCGACCTCGATGCTCCGGACGTTCTTGAACGACCTCGTTAACGACTCTGCTTTCTCCTTGGTACGGTTGCAGACGAACGTCTTGGCACCGAGGTCGGAAAGGGCGCTGACCACTGCTCTTGACGCCCCACCAGCGCCGATCACCAATGCCCTCGTTCCTTTTCCTTCCACTCCCACTGACATCAGTGCCATAGTCGCCCCGTAAACGTCCGTATTGAAGCCGATGAATTGCCCGTCCTCGATCAGGACTGTGTTAACCGCCCCGATCCTCTCCGCGGAAGCATCCAAGCGGTCCAGAAAAGGCATGATGCTGATCTTATGAGGTATGGTAACGTTGAAGCCTCGCAGGTCAAGCTCGACCGCCACCTGCAATAATGTCTCAAGCTCGTTATCCATGGTAGGCAGAACGACATATCTCCCGGGGAGACCCAGGGTGGCGAAGGCGGCGTTGTGCATTGCTGGCGAAAGCGTGTGCGACAGTGGATGCCCAACTATTCCAGTGACGATCCGTTCTCCCGACAGCTTCTTCATAGTCTGAAGATCGACCTGTCCAGGCGCAGCTTCCTTCCCTCGCTCCAGTGAGGCGTAGGTTAACCCTACTCCCAGCTCAGAGGCGCAGATCCGGGTGAGCTCACCGAGCTCCCCCATTCCGATGAGCGCGAACTCCTTGCCCGTGAGGGAGAAGAGCCTTGCCGCGTCGATCAGGTCCAGCAAAGAGGTCATCGAGCCGACCATAAAAGCGGCCTTGGGGATATCGCCCTTCGCCGCGCACCGTACTAGTATTTGGACCACCTCATTCGGAGAGGGTGTTCTTGCAAGGTCGTGATATGAACAGATTATCTTCGCTTCTTTGAGGTCGGATTCCCGTTTGCTTAGGAGCGAGGAGTCATGCTCCAGGTCTACGAACTCGAAGCCAGCTCTTATTGCCGACTGGAAAAAGGCCAATCGGTCCTGCTCGCTGCCAGTGTAGCCACCTCCCTGCTTGGCGGTCCTCAAAGTCGCAATTTTCGGGATCGGGATTCGTCTGAAGAAGCTGACATCGGAGGGCAGGACTTTCATCATGTCGAAGCGGAACTCTACCATGTCCGCGCCCTTTGCAACAGCGGTCTTGGCAGCCTCCAAAGCTGCCTCTGGCCGGTCCTCGATGATGGAAACGCAGATCCGGGTCATAATTCCGTTATCGTCTCCGCTATTGCCGTGCCGAAGTGCCTCCCCCCAGTCTCGACCCTGACCAGCACTTCCTGCCCTACCTTCAGGTCTGAAATGGACATCGGGCCAGAGGGTGTGCACATGCGGATCGTCTCGGCGTTCTGGAGGATTGTGCTGAATCTTCGTTCTTCGACCTTCACCTCGAGTAGCAGCAGAGGGCGACGCTCGATCTTGGAACGGCCGATGACCAGATTCCGGCATTTACCCTCCGAGTCCACTGCCATCACCTCATCCCCGCCCATAAGCTCGCTGAGGTAACGGGTTTTGCCAGAGGGCGTGAGGACGTAAGCATGGACCGGGCCAGCATTGACCCTGAAGGGTCTTGCGGCGACATACTCGCTCTCCATGCTCTCTGAATTGATTAGGAACAGGCATGCCGATTGGGACCCGATCAACATCCCCTCGCCGACCTTCATTATAGAGCAGGTATCGAGGCACACTCGGTCACCGACCCCCAGAGGGCTTATTTTGGTCACCATTGCCTTCTCAAGCTCCAATCTCGGGAGCTCTTGGCTCGCGATCTTCTGGAAGTCCCTGAGCTTCGCGGCGGACAATGGCGTCAATGCCACGCCGCTCACCCCGACCTCCAGCGTCTCGAAGAACAGCCTTGCCTCCTCAGGCGTATGCGCGCTAGCGATCAACCGGGTGTTCGATCTCTGGAATTCCGCAATAAGGTTCTCGAGCGGGATGACCTTCCAATCCTTTGCTTCGATCAGGACGCTCTCCACCTTGTCCTTTAGAGCCACCGCATTGGCCAAGTCCCCAGGGGAACGGATCTCTACCAGTTCGCCTATCTTCTCATCGTCAAGAATCAGATCCCTGCCTCGAAGGATGATCGCATCGAAGCGCCCGATACGCTTGAGCTCTTTGTCTTCCTCGCGTATCACGATCTCAACGTAACCTGACTCCAGTGCGCTGGAGACCAACTTCTTCCTTTCATTGTAGGTAGTGAGGTGATCCGACCTGACCCAAACTGCCCTTGGCATGGTTGAACTCATCGGATCACTGCAGGAACTTCATGGCTTCTTCGACATCCATGTTGTCGAGCACGACGCCAGCGATCGCCCTGGTGATCCCCACAATATTGTTGTGCTGGAAGACGTTCCTTCCGATCGATACGCCTTTTCCTCCGGCCTCGATCGAGTCCTTCACCATTTGCAGCAGCCTCTCGTCAGAGTCCATCTTTGGACCTCCGGCAACGACCACCGGGCAGAGGCATCCTCTGGTCAGCTCTCGGAACGAGTCGATGTCGCCGGTGTAGTTGGTCTTGACGATGTCAGCTCCTAGCTCAGATGCGGCTCTGGCGCAGATCTTGATCATTTCGGGGTCGTAGGCGTTCTTCATGTCCTTCCCCCTAGGGTAGGACATTATCATGAGCGGCATTCCCCATTCCTGGCACTTGCGGGACACCATGCCTGCATCGGCCAGCATGGCAGGCTCGTCCTCCGCGCCCAGGTTGATGTGGATGGAAACGGCGTCCGCGCCGGACTTGAGCGCTTCCTCGACAGTGCACACCAAAACCTTGTGGTTAGGGTATGGGCTCAAGGTTGTGCTGGCCGAAAGATGTACGATGAGGCCGATGTCGCGGCCATAAGATCGGTGACCAAAGGGGACCGAGCCCTTGTGAAGTACGACTGCTGTCGCTCCTCCTTGCGATATCTTCTCTGTAGTGGACCGCAGGTCACTGAGACCTGTGATCGGGCCCATGGAAATTCCGTGGTCCATAGGGACGATCACTGCCCTCCCCGTACCGCGGTCCATGATGCGCTCCATGCGCACGCTTTTGCCTAGCTGCATCTTTTCACCTAGTAGCCGTGTCAATGTATATCATGCATATAAATTCTTCCCCTACCATCCAGTGTCGAAATTGCTACGGAATTCGTAGCAGGCTCAGTATGACCTATCTGCCGTCGAAAAGCCGAGGTCCGTCGCCGCTCGGTCTTGCCGAAACCCTAATACCTTTCCTAGCTATGCGGCAAATTATGTGGAGTTCATTGTCCAAGTACTTCGGTAGGTATCCTTCGCAGGGAAAGGTGGCGAAGATGCTGCTGGATAACGGTCTCAGAGTGCACGGAGGCAATGTCTATTGCGGGGACATCGAGCTTGCTGACAGCTCGGTCGGTCGCGCAGCGGGCGTGGACCGGCGCATCGTGAGGGCGACGGTAGAGACCATCGAGGCCAACGAAGAGCTCCTCGGCGTGTTCGGCAAACTGAGGCCGACGGCGATGCTTAAGGACGTGGCACCAGTGATGGGATGGAGCGCCATTGAGATCATCCCGACGAACGCTCAGACGACGGGGATAGTGGCCGACGTCACTGGNNCAAGGCAGGAATTTCGATACGTCAGGTCATTGTCGGGGATCCGGACCTGAGCACCGAGCCACGGCTTTTCATAATCACTGGCGCCCCGGTCCCTCCCGAGATGATACCAGAGATCAAGAACTGTCGCGGCGTCAAGAGTATACTGATACATTGAGTGTGCTGATTTGGCAGAGACACGAGCTTGGAAAGCATATCTCGTGCTTTTCATCGGTGTCGTTTGCTTCGGCTTCTCTTCAATCCTCATCAGGCTGAGCGATGCCCCCGCTCCGGCAATCGCTGGCTGGAGGATGCTCTTGGCTGCAATGATCATCGCTCCATTCGCATTGGCGGGAGCGCGCAGCGACTTGCGGCGCATGAGTCGGCGGGACACCTTGCTGATGGTCGGAACGACCATCGCCTTCAGCATCCATTTCCTGAGCTTCGTCTATGCGGTGAAGATGACCTCGGTAGCAAGTGCCGTCCTGCTCATCAATGCCCATCCGATCATTGTCGCATTATTGGCTTACCTCGCTTTGAGGGAAGGGTCCAGGTGGACTGCGACTGGAGCGGTGGTTGGCATGCTGGGGATCGCCATGATCTCACTCTCGGAGGTGGGCTCGACCAACCTAACTGGGGATGCGATCGCGGTTTTCGGGGCGTGCATGATGGCCGTTTATATCGTGATGACCCGCATCATGCGCAAGAAACTGCGCATACTGGCATTCATGTTCATATTCAACTGCGTTTCCGCCACATTCCTCATGGGTGTGGCAGTGCTGTTCACCGTTCCGCTTTGGCCGTACAGCTTGAACGATTTCGCCGTTTTCTTGGCGATGGCCATCGTCCCGGCCTTGATGGGCTATGGCTGCTACAATTGGTCCCTGAAATACCTGCCAGCGCCGGTGGTAAGCGTCTCTCAGCTAGGCGAATCGATTTTCGCCATTACGTTCGCGGTAATCCTTTTCTCTGAATTCCCGGCGCCCTCTGCCATAATGGGAGGTGCGCTGGTCATAGTCGGCATCATCATTGCCACCGGTATTTTCAAGCGGAAGAGGGAGCGGACGGAAGAGTTCCTTGGCCAAGGTGGGTGAGCCTTCTCGAAGGGATCAGGAATCGTGATAGGACTTCAGGTCCTTGGGGTGGATATTGCCGGCTCTGGCCCGTCGAATAGCGTCGACCGTCGCCTTCGCCGCCTGGACCGTGGTGATGAACGGTATCTCCATCTCCACCGCCAAGCGGCGCATCATGTAGCCATCCCTTCTGGCGCCAGAATTGTTCGTTGGAGTGTTGACAATTAAGTTGATCTCGCCCCGCCTCATCAGGCCGAGCGCGTCCGGCTGAAGCTTCTCCCTGATCTGGTAGACGGTAGTCGTTTCCAGGCCGGAGTCGCGTAGCGTGGTTGACGTTCCCTTGGTGGCATAGATCTTGAAACCCATCTCGGCCAGCTCTTTCGCCAGCGGCAGGATGGAGGGCTTGTCGACGTCCGCTATGGTCATGTAGACGCTACCATGCATCGGAAGCTTATGGCCGGCCGCCTTGAGCGCCTTGTACATCGCAGCCGGGTACTCAGTGTCAATGCCCATCACCTCGCCCGTCGACCTCATCTCCGGTCCGAGGATGGAATCGACGCCCGGCAGCTTCAGGAACGGGAAGACGGAGGCCTTCACCGCCACGTGCTTGAAAGGCGCTAGTCCGATCAACCCTTGCTTCTCGAGCGAGATGCCGAGCATGACCTTCGTCGCCACCTTCGCCAATGGCACCCCAATCGCCTTTGAGACGAACGGGACTGTCCGCGAAGCCCGAGGGTTGGCCTCAAGCATGAAGATGGCATTGTCTTTGATCGCCAATTGCAGGTTCATCAAGCCCTTGATCTGCAAGGACCGAGCCACCTTCTCCGTGATGACTACTATGCCCGCCATCAATTCCTTGGAGACGGTCTGTGGAGGCAATACCATGGTGGCATCGCCGGAATGGACCCCCGCCTCCTCGATGTGCTCCATGATTCCTCCGATGAAGACATCCTTGCCGTCGGCAACGACGTCGACGTCGATCTCGATGGCATGGGAGAGGTACTTATCGACCAGCACCGGGTGGGCTTTGGAGACCTTCACGGCGGTGGAGACGTAGGTCATCAACTCCTCCTCGTTGTAAACGATCTCCATGCCTCTCCCGCCTAGCACGTAGGACGGTCGCAGCAGGACCGGATAGCCGATCTTGGTCGCCACCGCCTTGACCTCGTTCGCCGAATGACCGGTCCCTGACTCAGGCTGCTTTATGTCCAGCTCACGCATCAGCGTGCTCCACCGTTTCCGGTCCTCGGCCATGTCTATCATATCTGGGCTGGTGCCCAATATCTGGCACTTATGTCCTTCGAGCGCCTTCTCCAGCGGGACTGCGAGATTGACTGATGTCTGTCCCCCATATTGCACTATTACCCCGTCCGCATCCTCCCTCTCGATCACGTTCATCACGTCCTCGAGCGTCAGCGGCTCAAAGTAAAGCCGGTCGGAGATATCGAAGTCGGTCGAGACCGTCTCGGGGTTGTTGTTGATAACAATAGCGTCCGCACCTTCCTCGCGGCAGGCCATGACCCCGTGGACGCAGCAATAATCGAACTCGATCCCTTGGCCGATCCGGATCGGGCCAGCGCCGACGATAACGATCTTGCGCTTGTTTGACGGCTTGGCCTCGCAAACGCTCTCATAAGTGGAGTAGAAGTAAGGGGTTGCGGCCTCGAACTCTGCCGCGCAAGTGTCGACCATCTTATATGTGGGCAGGATGCCAGCGATCTTCCGGGTATCTCGCACATGCTTCTCTGGGACCTTTATCCAGCCGGCGATGCTCTCATCCGGGAAGCCCATGCGCTTCGCCTTCAGCAAGAGCTTCATGTCCAGCGAGTCAGTCTCGCGGAGAGTGTGCTCCATATCAACCAGGTTCTCGATCTTGATCAGGAAGAATGAATCCCACTTGGTTAGGTTCGCGAGCTCTTCCACGCTCATCCCCCGTCGCAAAGCCTCGGCGATGGCAAAGAGTCGCTTGTCCGTTGCATGGATGAGCTCCTCCTTGAGCTCCTCGTCGTTCCACGGCTCCGGCTCAAGGTCGATCTTGTCTATCTCCAGCGATCGGATCGCCTTCATGATGGACTCTTCCACCGTCCGGCCGATAGCCATGACCTCTCCGGTAGACTTCATCTGGGTGCCGATGCGCTTATCCACCATGCGGAACTTGTCGAAAGGCCAACGCGGTATCTTCATAACCACGTAGTCCAAGGTCGGCTCGAAAGCTGCGAACGTCTTTCCGGTGATCTTGTTTGGTATTTCGTCCAGGGTCTTTCCCACTGCGATCTTCGCAGCCACCCTGGCGATGGAATATCCGGTGGCTTTCGAGGCTAGCGCCGAGGACCTCGAGACTCTAGGATTGACCTCGATGACGCGGTACTCTCTGGTTGCTGGATTGACGGCGAATTGCACATTGCAGCCGCCCTCTATCTTTAATGCGCGGATGATTTTGATGGATGCGGTCCTCAGCCTCTGGTGATCGACATCGGACAGCGTTTGCGATGGGGCGATAACGATGCTTTCACCAGTATGAATGCCCATCGGGTCCAGGTTCTCCATGTTGCAGATGATGACGCAATTGTCGTTCTTGTCGCGCATCACCTCATACTCGTACTCCTTCCAACCGAGCACGCTCTCCTCGATAAGTACCTGGTGTATCCTGGAATAGATCAGGCCTCGACCGCAGATCTCCTCCAGCTCCTCATCGCTGTAAGCTATCCCTCCGCCCGTTCCACCCAATGTGAAACCCGGTCGGACCAGGACCGGATAGGAGCCGATTTCATTGACCGCCAGCTTCGCCTCCTCGATGGAATGGACCGACCTGCTTTTGGGGACCGGTTCACCGATGTTGATCATGGTCTGCTTGAACTGCTCTCGATCCTCGGACAGCGCGATGGCCTCTGGTTGGGTGCCCAGCAATCTGACACCTAGCTTATCCAGGATGCCTAGGTCTGCTAATTCTGAGCAGAGGTTAAGGGCAGTCTGCCCACCCATCCCGGAAAGGATGCCATACACTCTCTCCTTGGTGATAATCTCGGTGATTGTCTCGACGTCCAAAGGTTCGATGTAGACCTTGTCAGCGGTGGCAAGGTCCGTCTGAATTGTGGCTGGATTGGAATTCACCAGGACGGTCTGGTATCCCTCCTCGCGCAACGAACGGCAGGCTTGAGAGCCGGAGAAATCGAACTCGGCCGCCTGGCCGATGACGATCGGGCCGGAGCCAATGACCATGAGCTTGGCCCCCTTGGGCGGGACATCGGTCATCGCTTAGCCTCCAGTATTTTGAGGAAATCGTCGAAAAGGAAGGAGGTGTCCTTCGGCCCCGGAGAGGCCTCTGGGTGATACTGGACAGAGAAGATTGGTAGCTCCCTATGGGCCAATCCCTCCACCGTTCCGTCGTTGACATTCGTCTGGCTGACCTCCAAGTCTGCCGGCAGCGAGTCTGGGTCAACGGAGTAGCCGTGATTCTGGGAAGTGATATAGATCCTGCCCTTGTACTTAACTGGCTGGTTGACTCCTCGGTGTCCGAACTTGAGCTTGAAGGTCGTGCCGCCAAAAGCATGTGCGAGGAGCTGGTTGCCGAAACAGATGCCCATTATCGGATACTCCTCCTTGATCGACTTCAGGGTCTTGATCACGGTGTCCTTGATCACCGGATGGGAGGGATCGCCCGGTCCATTGGAGATGACCACCCCGTCCAGGTCGTGATCGTGGAACCAGGAGGTTGTGGTGTCATATGGCACAACGGTCAGCGAGAAGCGCTTGCATAACTCTCGCACGATGTTCTGCTTGGTGCCGCAATCGATCAGGACGACCTCCTTCGCGCCTTCCCTCTCGAAGCGCACCACCTTGCGCGTCGAGACGTCGTGAACCAAATTGGAATCGGAGGGGAAGGGCATGGTCTGCACTTTCTTCAGAGTCTTCTCGAGGTCATCCTCGAAGCATATCGCCCCTCTCGGCGTTCCCTTCTCCCTGATGCGGATGATCAAGGCGCGGGTGTCAAGCTCGGAGATACCAGAAACTTTCTGCTTCTTCAGGAAGGAATCGATCTTGTCACCGGCATACATGTTGCTTGGCTCGACGCAACGCTCCCGGACGGCATATCCTCTGACATGAACCCTATCGGATTCGTAGTCTACGTGGTTTATGCCGTAGTTTCCTATGAGCGGGTAGGACATGATGAGAATCTGCCCGGCATACGACGGGTCGGTCAGGGACTCCTGGTACCCGGTCATGCTGGTGTTGAAGACCACCTCTCCATAAGCAGTGTGATCAAAACCAAATCCCGTGCCCTCCATGATCGTTCCGTCTTCGAGCACGAGGTAGCACTTTGCCATTAAGGTTCGATGGAAGAGGTGGGGGATACTTAACCCTTCTCACCTACGGAAAAACACAAGCACGAAAAAGTGTCCGAACGAAGACACCGTGGTACTTAGATACGAGGCACCAGTGATTTCCTGTTCCCGAGTCGCCAAGAAGGTAGACCAAACCTGAAATACGCACTTGCTAATCATCGGTCAATGCGCCTCCTGCATCAGGACACCCGCACCGGGGAGATCAAATTCCAGGTCGACAACGTCGACGACCTTTGGCATCTGTACAACATCATAGAGCCGGGGGATATGGTACTGGCAGTCACGTTTCGGCGAGAGGAGGTGAAGTCCGACAAGGTCCGGTCGGAGCGTGGGGAGAAGAAGCGCGTCTTCCTCGGCATCCGAGTGGAGAAGGTCGAGTTCCACGAGTTCGAGACGAGGCTGCGCATTACTGGGGTCATCGAGCAAGGGCCGCAGGACCTCGGTTCCCATCATACCTTGAACTTGGAAGAGGGGGATGTGCTGTCAGTGGTGAAAGTGCATTGGCGACTGAGCACCCTGGACCGGATCAAGCGGGCGATAGAGGACTCGAAGCGCCCGACCATAGTCTTTGTTTCTCTGGAGAACGATGAGGCGACCCTGGCCATCATGAGGCAGTATGGCATCCAGAACGTGGCGACGATCAACGCCCATACTGCCGGCAAGCAATACGAGCACAAGGAGGCAGACACTTATTACGATGAGATCATCGACAAGGTGAAGCAACTTTGCACTGCTGACGTCCCACTGATAATCCTTGGTCCGGGATTCGCCAAGGAGACCCTTCTGGCCGAAGGGAAGAACAAGGCGCCGGAGCTGTTCGGCAGGGCGCATCTTTTCCACACTGGGCAGGCGGGAATGTCCGGCATCCATGAGCTGATGAAGAAAGGGATCGGAGCAGAGGTGCTTCGCGGCTCCAGAGTGGCGGAGGAAACGGAGGAGGTCGAGCGGGTCCTGGAGGAGATCGCCAAGGATGGCCCGGTTGCTTACGGGACCAGGGAGGTCGAGGATGCGGTCGACGCCGGAGCGGTGGAATTCCTAATAATATCTGAGACGAAGGCGCGGGAAAAGCAGATGGAGCGCCTCATGAAGGCGGTGGAGGACGCCAGGGGGAACGTGATGGTCGTGAGCGATTACCATGAAGCGGGCAAGAAACTGGAAGCTATCGGTGGAATCGCCGCCCTGCTAAGATTCAAATTGGGATGAGACTGGCATACGAACCACAAAATAGGGGCGTCCGCAATGCTTTAGTAGAATGTCCTGTATCACGAAAACGCCCACCCACCCAGCAGGAGAAAGGTCGGTTCGTTGACTGTCCATCTTGAAACGCGCAAAATGAGACACTGTCCGCCACAAGGCAACTTTGGTAAATATCCGGACAATCTGCGTGAATAGGTCGACGTGGGCGAGGAAGCCTCGAGAATTCCTGGTAGAAATGCAGATACCATTCGACTGCACCGAGGCATCCTTGGCCGGGAAGGAGTCGGTCCACCCTCGCGGCGATCGGAAGGAAGTGCAGGACCGCAAGAAATGAATCTCATAATCTCATAGAGGCGAATACAATGGGAACGATAGCTGAGAAGATACTTTCGGCGCACGCAGGCAAGGATGTGAAGCAGGGGGACATCATCGTCTCGCCAGTAGATTTTATGATGAGCCAGGATGGGACGACGCCGCTGACCATCAGAGCGTTCAAGGACATGCAGGGCAAGAAGTTCAAGGACCCAAGCAGCTATGCCATCGTCATCGACCACAATGCCCCTTCTCCGATGGAGTCAGTATCCAATCTCCATCGGGAGATGCGGACATTCGCGGAGCAGTTTGGGGCGAGGATGTTCGACGTCGGCGAGGGGGTCTGCCACGTCATCGTCCCGGAGCAAGGGTACGCGCTACCGGGAAGCGTCATCATCGGAGCGGATTCGCACACCTGTACCTACGGAGCGCTGAACGCGTTCGCCACTGGGGTTGGCTCGACGGACCTTGCAGCAGCGCTCATCTCCGGCAAGACCTGGTTCAAGGTGCCGAGCACCATCAAGCTCCAATACGACGGGAAGCTGCCGATCGGGGTCTATTCCAAGGACATCGCATTGAGGATGACCGGGAGGCTCACCTCTAATGGGGCGACGTACAAAGCGTTGGAGATCGTGGGCGAGGCGATCGACGCTCTAAGCGTGGATGCCAGGATGACCATCTCCAATCTGGCCGTTGAGACGGGCGCCAAGGTCGGCCTGATGAGGTGCGACGACAAGGTCATCGAGTATCTGAGGACGAGGGCTAGACGGGCTTTCAAGGGCGTCGACCCGGACCCGGATGCGAGGTACGAAGCGGTGCTGAAGGAGGACGTCAGCAAGATGTCACCGCAGATCGCTTGCCCCCCGGACGTCGATAACGTTGTGCCAATAGAGAAGGTGGAAGGCAAGGAGATCGACCAGGTTTTCATCGGCACCTGCACCAACGG
>PNBI01000044.1 GCA_003135935.1 Methanomassiliicoccaceae archaeon
CCTTTGCGTGGTCGGCGATCCCCTGGAAACGTCAGATGTATTGGGAGACGCGAAAAAGCGATTGGCCGTGAACCGGGTGGGCAAGGAATGCGTGGAGAAGATGGCGATCGCGCCCACTTTGGCAAATATGATGCGCCTTTCCCGCGAGTTCATGAAGCGGACCGGCCTTGCGACCAAGGAGGTGGAGGCCGCGGTGATCGCCGCCGAGGATTTCGGACCAGCCAGCATGACCATGCTCGGCAACAGCCTCTTCGCTGTGGGTAATGCAAGGGAGCAGGAGAGGGTGCTGTCCTCGCACGGCAAGACCTTCAAGGCCAAGGTGGATTGGAGAGGGCCGCGCATCACGGAGTCGACCGGCTGGGCGCTGGATTGAGGGATGATCGCAGCCTTCCGAACTTCGTCCGATTAATATATTTGTTCTGACCTTTCAATCATGGTGATGTATTGGAGATGGAAGGCGTAAGGGGTCCGTGGGAGGTTCCAGGCATGGGATGGCGGGTATCCGTCAGCATCATGCTCGGCGTGGGATGGTTCTCATTCTTCATCCTCTGGCTGTTCTTCGGGGCCGGCGGGTTCGACATCTATCAGAACCTGGCCATCATCATCGTGTCGATCATCGTCGTCATCGGAGCCCTGGCTGCCATGTGGGCCAGCTGGGGGCTGAGGATGGCCGCCAGGACGGAAGGAGGGAAGGAGTGGAAGCAGCAACATAACAACCGCTGGTTCGGTTGGAGGGGGGCGGTTTCCACCATAGTCTGGATCGGCTGGCTAGCTTGGTTCATCATCTGGCTGTTCTTCTACGCGCAGAACTACAACGGCTATCAGAACATCGCCGTTTTCATCGTCTCGCTGATCATCGCCGGGGGCGTTTCCGGCGTCATCTGGGGAACGATGGGGCGCAAGATGCGTTGGTAATTGCGCACTTCAGTCTGATTCATCCCCATTAAAAAAATGGCTTTTCTATCCTCCAGGTCAATCCCTATTATTCGGGAATGAATTCTATGAGCGACCTAAGTTCTTCTTCAGGTTCTGAGCGAACTCTTCCGCATGTTCGAGGTCTTCAGCATTAGGTCTACCCTTGTTCATGCCTCCAAAATATCTCAAAAAGCTGTTTGTGTTGTAGCCCTTGCAACTAAATTCGTCTACGATCAGGTAACCTTTCGACCGCAGTTTTTCACGAAGCAACAAGTGGTCTTCGGCGATCTTGTCAGCTCCTATCATCGCGCTCGTTGAAAAAATGAAGGCTTTCTTATTGGTCACCTGCGGCAATCTATTGGCCAGGTCAAGCAGAGCTTCATGGTGCTTTCCATCATATATCCCTGATCCAAAACCGATCATGCTGTACTCTTGCAGTTCTTCAAGGTTGATTTGCATTGGTGTTCTTACTTGCGCATCGAGAACTCTCGCAAACACGTTAGCGATCTTCTCGGTATTATTGTGATGATATGAGAACACGACCAAGAGGGATTTCATTGGCAATGGATCGTCGAGACCGTTTCCTTTCCTTTCCATTTCTTCACCTTTTCATTTGATCATTTTATGGAGCGAGGACTGATCATTCATACAGGGTGAAGAGGCGGTCGTCCTCGCTCACGTCGAACAGTCCGAGGCGGGCGCCAGCATCGAGCCAGCCATGAGCATAGTTGACGCAGGCGAAGGCATTCACGAAATCCCCCTTCTGCCTGAAGTGAGTGGCATCTGCATAATAGGATCGGGCCATTTCAAGAAAGTTCTCGGCAAGTTTGCGATTGAAGGAACGAGCCGGGGCGGCGATCTTCAATTTTTCCAGCGCTCGCTTGGTCGTGTCGAGGTACTTGTCGATCTTTTCTTCCGCGATGCGGTCCTGCATCTCATACCCTCTTGGAGGGGATGATCTCCACGCTCTCGCCGCCGTGCCGGCTCTCCCTCGGTCTCACTTCCACGAACAGAGGCATCTGAATGTTCCCACCGATGATAAGCGCGACGCCGATCGGCAACCGCTGGATCTCGTCCTCCATTCCGGCCGAGAGCCCTTCCAAGGAATTGGCTATCGCCTTGAGGTCGTTGGGATTGGTCACCTTGAGGATCATCTGGGTGTTACATTGCGAGAGCACGTTCTTGTCGATCTTTGCCGCCCTCTGGCTGATGATGGTGAGCCCGAGACCGAACTTGCGGCCTTCGGAAGCGATGGTGCGGAATATCTTGGATGATGCTGCCAGCCCGATCTGCGGACAGTAATTGTGCGCCTCCTCCACAACCATCATCATCGGCGGTATCTTTCCGACCTTCCGCAGCTCGAACAGCGCGGTGGCGATGCGGTTGACCACCAGTTCTTGGATGTCAGGTGGCGTTCCCTTGAAGTTGATGATCGTGACTTTGCCCTTGATCACTAGGTCATCGATCTTCGTTCCCTGAGAAGCGAAAATATTGGTCTCATTCAGATACTCGAGCTCATTGATGAGGGCGGCGTTCTGTCCATCTTCCTCCGAGTCCAGCACGCTGATGATCTCCTTCAGCGAGTACTCCTTCTTGACCGTCCGGATAGAGTCGATCGCTTTTCTGAGTGAGGTCAGATAGTTCTTGGCGCTCTTCAGGCTGGTCAATTCCAGGATGTCCCTGGCCTCGAGGTTGCTGAGGGTGAACTTGAGAGATTTCGCCTTGGGGTTGATGGTGGTGTCCGTGGCAAACTCGATGATGTGCTCCGGATATCCATGAGGGATGACGTTGAAATTGCGGTGACTCTTGGCGGATGAGCCCTTCTCCCGCATCGCTCCATATTCGCCATGAGGGTCGAATATCATCGTCGTTACCTCATGCTTCATCAGCTCCTCGATCAGGTCCCCGCAGAGGAAGCTCTTTCCCCCGCCAGTCTTGGCAAGGATCGAGACATGCTTCTGGACCATGGAGTTGATGTCAACCTCCACCCTGATGTCGTGACCGAAAAGCAGGCCGAGGTAAGCCCCGGTTTCCATGTTCTCCTTTAGCCCGATGACGTCCTTGATGAGGGTGCCAGTTGCCTTGTATACGTTGTCGCCGGCGCGGAATGGAGTCCGGGGCACCTGCAATAGCCCACGGTCATCGCGGAAGCCGACCACGTCCACCTTAGCGATCACTTCTTCGTCGATCTCGACGTCCTGGCCTTCCTGGAGGCGCTTCGCCTTCTCCAGCGATAGGTCGGTCTTGCGCTGCATCTCCGAGACCCTGCCGAGCACCCAGCCCTCGTGCTGATGCTCTACCTGGATATACTCCATGGTCTCGATGTCGCCGAACACCCGGAATTGGAAATCGCTCGTTCCAACGTTGCCGTAGATGATTCCGACCTGCTGCAGGCCGTCGTGCTTTGGATGCTTGGTGGCTGCCGCTAATACTGCATGTGATTTGGAGTCTTCGTGGGTCTCCATTGAGACGCTATCTTGCGCTGGAGCTTCCACTGTAGAATCGGTTTGCATTCCATCCCNNGTGCAGGATTAATATGTTTGCAGGTTTTTGCTCGAAGAATACGACGAATTGGCCCGACCTGCCCGATCAGCGTTTCAGGAAAGATTAGATGAATTGGGCTTGGGACGAAGCAAGCGATCTTCTTCTCGCCGACCTAACCCCCGCGTTAGTGACGACCGTCTCCAATATTTCCTCGAGGGCGATTGCAATGGCATTGTCTTCAGGATCAACTTCTCATCGAAGCTCAAAAAGAATTGCAACGCCTTCGGGCGCTCTCCCAAGAAGAACCTCGGGGTGGAGATTCACTAACCGCGCGCCAAGATCATGAGGGCGCTCTCGATTAATGACCCAGCCCTTCCAAATCATTTAAGACCGGGAGGGGGATTCCTCCAAAGATGAAGGTTCTCTGCGGTTCGTCGTCGAAGAGCCTGGCCACCGACCTGGCAAACAAGCTGGGGACGGTATGCATTCAGGCAACCACCAAGCGTTTCCCGGACAGCGAGGTATATGTTCGCATCGAAGAGGAAAGCCTTGACAAGGAGATCGTGATTGTTCAGAACACCTACCCCGATTCGAACTTGGTCGAGCTATTTTTGATCCAGGATGCGGCAAGAGGCCTAGGGGCGGAGAAGATAACCACCGTTGTGCCGTACTTCGGTTACGGACGGCAAGATAGAAGGTTCCAAGCGGGTGAGGCGCTGAGCGCACAGGTCATGCTAAAGCATCTGGCCGTGGATACCGACCGCCTTTTCACGATAGACTTGCATAAACCTGACATCCTGCGTTGGTTCACCAAGCCAGGAGCGAAGGATATCACCGCGACGACGGCTATCGGCAATTTCTTCGCCCACAACGATGTGGATTTGGTGCTAGCCCCAGACAAGGGTGCCTCCCAGCGGGCCGCTGAGGTCGCACACGTGCTCGGCTGCGCCAACGACCATCTGACCAAGACTCGCCTGAGCGGCTCGGAGGTTGTGATCCAGCCAAGCAGGTTGGATGCCAGGGGCAAGACCGTGCTCATCGTGGACGATATCATATCCACCGGAGGAACGATCTTCGCAGCCACAAACGAGCTCAAGCGCCTCGGAGCAAAGAAGGTCTTCGCGGTTTGCACCCATGGGCTCTTCATCGGGGGCGCGCTGGACAAGCTGAGGACAGTCTGCGACCGGGTCATCTCCACCAACACCTTAGAGAATGAGGTGTCGGAGATCTCCGTCGCGGAGGAAGTCGCTAAGGTGATTTGATTTCGCTTCCATAGTTAAGCGTCGTCGACCTTTACACAATAAATGCTCTAACATAAGGGAGCATTTAACCTCCTGGAAAGCGGTCCTCTGATCAGTCTGTTTCCATTCGCAAATGGGAGCTTCATGGATATCGAGCTTGACTCGTTCTTATGGCTGGGCGAGGTTTCGCTTGATGAGGGCAACACCTGGTCCCTAGAACAGGAATGAGAGCGACCCGTCGAATCGTTCTTTGATGATGAGGTTGCCTGAACCCAAACATGTTCGAAAGGATAATAGACGGAAATCATATTCCCATTAGAAGCTGGGGCTTGTCATGGTAGTCAAGAAGTCCGATGATTTCAGCGAGTGGTACAATGAGGTCGTAGAGCTGGCACAGCTCACCGACAAGCGCTATCCCATCAAGGGCATGAACGTCTGGACGCCATATGGCTGGAAGATCATGCGGCAGATCGACACCTACATCCGGCAGGAGTTGGATGCGACGAACCACGACGAGGTCTGCTTCCCGTTGCTCATCCCGGAGACGGAGTTCAAGAAGGAGAAAGAGCACATCAAGGGATTCGATTCCGAGGTGTATTGGGTAACCCATGCCGGACTCAACAAGCTCGATATCCCGCTTTGCCTTCGCCCCACGTCGGAGACCGCGATGTACCCCATTTTCGCGCTCTGGGTCCGATCCCATTCCGACCTCCCGCTCAAGACCTATCAGATAGTGAACACCTTCCGCTACGAGACGAAGCAGACCCGGGCCTTCATTCGGGTCAGGGAGATCCATTTCTTCGAATCACACACTTGTCATACCACGGAGGAAGATGCGCAGAAGCAGGTCGAGGAGGACTTCGTGATCTTGGAGCGGCTCAACAAGCATCTCGCCCTTCCCTACTTGCTGCTGAAGCGCACCGATTGGGACAAGTTCCCTGGTGCCTATTACACGGTCGGAGTCGACTGTCCTTTGCTCGAAGGCAGGAGCCTGCAGCTTGGCTCAATTCATCATTACCGGCAGAATTTTTCGAAGCCTTTCGAGATCAAGTTCGAAGACGTGGATGGAGAGCTGAAGTTCGTTCATCAGACCACCTATGGGATGAGCGAGCGCTTGGTAGGGTCCATAGTGGCATTTCACGGAGACGACAAAGGATTGGTCCTCCCTCCGGATGTAGCTCCGTTGCAGATCGTGATTGTTCCGATACTTGCCAAAGGCAAAGTGGAGGAAGTTCTTGCGGAAGCACGAAGACTCCGAGACGAACTGCTCGCTGCAGGGCTGAGGGTCACACTCGACGAGAGGGACGACCGCCCGGGAAGCAAGTTCTACCATTGGGAAATTAAGGGCGTACCACTCAGGCTCGAGCTCGGGGGTCGCGACATCGCTGAAGGGAAAGTATCCTATGCGATCAGGCTCAACGGTTCGAAAGGAACGTTCCTCCGAGGCAATGCAATCACCGATTCTCGAGCGATGCTGGACAAGATTTCCGCCGATATGATGAGCAACGCGGCAAGGCGCCTCGCGACCTCGGTGGAGACAGTAAGCTCGCTCGATGCGCCGCCAAAAAAGATATTGAGATTCGGTTGGTGCGGCTCCGAGGATTGCGGTCATAAGATCGAGGAAAAGACCGAGCTGAAGCTCTTGGGCACGCCTTACAATCCGGAGGATTTCCATGGAGAATGCATCATGTGCGGCAAGCAGACGAACATTGTTGCCTATGCGGCCAGATCGATGTGAGTTAAAGCAATTCCGTCATTTGCCGTCTCACACCTGAAACGCATTCGCTGAGAAAAACCGCCTGAAGAATTCTTGGAATGCCGAGCTCAGTTCTTCGCTCTCACAAGGAAGAGTCCGAGGATTCCGAATGCGAGCATGATCACGACGATCGAATAAACGCCCATGTTGGAGCCGTCGAAAATGTTCCAACTGTTGTACAAAACGCCCCATGCCCAATAGAACGCCAGAGCTCCAAATATCAGAAGAATGGATAGTGCCAGCTTGACCTTTTTTGGGAATGAGTTCTCTTCCATCGTGCCGCTCAATGGTGTAAGTCTATAAATGATTTTCGTGTAATCGCCCTTGCTCCAGCACACGGCTTTTTTCACTTTTTTCTTAGCAACCATTATGACCAGGAAAAGTCTATGTCTGTATGCTGATGCTAAAATCCGTCGTGATCTTAGCATAGCATGGGGCAAACAAAAATGACACCAAGTGTAAAGAAGAAGGTAGCAGCGAAGAAGCCAGTAGCCAAGAAAGCAGCAGCAAAGCCAGCCGCAAAGAAGGTCGTCGCAAAGAAGCCGGTGGCAAAGGCCAAGAAAAAGTAATAGACCAGACTTCGATTTTGGTTAGCATATTCAATCCTACTTCGAACAAATGCGGTTCGAGTAGGCGTTTACCTTTGGTCCTCTCCTTTGGAGATGGGCCTTTTTTATAACTAATTTTTAGTATCACCTCGAAATCATTATTAGCGAACTATCCGCTTCTTTCCAGGATGGATGGGGACAGAGATGAGCGAACGCAATTATTGCGCTTTGTGGAGCGGTTAAAGACCTATAGAGACCGCATGTTGCACGTGGACTGGAGGAACCGTTCCATCTTAC
>PNBI01000070.1 GCA_003135935.1 Methanomassiliicoccaceae archaeon
TGGACGAGACCATCGCCCAGGCTTCCGGCGCTGCCGCAAGGGCCATGACCATCATCTCGAAGGATTTCACTGAGAGCATTGCCAATGTTAGCACGGTCGACCAGTATAAGTGCCGGGGATGCGGGAGATGCGAAGCGGTATGCGAATACGCAGCGGCGGTCGTGCAAGAGATATCCCCCGGGGTCTTCAAATCGACGATCAATCCTGCTCTGTGCAAGGGCTGCGGCGCATGCGCCGTAGCCTGCTGCAATGGAGCAATCACTTGTTTGAGCTTTACAAACAAGCAGATCCTGGCTATGGTCGATACCTGTCTCGAGGAGGCGACTAAATGACCGAATGGGATCCGAAGATCGTAGCGTTCTGCTGCAATTGGTGCTCCTACGCAGGGGCCGACTTGGCAGGAGTGAGCAGAATGCAATATCCTCCCAATGCAAGGGTGATCAGGATCATGTGCACCGGCAGACTAGAACCGGAATTCATATTGAGGGCTTTTGAACTCGGTGCCGATGGAGTGCTCGTCGCTGGGTGCCATATCGGGGATTGCCACTACGTCTCAGGAAATGAGAAGGCAGAAGCGAAAATAGCGATGGCGGCCGAACTCCTGGATGTATTGGGTATAGATAAGAGACGCTTGAGGCTGGAGTGGATCTCTGCTTCGGAAGGCAGGAAATTCGCTGATACCATGAAGGATTTTGTGGATAAACTGAGGGAGCTGGGCCCTAGCCCATTGAAGGGGGTAACCCAGTGACCAAGATCGAGAAGATCATCGAGGACACGGGAGCGTTCGACTGTGCCGAATGCGGAAAGTGCACCAGTCTTTGCCCAGTTGCGAAGATTGACCCAAACTTCGCTCCAAGGCTCATCGTGGTTAAGGCCCAGTCGGGGTTGGGAGAGGAGGTCAAGGCGGATAAGGACATCTGGTCTTGCGTCACGTGCGAAATCTGCAATAACATGTGCCCTTACGAAGTTGACTTCACGGGCTTCATCCAAAGGATGAGAAGTGAAGCAGTGAACATGGGCAATGTCCCAGCTTGCTCTCAGGCGGGCGCGATTCACACCATGCAGCGGCTGACTGGCAAAGGCCAGAAGCAGAACCGATTGCTCTGGTTGACCGACGATCTGAAGGTAAAGGACAAGGGAGATGTCTATTTCTTTACTGGCTGCTCCTATCAGCTCGGAGTCCTGTTCAAAGACAAGGCGGAAGAGCTCAAGCGGGTTCCAGCAAGCGTTGTGAAGATGCTGAATGCCGCAGGGATCGAGCCAGTGGTGAGCAATGACGAGGTCTGCTGCGGTCACGACTTGATCTGGTCGGGGAATGAGGCAGTTTTCGAGGAGCTGATGCATAAGAATATCGCGACGATAAAGGCGACTGGAGCCAAGACCGTGGTGTTCTCATGCGCCGAGGGCTATCGGACTTTCAGCGTCGACTATCAAGATTTCTTGGGAGACTTGGACTTCGAGGTCAAGCACATCTCGGAATACCTGCTCGACCTCATCAAGCAGGGAAAGCTGGAGTTCAAAGATACCAATGCAAAGGTGACTTATCATGATTCCTGCAGGCTCGGTAGGCATATGGGCATTTACGAACAGCCCCGCGAGATTCTAAAAGCGATGAAGGTGGAGCTGGTAGAGATGCCGAGCATCAAGGAGAAGGCGATTGGCTGTGGCGTTAACGCCTTTGTGAGTTGCAGCGAGGTCTCAAGGAAGATGCAATTGGATAGGTTATTGGAGGCAAAGGGCACCAACACCAGCGCAATGCTGACCTTTTGTCCAAAATGCCTCATTCACTATAATTGCATGCTAAGGATGGAGAAGAAACCCCCAGAACTCGAGAAGGCTGAGATCAAGTTGAGAGATTTCAGTAATTTCATCGCGGAGAACTTGAAGGGGAGCCCGTAGATGGAAAAGGCGGAGAGTTCAGTACTGGTGATTGGCGGCGGTGTAGCTGGCATACAGGCTTCCTTGGACCTCGCCGACAAAGGAGTGATCGTACAACTGGTAGAGAAGGAACCAAGCATCGGTGGAAAAATGGCCCAGTTGGACAAGACCTTCCCGACCAACGATTGTTCGATCTGCATCCTGGCACCTAAGATGGCCGATTGTTACGGACACCCCAATATCAATGTCTGGACGATGTCGGAAGTGATCGGACTAGAGGGGTCAAAGGGCAACTTCAAAGCGAAGGTCCTGAAGAAGGCGAGGTACGTGGACGAGAACAAGTGCACCGGCTGCGGAGAATGCCTCGAGAAATGTCCCACCAAGGGGCTGCCCAATGCCTGGGAACAGAACTTGACCACCAGAAGGGCCATCTATATGGCCTTCATGCAGGCAGTACCCCGGGTGGCGATTATCGACCCGGAGCACTGCAGGTTCCTGCTCGAAGGCAAATGCGGAGTCTGTAAGAAGGTCTGCAAGCGCGAAGCCATCGATTACGATATGAAGGATGTCGAGATGGAATTCAACGTCGCGGCGGTTGTGGTGGCCACAGGCTTCGACGTCTGGGACCCGACCCGTTCCACAGAATATGGCTACGGGAAATACCCGAACGTTTTCACTGCCATGGAGTATGAGAGGATCATCAACGCTGCCGGCCCGACGCACGGGCACATCCAGAGGAGGTCCGATGGTCAGGAACCAGTGACGATGGCCTATATTCAATGCGTTGGCTCCCGCAACCCAAGGACCGGTCATCCATATTGCTGCTCGGTCTGCTGCATGCATTCCACGAAAGAATCCATGTTGGCCAGGGAACATATCGAGGGGATCAAGAGCACCATTTTCTACAAGGACATGAGAGCCTGCGCCAAAGGATTCAACGAATATGTGGAGAGGAACAAAAGGGACTATGGCGTGGAGTACATCAACTCCGATGCCACGGTCCAAGGCCAGACCGAGAAAGGCAACCCTATAGTGTCATTCGACGTCGCGGGGAAGTCCCATCAAAAGGAATTCGACATGGTGGTACTGGCCGCGACATTGGTGCCATCGAAGGGCAATGTGGAGTTGGCGAAGAAATTGGGCGTCGAGCTGGACGAATTCCATTTCTTTAAGATGCAAAATCGAACCCTCGACCCGATAAACTCGTCTCGGCCAGGCGTCTATCTAGCTGGCTATTGCGCCGGCCCGATGGATATCCCGGAATCAGTAGCCATGGGTTCTGCTGCGGCCGCCAAGGCGATGGAGGCCTTGGTTCAAAGGAAGGTGTTCGCATGAGCGACGAGGAGAAGAGGATCGGGGTGTTCATTTGTCATTGCGGTTCGAATATAGCTGGCTTCATCGATGTTCCGGCCGTCACGGAATACGTCAAGACCTTACCAGATGTGGTCTTCGCTACCCGGAACCTCTATACATGCGCTGACGACGGTCTGACTTCGATAAAGGAATCGATCAAAGAGCACAAGCTGAACCGAGTTGTGGTCGCGGCGTGCACCCCAAGGACCCATGCTCCCTTGTTCCAGGGGACCTGCCAAGAAGCGGGATTGAACAAGTACCTATTCACCTTCGTGAACATCCGGGACCAGTGCTCCTGGGTACACATGAAGGAGAAGGAGAAGGCAACCGAGAAGGCCAAAGACCTATTGCGCATGGGTGTGGCCAGAGCCAGGCTGCTGCAGGCGCAGGATGAGGTAAAGGTGGGGGTGACCTCTGCCGCCGTGGTCATCGGGGGCGGTGTCGCGGGAATGTCGGCAGCACTAAGCATCGCTGATCAGGGCTTCCCGGTGCGTTTGGTGGAGAAAGAGTCCGAATTGGGCGGGTTCGTTCGCAATCTAAGCTCCGTCTATCAGGAGAGGGAGGATGCCGGGGCGTTATTGAAGACCATCATAGATCGGGTGAGGAGCAATCCCAACATCGAGGTGCTCCTCAACTCCGAGGTCATCTCGGCGGACGGGTTCGTCGGCAACTACGATATCATCATCGACACTAAAGGCCAGGAGCGGAATGATAAGGTGGGCGTCATCGTTCTGGCAACCGGCACGAGAGAATACATTCCCAAGGGCCTCTATGGCTATGGGCAGAGCCCGAACATCGTCACCCTGACCGAGTTTGAGAAGCTGGTGAAGGAGAGGAAATTACCGAAGCTGAGCAGCGTCGCCTTCATCCAATGCGTTGGGTCGAGAGGCCAGGACAAGTCATATTGTTCCAGGATCTGCTGCAATGTCTCCCTTAAGAACGCCATGAACCTGGCCGAGAATTACAAGAACATGCGGGGTCTGGAAGGGACCGGGGCCGTGGTGGAAGCAGCTGCGCCGAAGGAGACACCATCCGAGGGCGGAGAGCGGAGGCATGGTCGCAGAGGAAGAAGGGGCGGTGCGGAGGAGAGCGAGGAAGGGGGGGCTTCGGAGGGACCGAAGCTCGAGATCGTGATCTTCAACCGGGACATCATGGCCTATGGAGTAGACCATGAGCTCATGTACAATAAGGCCAGGGAGAAGAAGGTAAGATTGGTGCGATACACTCCCAAGAACATTCCCAAGGTCAGCGTGGACAGCGGAAAGCTGGTGATCGACTATTGGCACGACACCCTGCAGATGCAACGGAGGATGACCCCGGACCTTATCGTCCTTGCGACCCCGGTAACGTCGCAGGCAGACGCCAAGGAGATCTCGATGATGCTCAAGGTGCCCCTCGGTCAGGACGGTTTCTTCTTGGAGGCGCACGTCAAGCTCAGACCGGTGGACTTCGCCACCGACGGCATATATGTCTGCGGGACCTGCAAAGGCCCGGCGGACATACCGGAAGCGGTATCCCAGGGCATCGCGGCAGCTTCCAGGGCTTCAATCCCATTGGCGCGTGGCTTCGTGCAACCGGAAGCACTTAGCGCCTTCGTCGACAGTGAGGTTTGCAGCGGCTGCGGCAACTGCATAGAGGTATGCCCATTCACCGCCATCAGAAAGAATGAGCACGGGAAGGCTGAGGTCACCATTGCCGCCTGCAAGGGTTGCGGCAATTGCGGTGCCACCTGCCCTGAGAATGCCATTTTCATGAACAACTACTCGGACGAGCAACTGCTTGCTGAGGCCAAGGCTGCCTTGCAGGAGGCGAAGGGATGAGCGATTTCGAACCTAAGATTGTCGTCTTCCTGTGCAATTGGTGTTCCTACGCCGGGGCCGACCTGGCCGGGGTGAGCCGCTACCAATATCCCACGAATATCAGGGCCGTCAGGGTAATGTGCAGCACCCGGATTAGCGCGCATATCGTCCTAGAGCTCTTCAAGGAAGGAGCGGACGGCGTGATGGTCAGCGGCTGTCACATCGGAGATTGCCACTACATCAATGGGAACCTATTCACCAAGAGACGAGTGAAGCTCGCCGATGACCTCCTCAAGCTCACCGGGGTCGAGCCCGAGAGGCTGAGATTGGAGTGGGTGTCGGCCGCGGAGGGCGAGAAGTATTCCCAGGTGATAACCTCGTTCGTCAAGAAGGTAAAGGAGCTCGGACCCTCGCCGGTCTTGAAGGATCCGAAGCTAGTGACCAGGTTGGGGGCGGCGGTGATGGCTGCCAAATACTTCAGATCGAAGACCCTGACCTGCAAAGAGGTCAAGCTTACTGCGAAGGGGAACGTATATGAAGAAGTGATCGGCCCGAAGGAATACGATCTCATGATCGAGAGAGCGATAGAGGACGAGTACCAGAAGAGCCTCATCCTGACATTGAGCAGTCAAGAAGCTCGCTCGGTCATTGAATTGGCGAAGGAGATTGGACAGCCAACGGATCGCATTTTGGAATATGTGGTTGCCCTGAGAGCCAAGAACATGCTTGCCCTGGATCGTATAGAAGGAACGACTCCGAGGTACAGAGCAACGATCGGAGGTGCTTGATATGGCGGAAAAGATTGGTGCGGTGATGGTGGTCGGCGGAGGCATCACCGGCGTCCAGACCGCTTTGGACCTAGGAGACTCCGGCTTCAAGGTCTATCTAGTGGAGAAGAAGGCCAGCATCGGGGGAACGATGGCCCAGCTGGACAAGACCTTCCCGACCAACGACTGCTCCATGTGCATCATGGCGCCAAAATTAGTGGCGGCAGGAAAGCACCAGAACATCGACCTGATCACTAACGCCGAGATCGAAGAAGTAGTTGGCGAATCTGGCACCTTCGTGGTAAAGGTCAAGAGGAACACCCTCAGGGTGAACGAAGAGAAGTGCACTGGCTGCGGGCAATGCGCTGCGAAGTGCCCGGTCGAGACGGAGGATGAGTACAATCAAGGGATGAAGAAGCGAAACGCCATTTACGTGGCATATCCACAAGCTGTCCCTCTGATATTCTGCATCGATAAGGACACCTGCATAGGGTGCGGCAACTGCGCCGAGGTATGCGTTGCCAAGGCGGTGGAATACGACATGGAGGATGAGGCCGTGGAGATCCAGGTCGGTTCCGTCATCCTGTGCCCGGGCTTCGAGGA
Organism: Methanomassiliicoccaceae archaeon; assembly: GCA_003135935.1. Lineage (GTDB taxonomy): Archaea > Thermoplasmatota > Thermoplasmata > Methanomassiliicoccales > UBA472 > FEN-33. The sequence continues at coordinate 6,401 of PNBI01000070.1, forward strand.
GTTCGATGCCAGGCAGAAGAAGGAATACGGCTACGGTGAGTTCAAGAATGTAGTCACGTCCATTGAGTTCGAAAGGATGCTCAGCGCCACCGGCCCCTACTTGGGAACGGTGATGAGGCCGTCCGACGGCGAGATCCCTAAGAAAGTGGCGTTCATCCAATGCGTCGGCTCAAGGGACGAGAAGGTGGGCAACCCCTACTGCTCTTCGGTCTGCTGCATGTACGCCATTAAGGAAGCGATAATCGCTGGCGAGCACACGCCAGGGCTGAAGCCCACTATCTTCTTCATGGATGTCAGGGCCTTCGGAAAAGAGTTCGAGTATTACCGCGAACGAGCTGAAAAGGAGTATGGAGTGACGATGCACCGCGGGAGCAGGGTGGCCTCGGTCGGCGAGGACCCTGAGACCAAGAACCTGTCCCTAAGGTATAGCATCGGCGACGAGACCAATACCGAGGAGTTCGACCTGGTCGTGCTCTCGGTGGGAATGAAGCCTGCGGCGGACGGAGAGATGTTAAGCAAGAAGTTCGGCTTCGAACTTAACAAATACGGATTCTGCCAGACCGACGCCTTCTCGCCCCTGAGCACATCCAGACCAGGCGTGTTCGTCAGCGGCTCGTTCGCCGCTCCGAAGGACATCCCGGATTCGGTGGCGCAGGCGAGCGGTGCGGCAGCGCTGGCGACAGCCACCATAGCCTCGGAAAGAGGAAAGCTGGTCAGCATCAGGCAATTCCCACCGGAAATGGATGTCTTCGGCATGCGCCCTAGGATCGGCGTGTTCGTCTGCCACTGCGGCATCAACATCG
>PNBI01000155.1 GCA_003135935.1 Methanomassiliicoccaceae archaeon
AACAACATCATCCTTAATTACAAATACTGGCATATATCGAAATTGCGAAGAAGAGCATGCAGGATCCAATATGACAGTTTGTATCGCTCTATTGCTTGAGGAAGTTTTGGAAGAGGAGTAGAAACTTGTGACCCCTCCAGCTGTCTTTGTCGAGCATCAGGTGGGGGGTGGCTCCGGGTACCTCAAGTTGCTGTTCCAGGATAAGGGCATCCCTACTAAAACTGTGCAGGCCCACAAGGGGGATATCCTCAAGGAGACATCCGCACGGTTTCTGATCCTGATGGGCTACGATGGTTCCGTCCGGGAGATGCCTTGGTATGAGGACGAGCTTGCCGTAATCAAGGCGCATCTCCGAAATCGCAAACCCGTCATGGGTGTCTGTGCGGGCGGCGAACTGATCGTGCTCGCTTTGGGAGGCAAAGTTAAGCACCTTCGGCACCGCGAATATGGCTGGATGGCCGTTAGGGCACCAACCGGTCCGGCGTGGGTCTTTGAGTGGCACGAGGACTACTTCGAGACGCCCCCAGGGGCGTCCCTGCTCGTTAGGGGCGGCCCGGAAGATCTTTGTCAGGCCTACGCGGGGCCTTGCTATCTGGGCACGCAGTTCCATCCCGAGATGACCGCAGAAATCATCGATTCGTGGACGGAAAGGGATCCTAAAGTCTCCGTGACACGCAACGAGAAGAACTTAGCAAAACTCCTCTCCTCACAGCGACTCGCCCGGGCTCTTGTTGACCAGGTTGTAGCAATGGAAGCTCCATGAGCGTTACCTTCAGAGCAACGTCTGGTCGATAACGTTCAATATACCTGCGTGGTCGCTCTGGACCACTATTCAATCTGATGGAATCGAATCGCGTGTTTTTCAGTCCTTGCTTCATCCAAAAATAAATCTATCCTCTGATTGAGGCGCGACTCCCAACATCTGGCTGGCAATGGTGCGAATCGCGCCNNGTTCTGAAGCACGGCGCGCAGTCCAAAATCGCCATTGGACTTAATATTCGGCTTCGCTGAGGGAAGCGAAAAAAATGTGATCGTTTTCATAATTCGGTCAACGCAGTGTCAGTTTTGAAGGAAATGTATTAAGCTTCGTTTCTCGTCCACCTACTTCAATTGAAAGGCCGATAGGTAACCTGGCCTCGGCCATCAATGATCTTCCATAATCTGGAGATTGAACCAATGTCGGAGTCTGTGAACGAGGGAGGGGCAGCGGGATGGCGCGACCGCACTGGCAATCCAGCGCCATTGGGCCTGTGCGCGTTTGGAATGACAACTATCCTACTGAACATCCATAACGCGGGATTCTATGCGCTTGGTGGGGTGATCCTCGCCATGGGTGTGTTTTATGGAGGATTGGCCCAGATAATAGTCGGATTGATGGAATGGAAGAAGGGCAACAGCTTTGGGACTCTGGCATTCTTCTCATATGGGGCGTTTTGGTTGTCTTTCGTGCTGATCGTGCTCTTTCCAGCCATGGGCTTGGGAGCAGCCGCCGACAATACCTCGATGGCCGCCTATCTACTTCTTTGGGGCCTATTTACGTTGGCTCTGTTCCCCATCGCACTGCGCTCTTCGAAGGCGCTGGGTTTCGTGTTCGGAAGTCTGGCCCTGCTATTCATCATCCTCGCGCTCGGAAAAGCTTACAGTAGCCCTGACCTGATCACGATGGCCGGCTATTGGGGCATTATCGTCGGTGCATCAGCCATATATACTGGCATTGCGCAGATCTACAACGAATCATTCGGGCGAGTGGTGCTACCGCTGTGCTCCAAGAACGAGAAATGGAGATCAAAATAGAAGATGAATGCGAGACTGGAAGCGAATCCCGAAACACGGTCATATCAATAATTAATGAGTCTCGTAGCTCATTCTTTTTCGATGATCGAGACAAGCTCATCACCGAACTGCTTGGTGGAGTGATGGCCGCCGATATCCGGAGTACGGACGCCGTTTCTTAACGCTTCTTCGATGCCATTCTCAATCAGCCTCGCCCCTTCCTGCTTTCCAAGATACTTGAGCAACATGGACGCGGAGAGAATTGCTGCAATTGGGTTCGCGACGCCCCTTCCCGCAATGTCAGGAGCAGATCCATGGCAGGGCTCGAAGACGGCGTAGTGGTCGCCGATGTTGCCCGACGGCGCCATTCCCAGGCCGCCTACCAAAGCGGCAGCCTCATCAGAGAGGATATCGCCATAAAGGTTCAGAGTGACGATGCAGCCAAACTCCCGCGGCTTGGTGATCAAGGCCGCCGCGACCGTATCCACCAGCATGTCCATAGCTTCCACGTTGCGTCCGGCCGTCTCCTCATAAAATATCCTTCGGAACATCCCATCGGACTTGCGTAGGACATTCGCCTTATGCACGCAAGTGATTCGACGGATCTGCTCTTTCTCGCAAAGATCGAGAGCATGTCGGCAAATTCGCCTACAGGCTTTGTCGCTGACCTTTCTTTCCAGGATGACAGCTCCCCCACGCTCCTTTTCCATCCCAGTGTACATACCTTCGGAATTTTCCCTCACAAGTGTCAGGTCGAGGTCCACCATGCCTATGTCTGGGACGATCCTCTTGGCAGGCCTCACGTTCGCATAAAGATCCAATTCGCAACGAAGCCTCAGAATCGGCGAGCGATAACCTGGGTCGCCTTCTGGAGAGGTGATCGCGCCGAAGAGGCAGGCATCAGAATCGTCGATCGCGTCCATTGTGGCATCTGGGAGGTAATTTCCAGTCTTCTTCTTGGATACCAGCCCCATCTCCGCCGGGACGAGCTCGATCTCTGGCGCGACCGCTCGGAGGGCTCGGACAGCCTGAGGCACGACCTCTGCTCCGATTCCATCGCCCTCGATAACCACTATCCGTTTCAAGTTCAGCCCTCAAGGCGGGTGATTACGCTGGCTATTATCAGAGGCAGGGTGACCGTGGCATCCCCTTCGACCGTTACCTGAGCCGCATCCTCCTTTACCTTGCCCCAGGACACCGCTTCTCGCACCTGGGCACCCGATAACGAGCCGTCATATTCAAGTGCGGTCGTCAGATATACTGCGAAATCCAAGCCGCCGCGGAACTGGTTCCACCAGATGGTGTGGTGCTTGGAGATCCCTCCCCCGATGATGATCGCCCCGGTCTCCTTCGACTCGAAGGTAATGTCCGAAAGCCCCTGTTCGTCGCTGAAAAGGTCGATCCTCAGGTCGCGGTGCGTCTGCCAATACATCCAGAGCTGGCTGCCGAAGGAGCCATCGGTGATTCCGGGGACATAAATCGGGACCTTGTTGCGGTGGCACCAATAGAGGAGCGAGGAATCGTCATCGATCCGCGCGCCGACCTCGTCGATCAGCTCAGCGGTGGAGATCGATTTCCGATCCTTCAGGATTTCGTAGAACATCGGAATGAGCTTCCTTTCCAGAACCAGCCCGTATGACGAATCGGGCACAAGCACGTTGCCGAGACGATTGATGCCCTCACGATGGAGCTTGGCATCATCCATATAGAAATCGCCATGGTAATAGGACTTCCAAGTCCTTGCCAGATCGTGGTCTAAAGTCCCGCAGGTGGTGATGATGACGTCGACCAATTTGCGTTTCACCATCTCAACGATCACTCCCCTGGTACCAGTCGCCATGATGCAGGCCGGAAAAGAGAGGAATTTGGTGCAGTCGCGATTTTCCATCGATTCGATGACATCCACGGCATCGGAAAGCTTCCGGCCAGTGAACCCTCCTGATTCCTTCATCTGCCTGACCAACTGGTCCGCGGTCATTCCGCTTTCAAGCTTTAGGTCGCGTACCGGTCTTCTCTTTGCCATGACACCACTTCCTTGAGATTGGGTGACCTCCAAATGGTTCTTGTAATTAATATATTCCCAATGGTGAGGCGGCAAGCATTGCGCTTGGCCAAATCCCACTGCATTCCAAGTCAAATGGTGGAAAACGGCCAATCGGCATCTTCTCGTTGAGATTAATATATCTGGAATCCGCTAGCGGGATGTGGTCGACCTAAGGCGTTTGGCGATCTATTGCGGCGCTTTCATCGGACCGTTGTCCGGTAACGCCGTCCTATCCTTGGTGCCCGTGCTCAAGGATTCGTTCAATAGCTCTGCTCCAGATGTCATCATTTCCGTCACCTTCTTCATGCTCCCGTTTGCGTTCTTCATGCTATTCACCGGTTCCATTTCCGATGTGCTTGGCAAGAGGTTCGTCCTCTCCATCGGCTTCATTACCTACGCCTTGGGTGGGATTGGCTCAGGTCTTTCACCGAGCCTGGAATCGTTCTATCTCTTCCGTTTCGTTCAAGGAGTGGGCTTCGCCTTCGTGCAACCGACCCTCATCGCAATGCTCGGGGACATCGTCTCGCCGAGAGAGGTAGGGCGGGCCATGGGCATCTTCGGAGCGGCTTCGACGGCCGGCATCGCGCTAGGGCCTTTCATTGCCGGATACATATCTTTAGTCAATTGGAGGCTGACTTTCTTCCTGGTCTCTTTCCTCGCCATTGCGATATACATCATGTTCCTGTTTGCGTTCAAGGGAACGACAGAGAAGAAGCTTCCAGGCGGAATCAGGGCTTTCCGGTCTGCCCTCGTGGGAGGGTTCCGCCACAGATCGGTCATCTACCTCTCCTTGGCAGGTATGCTCACATTCCTTTGCTATGGGGGCACCTTATCTTTCATATCCGACACTCTCTCGTTGGCTCCACTATCGTTCAGTCCGCAGAACATCGGGACGATCATGGCGGGCGCTGGCATCGCCGGCATGTTCGTTGCGCCGATCGGTGGAACGATGGTCGACCGTTTGGGCAGGCTTTGGGCAGCTGGAATCGGGATCGGAGTGATGATCTTCGCCTTCTTCCTTTTCACACAAGCGGATTCGTTCCTCTCCTACCTTGGTTCGATGGCTGTGTTGGGTGCCGGTTCATCGATCGTCTGGTCATCGTTGCTCACCCTTACAGTTGAGGTAGTCCCTGAACGCAAAGGAACGGTCTCATCCATATTCAACAGCGCCCGCTACTTTGGCTATTCGATGGCGCCGTTGGTTTTCACCCCTCTCTACATCGCATTCTCGATCGATGCAATCCACCTGTCTGGGATGGTTATTGCCGCCGTGGCGTTTGCAGCAACGTACCTTGCCGTGAAAAATGCTAAGTTGAAGGAAAGGTGGCATCCCAGTCTTCGATGATCCTCTTCAATGCTACTGGCATTTGGTCAGCGTCCTCATTATTCTCGATCACCGTCCAGCCTTTGCTAGCCAGTTTTAAGACCTTTCCCCTTATTTTGACGAGGCTCCCCAAGTCTTCGAACATTTCTTTGGTTTCGTTCCTGCTCTCAATTCGCCTGATTGCAACGCCCGGATCTATATCCACAAGCAATAATCGCCTGGGAACTGGCAAGATCTTCGCGAAGAAATCGTAGCCCAGGTCGATGTACCTTTCAGGCAGGTAGGCGGTGGCCATCAGATAACGGACGTAGATCAAGGTGCCGTAGCGCTTCCTGTCTTTTCGCAGGAATCGCAACGATGATAGCACGTCCCCAATGAAGAAGATGGAAGCCACTAGACGCATAATCCTCCCCTTACCCTGTAGGGTCCTGCGGGTCAACAAGCCAAGAAACCTCTCCGACGGATGGATCCGTATCAAGACCTTTTCGCCCCGTGACTCGTAATACTGCCTTATCCAGCGGGCATAGGTTGATTTCCCGGAGCCATCGACGCCCTCTATTATCATCCAGCGCATCGTTCATCCCATTCCCACGAGGAGAAGAATGCCTGCCACGCTCATCGGGATAACGAGGTTGTCAATGGCTCCTGGAGTAATGAGCTCTACGACAGCCACGATGCAGCCGATGATCAATGACATGATAATGGCGGTACCGAGAAGCATCAATGGCGTGAAGAGCAGTCCCGCGCTCGAAAGGTATTGATAGAACAATATCACGGTGAAAGCGCTGATGGTCGTTGCCAGGAGGACCGCTGCCGTGCCCTCCATTGTCTTAAGGCCGAGGATGCGATGCTTCCCGAACCGCTTTCCGATTAGCCCGCCCATTCCATCGCCATAGGCCATTGCCACAATAGCTATCGAGGCAATCATGCGATGGTCGAATAGGAAGAACGCCAACAAGGTCCAGGATATCGCGTAGTAGACTAATCCGTAATTGTGTCCCTCACCGGTGGCGTTGCCGATGAAGGATTCCTTCAACTTCTTCACTGACGAGTGGGGTGAAGCGAGGATCAGCAGTGGAATGAATGGTGCGGCTGCGAGAAACGCCATCACATACGAGGTGTTGAAAACCCACCAGATGAAAACTATGTTGCCTATCATGATATGAATGAATTTGCGATGCATCTTCGCGTTCCGGATCAACCTCCATTTGGCGGCGAGCAGGATGACTATTCCAACGTAAACGTATACGCCTGCTAGCCCCACCAGGTCCCCCTCAGCGAACATCAGTTGCCGTGGAAACGGGGTCTGCATATTTACAATCTCTTTCAAGTCGGCCAAGGCGAGTTCGCCTTTGAAAAATGATCTTGTTTCGAACCGATTATGGATGCGAATCAAATGAGATAACCGGCCGAATAGTATTATAAGCGAATGATATGGTTTTTCATAGGAACTGGAATGAATTCTAAGGATGAAAGGCAGATGCTAGATATTCTAGACGCCTTCGATAAACGAGGTTTCAAAGGCGCCATTATTTTCGATGTTCCATCTACGCAATTCGTTCGTGTCAACCTGATGATGTTGCGCGGGCTCTCGCAAGAGCGCGGGCTCCCCGGGATCTTCATTTCCGTTGACAGGCCGCATCAATACATGGTCCATCTCCTTTCAATGCACCAGATCAAAGCTGAGAATCTGATCTACATCGATGCCATCAGCCGTTTCTCCGCCGATTTCAAGGTGGCCAACGCCAAGGTCGGCTTCATGGACGGGCCGTTCCGAATCGACCGATTGCCAATGGCGATGAATGAATGGATCAAAGGTTGCAATGGTCAATCACTTAACTTGAGCAACAGCGGTTTCGCAATCATCGACAACTTGTCCGCCTTGCTGACCTACAACAGTTTTACCTCCGTTCAGACATTCTTGCAGAACTTCATTCAGACATTGCACTCCTCCGGCAATATGATCGTGCCGCTGGTGATCGATAGCGAAAAGTCAGGATTGCTTTATGAGACCGCGCGATCGATGTGCAAAGTGGAAGTCAGAATGAAGGACATAATATCCGACCAGATCATGGATGCAGTGCCAGAAAAGACAATAGACGTGAATTGTGCAAAGGGGTAGGAAATGACAGAACGCAAGTTCGAAGAGCGACCCAAACGGGACGGTCTGGTAAGATTGCAGACCGGGATACCTGGATTGGATGAAATGATTGAGGGCGGATTTCCATTCCCTTCAGTGGTATTGCTGTCTGGTAGTGCCGGCACTGGCAAGACGACCTTCTGCCTGAAATATCTGTGCGAAGGCGCTAAGAAAGGCGAACAGGGGCTTTACTTCACCACGCTTTCGGAGCCGACTCAATGGATGCTTCGATATGCTTCGCAGTTCGATTTCATCAACAAGGACTATTTCGGAGATCAGATCCGCTACATGGACCTTGGGAACATGATGCGTGAGATGGATGCTAGTCAATTGCTCGCGGCGATGGAAGAGAAGATCGCAGAGGTGATGCCGCAGCGCATCGTCATCGATCCGATCACGGTCGTGGGTGGAATGTTGAAGGGCGACTATCGTCTCTTCCTGTTCGACCTGTTCAACCGGCTCAAGAACTGGAACGCGACCACGCTGGTTACAGGCGAGGTCAATCCAGGAGAGCTCTATCCGGCCGATGTGTCTTATGCCGTCGACGGGATAATATTGGTCATGCTGTCAGAGGAAGCTGGAGCTCGACGCAAGTACCTTGAGGTGCTCAAGATGCGCGGCACCAATCACCAAACAGGCAAGCAGTCGATCGATATCACCCGAACCGAAGGGATCGTGGTCCTCAAAGCCCGTTTCTGATCAAGATAAGCGCGATTCCCATCGAAAAGGCAGCTATCGCCATGATGAGCGTAGGTACAAGGACTCGTCTAGATACGTCCTTCGAGATATACCCAGAGAAGGCCAGCTTATTCAAAGTGGCGATGGCGGTCGCGAAGAGAGCGGTCTCGGCCGCAATCGAGGGGCTGACGCTCCCTATGAATGCCAATGTCGACACCGATGCTACCACTGCAGCGGAGGATATCAATCCACCAAGCGCGGCCAAATAGAAGTAGTTGGATCCAACGGTTTGGATGAGAACCAAGTTCAGCGCTGATATGACTATGAAGACGGCAGCGAACTTGAAAGCTGGGCCAAGGGCGAATGGGTTCCGGAACTCCAATTCTACAGGTCCCTTGATCGGTGCTTTGAATATCATGCCTAGAAGCAATCCCAATCCGAATAGCGCCAAGAAGGGGACCGCCAGTATCATCGCAGTTGTTAAGGACGGATCTGCGACGAAGGATACCGCTAGGTCTCGAATGAACATGGTGGCGATGGCAAGAATGATCCCTGAGGTGACCGCACCGACCAGCTCCGGCTTCTGCTTGGCAAGGTTCGACAAGGAGACGGTCGTCGCTTCGGAGCTAACAAGCCCCCCGAGCAAGCCAGAGAAATATAGCCCCTTATTGACTCCTCGGAATCGTATCAATAGGAAAGAAACAAATGAGATGGAAGATACGAAGATGACGATCAAGAATAGATTGCTAATGTCCAATGCCTTTCCATGGTTCAGAACGTCCAATGGAGCGGTGAAATTCAGCTCCAAGGTCAAGGGATAGATGATGAAGGCGACGGCTATGAACTGCAGCGCCGAGATTATTTCATGATCATCGAGCACTTCGGCGAACGCATGCAGCCTCTTTCTTGACACGAGCAACGTCGTTAGCATCACTGAAACGACGACCGCTTCGATGATTAGGTCGTAACCCACAAGTACGCCGTTCACGTAGGTAAGGATCAAAGCGAACGGGGTGGTGAGTCCCGGGACGCCCATCTGATAGCGGATGTAGAGAAGTCCGATGGCCATCGTCGAAACGATTGGAATTCCGATCAAGGTCAGGATGGGCAGGCCCAGTGCGCTCGAATTCAATCCGAGAGCATCTCCGTTCTTGCCAAGATAGGCGAACATGAAGCCTAGGACGGACACCAAGGGGAAGGTCCGGATCCCGGCGATCACCACGTCATCTCCCCGGTGGTGCTCGCGCTCCAGGCCTACCAAAGCGCCGACGCCGAAAGCGAGAACGAGGTGATAGATGAAATCGATGCTGCCGATCACAGGTGTCGTATTCGATGAAGGATTAAAATAATGTTGGCGATGCTGAGGTCTCTTTTCCCATGCGGACAACAACTCGGCAGTCCAGATAATTC
>PNBI01000162.1 GCA_003135935.1 Methanomassiliicoccaceae archaeon
CTATAGAATAAGGAGGTTCTTAACGCCATCTCTTGAGCGGTGAACCGGCTACTAACCTTCTCCCTGGCACAAATGCCCATCCGCAAGGCTCGGTCGCGCTCTCCTGACATGAGCCGAAGGGCGGAGGCCAGATCGTCCACGTCGCCCGGCGTGGTCAGGAATCCGTCCTTCCCGTGGGTCACCATCTCTGGTATCCCGCCCACCCGTGAGGCTACCACTGGCAAGCCGCACGACATCGCCTCGAGGACGGTCATCGGGAAGCTTTCGGAGAGGCTCGGCAGGACGAAGGCGTCCGCCAGCGGATAGAGGAAAGGCATCTTCTGATAGGGGACGGGCCCGAGGAAGACATACGATTCCTTTGGGACCCCATGGCTCTTCAGCCTGAGCTCCCACAATTCCCGGTTCCCCGGCCCGGCCAACACCAGGGTCTTGCCGGTGTCCTTGGCGCATTTCGAAAAGGCGTCGATCAAGGTCGATATCCCTTTGAGCGCTATCAGGCGCCCTGAGAATAGTGCGATATCTTCCTTTCCCTCCAATTGCGGGAAGTGGAGCAAACATTCCTGGCGGGAACGGGGCTTGAAAGTATCAATGTCCACACCGTTATTGATCACCACGTTATGAGCGGGCAGCGGGTATCGGTTCTGGTACATGCCGCGAATGAAGCTGGAGACGAAGATGATCGGGGAGTGCTTTGAGAAGTAGGCCTTCTCCACCGTCCCCAGTACCGGGAGGAGGAAATAGGTCATCTTCTCGGAACGGTCCAGAGAGCGTAATGGCAGCCCGGAGTTGCGCGTGCCCAGCCTTTGCGACTCGATGGTGGTATGGACCGTCGTCATGGTGGGGATGTCCGATCCCAGAAGCCTCATCAAGAGGTCTGGCATTTGCGCATGGTTCGCATGGAGAAGGTCGAACCCATAGGTGCGTTGCAGCCGGCGTATGCTGCGGTACAGGTCGATCTGGAACTGACCATTGTACAATGCCTGGTCCTTCGCCTTGCCGATGCTATGCACCTGAGCGACCGGGCTCTCTTCCTTTTCGGAATTACCTGACGCAGGGGCCTCTCTGCTCAGGGTAATAACATGGATCTCGAACTCGGGCGGCATGAATTTTGCTAGATGATACACATATGTGCCTATTCCACCCCAATTCGGAAGAAACTCCGGAGTGATGATGGCTACCTTCAATAGCCCACCAGCCTCAACGTAGGGAACCAGCGCCGAACGGGCGCTCCATTTCTTCTTCTAGGCTGTGTCCTCTGATGAAGTTCGGCAGCTCTATGCGGCGCTCCAGGAGCTTCAGGCCGATCATCAGGCCAGCTGAGATCGGGACGAGCTTCGTCTCACCGTCCCTGCACTTGTAGGTTATGGGAACCTCTTTTATCCTTAGGTGATTCTTGGCGCATTCTGCGAACAGCTCTGCCTCAAGGTCGAAGGTGCGGGCGCTTAGAACCAGGTCCTTTAGTACAGATGTGCGGAATCCCCACATTCCAGTGCAAAGGTCGGTAACACGTTGGAAGTAAAGGCCAGTGGCCATGGCAGATAGTACAAAGTTGCCGACACGGTTAAGGCGTGTCATTGCTCCAGACTCGATGTCGCCCATGAATCGGGAGCCCATCACGGCATCGTAGCCGGTCTCCAAAGCGCCCACTAAATCGAGGATATGATGAGATGGATAGGTACCGTCGCCATCTAGCATGATGACGTACTCGGAGTCGAGGAAGGTGGAAAGGGTGCGCAGCTCGGAGTCCACTCGGCTTGTCAGGTTCAAGACCCGGTTGACAACCTCCTCTGGCTTGCTCAAGTCGAAAGCCTGCCGGACCGCCAAACCCTTGCCCTTGCCATTCTGGGTGAAGATCTTCGCCTTTCGGGTATTGGCTATCTCTTGCGTCTTATCCCTGGAATGGCCATCGACAACGATAGCCTCAACATCCAATCCAATGTTGTTCAGTTCCATGTAGGGGATGCCGTCGAGGACTTTGCCTATGCTGACCTCTTCGTTAAGGGTCGGGATCATTACCACAACCCTTCGTCTAGGAGCCATAGCTCGCCCTCCGTAGGTGCCTTTGTTCAGGCATGGTACTCTCCCCCTTAATGCCCCATGACTCGTTCTCCCCCTTTATGTTGAACAACCTGTCAACGGGACACTTGGTCTGAGTAAGCAGTACATTTACAATTAGTAATATAATAAGGTTTGCATGGGATGTAGTCCCCGCAGGACTCTGAATTATCAACGCCCGAAATCGGTTTTGGGAGTCTTGCCTAATTTCCTTTTGACGTACTGGCTTAAGGGCCTCAGATCGATCCATCCGAGCATCAAGAGGAGAGGCGAAGCGAACAAAGGCAGCATAAGCAATACGGATCGGGGGCTATGTCGTCCTAGGTTCATTTGTGCGAAAAGGACCAGCTCTGCAAATCCAAAGACGATTAGGAGGAGAGACATGAGGAGCAGAAAGCTTCTCTCCTTTCCGGTCCGGCCGGCCCATCTCCGCTTCCTATCCCAGAATAGGATCACAGGTATTGCGAGCAATGCTAACGCGCTCAATGCCAGCTCTGTCTGGAAATCAAAGAGGGTGTTAAACTCGTTGAACTCAAGCACTGCATTCGAGAAAGGGAATAGAGGATAGATGTGGCCAATATAGGTATCACCTATCAGGTGCGATGAAGCTCCTACCACGGAAGCGAGGATCGTCCACCGATTCAGCTTAACAAAGACCGATAGAACTAGAAGGGCGATCAACATCAACCCTGCCAGACCGACCAGGCTGTGGCTGACGGCCCGGAAGTCCCCGATATGGAAGAAATCGGGGAAGGCGGCGAAGAATATCACCAGGATGATCGGGGTCCTGATCTCGCCCTTCCGTTGCGCCCAGGCAAATACTGGGATGGCAATGAGGAACGCCAAAGCAAGATGTCCAGGCAGCCACATGTCCAGGATGAACGACGCACCTCTACTTTATTCCATCCCATAATTCTCGGCGTTCGAAAGGTTTGATAAGTAATAGCGCATAATGATGCATCCAACGGGAGAGGTGGGAGGATAAAGACGCTAAAAGACAGGTTGCCCTCGTTGCCACCGGTGCGGCCCGTCTTCTTGCTGCTATTATCGGTCGCGGGATTCTTGGTCGTCCTCTCATCTTCTATCGGCTCGCATATCGAGAGCATACCAACCTCGAACCAGTTCGGGCTCCTCCAGATGCTCCCACCGATGTATTGGGTGGGGATAGGAACGATGGCGATCGCCCTTGCCCTGGGAATGAGGGCGCCCAATCACATCGTGTTCTTTGCCCAGGCCATGCTGCTATACATAGCGATCTGGTCGGCAACCTCTCTGTTCGAATCGTATGCGTCCGTTTGGGACGCCTACAACCATTACCAATCCGCCCAGAATATCATCCGCATAGGGCATCTCAGTTCTGATTTCTCGTTTACATATGAAAATAATTATCCCGGCTTGTTCATGCTGACAGCGGCATTCAGTATTCTAGCGCAGCCCGACCCATTTAGTTTCTTACGTTTTTATTCATTATTCGCCAGCGCCATCACTCTCCTTGCGATCTACTTATTCGCAAGGACATATTTCCCGGGCCTGGACCACCGCCTTGCAGTGGTCCTTGCCATGATGGCTGACGTGTGGGTCCAAGTTGCGTTCTCTCCGCAATCGGTGGGCTTAGTCGCGGGATTACTCGTGTTCGTATTTTTGGAAAAAGAAGGGAGAGAATGGCAGGCGTTGGCCATAGTGAGCTTCGCTTTCGTCGTCATTTCGCATCCCACCTCTACCATTTTCGTGGTCGGCGGTCTGGTCTCCCGAGAAATCTTCGTAACCATCAGAAAGCACTGGAGACCGCTCAAAGGGATCAACGAGCATAAGCACTTGATTGTTGGTGTGATGATGATATTTTGGATCTTCTGGCTTCTCACTGAAGCCCGTCCCGATTTCCAACCCCTGCTTACCGATATGTACCATCGATTAAGTTATCTTATTAACGTTACGGAATCGGTTTCGGGAACTGTCGGCTCGAGGACCGGCGGGAATCTCTGGCCCTATGCCCCCTATATTAGGCTCGCAACGGTGGGAGTCTTCTCCCTGATGGCTTTGGTTGCAATCGCCCTCGGCTTTAGAAAGCGTTTCCGCAACGAGAGGATTCCGACGGCGCTTCTAGTGCTGTTCATCGTGCCCTTCTTCTTCATTCCACTCGACGTCATCCTCCTGAATTCGCAACTTTATGATCGCGGAATCCTCTTCCTCATCCTGAGCTCGTCCGTAATCCTGATCTTCGGTTTCAAGTATGTGTCATCGATCAAGCCATTGCGATTGGCGGCGATTGCCATTGCGTTGATGATGGCTGCGGCTTGCTGGTCCACGGTCTACTATCAAGAAAGCCTGAATGTCGTGAGCCATGAAACGATCGACGCCTCCCATTTCCTGGCCGATCGACTTCCCACCAATACTACGGTCATAGGAGGCCGTTTGGTGGTTCCGGTTTGGCAGGCTGGGATACAGGAATATTCTTGGCATCAATACTATGTATATAATGAAACGCCACTGGGAAATCTAACCAACCAGCAAGGCATGTCTGTAGCAGTGGTTTTCGACCATTCATCCGATCTCTGGGGCTTTCAGTATGGGAATGCCTCCCAGGTTTTCTATGAAAACAAAACACGGATCAATAACAACAACAAGGTCTATGACAACGGTAACTACTGGGTGATCTACGGATGGAAGAACGCCAACTATACGGATCAATAACAATAACAAGGTCTATGACAACGGCAACTACAGGGTGAGATACGGATGGACGAACGCCCCTTGAAAATAGCCATTGTCAACCTAATCACTAGAAGCATGTCAGTCTTCGCTTCACCCTTCTCAATGATCGGTCGGACCGATCTCGGGGGCGGCTCGGACGATGACCTGAACATCACTCACGTTTCGAAATGTTTGGCAGATCGAGGCCATCAAGTGAAAGTCTTCGTGGCAGACGCCTATCGACCCGAGCACGAAACCTATTCCTCGGGCAACCCTGTAGTGGAGTATCTGCCGACCAGGCTGGCAAAGGTGCTTCCACCGGCGATGTTCCCGTTCACACCCTCATTGCCGAGCTCGCTGCACAGAGGCAATTTCGATGTGGTCCAGACAGGGGAGTTATTCCAGACCGGAACCATGCTCAGTTGGCTAAATGCTAGGAGAAGCAATACGCCCCTACTCGTCTGGCAGGAACTGGATAAAGTGATGCGTGGTCCTCCCGGAATGTTGCAGAATGCCTATTACCGAAGCCTGGGAAAAGCAGTGGTAAAGCGAATGTCCGCCGCCATCCCAAGGTCCATTTCCGCTAAAAACCACCTTCTAGCGATGGGAGTGCCGAAGGAAAAGCTGGAATTGGTGGTCCATTCAGGGGTGGACGCCGAAAGGTTCAGGCCAATAGAGATGGAGGCTTGCAGGCAGCATCTCGGAATAGCCCAAAGCAGGAAAGTTCTCCTGGCGACCTGCAGGCTTGACCATATCAAAGGGCTGGATATCCTATTGGAGACTATAGCCATCATGCGACGCCAACTGCCAGACGTTCTGTTGGTCATCCAAGGGGTCGGCCCCGAGGGGCCACGTCTGCATGATCAGGTGGCAAGGCTTAGAATCCAGGACAATGTGATGTTCTTAGAGAAGCAGATCCCTCATATCAGCATGCCGAGATTGTTCAGCATTGCGGACATGCATGTGGTCTGTTCGCGGGTAGACCTATTCCCCTTCGTGGCGATTGAGGGAATAGCCTGCGGAGTACCGCTGGCGACCTCGTTCGCAGGAGGCATGAAGACAGACATCGTGGACGCCGGGGCAGGAATGATGATCAGATCAGATCCACCGGGGATGGCTGAGGACCTCTCCGCGCTGTTGGGGGAAGAAAGGAGGATGCGGAAGCTCGGGGAACGAGGGGTAGAGCTAGCAAGGCAGGAATTCGACTTCAAGGTGTGCGCCGCCCGACTGGAGGAGATATACCGGAGGCACCTCCATTGAGCCCTGAGGTTGCGTCGACACCCAAAAGAAGTATCCTTTTCGTCCCTTGGGTCGATATTGGTCCAAAGACCAGCGAGCGCAGTCCTCGCCTCCTGCAGATGTTAAGTGAACGGTACGACGTTGTCACCATGCCTCGTGGTAGATTGAACAAGATGGTCTACGATCCTTTGGTGCCGAAAATGCTCAGATACCTGCTCTTCCCCTTGGACACATTGTCGTCGGTACTGACCTGCGTCATATCGATGAAGCGCAACCAGACCCAGCTGGTCTTCGGAGAAGGGACCTATTACTCATTGGTCGGCCTAATGGCTGCACGGATCCGAGAGGTCCCCTGCATCTGGGACAACCATGGGAACATCTGGACTATGGTGAAGACGCAAGGCAAGAGCACCCTTTTCCTCAGAGCGAACGAAGTATTGGAGGGCTGGCTCTTCAAACGGGTCTCATTGCTAGTGGTGGTTTCCGAGCAGGAACGAAATGCCTATCAAGGACACGGCTTCGACCCGGCCAAGATTTCGGTTCTTCCCACATGCGTCGATCTCGCCTCATCAGCCATCAAGGACCGGAAGGCGCTCAGAGAATCATTTGGCATGAAGGAAGGCGAGAAGGCGGTCCTCTTCTTCGCCATGCTCGGCTACGGCCCGAACCGCGAGGCTGCGGAGTACATTGCAACCGTACTCGCTCCGGCAGTTCGGGAGATCAGCCCAGATGTGGTGTTCTACATTGCGG
>PNBI01000102.1:0-212 GCA_003135935.1 Methanomassiliicoccaceae archaeon
ATGAGGCAGACGTCCGCCTCGCGGATCTGAGTCTCGACCAGCCGTTTGACGGCGTCGATGAGCATGTCGATCCTGGTAGCATCGACGAGGGTGACCACTGGCGCATGTTCGATTACAACATCAGTTTCCGACTCGGAGTACTCGGCGGCACGCTTCAACCCCCAAGGTATCGCGACGCCGGAAGGCTCCACGATGACGATGTCAGGCTTGAA
>PNBI01000102.1:239-27632 GCA_003135935.1 Methanomassiliicoccaceae archaeon
ATCTCCCCGACGTCGTTCACGATGATAGCGATCCTATGACCTCTCTGCACTAGGTCCTTTGCTATGGTGATGAGGAGGGTGGTCTTTCCGCTTCCCAGGAAACCTGCTATCTGCGCGATCTTCATCCAATCACTTCCGAACCTAATGGTGCTGCCTCTGACGTTAATGTTTCGGTTCGAGCCAGAAAAGAGGAAAAATAAAAAGAAAGAAGGCGCAGAGCGCCTTGTTGTTTAACCACACTCGATCTGACCATACTTCTTGGTCGTGTCCACGACTTCCTTGATGTTCTCGAGCTTGGTGACCAGCGCCGGCGGCACTTCGCATCCGGATGCAATCACGTAGCGGGAGTGGAGGCCCTTCGCGCACAGCGCGGTCTTCACTTCCTGTATCAGGTTCATGGTGGTCTTCTGGATCTTCTCGGTGGAGGCTCGCACGAACTGCTGCGGGTCGATGTTGCCGCCGACCAGGGTGCCGTCGCAGTAGCCCTTGCCGATGACTTCCTTCGGTGAAGGCGATCCAGGGATCAACGGGTAGTATGCCATCGAGTAAATTACCGGCTTCATACCCTTAATCTGGGTATCCAGGTGCGGTAGGTCGGCGCAGTTGTGTATGCACATCGCCATTCCGCTCGCCGAGGTCAACGCGTTCAGGTCGCCAGCATACTTCTTCTGCCCCTCGAACTCGTCGTACTCCTTGTCGCCCAGACAGGAATAGCTGCCCCACAGGTAGTCCCATGCCAGTCCGGCGCATCCGGTGGTGGCGAATGCCTTTACCATGTCCTTGTCCAGCTCCGTGATGGTCGCCAGTGCCTTATGCACCGCACTTCGGTGGTTGTACATGTCCATGAAGACCTTCTCGGCTCCAGCGGACTGTGTCAGCACCAGCAATGGTCCTTCCAGGAAGGACGCGCAGACGATGGTGTTCTTCAGCTGATCGCAGAAGAGCTTCGTTCCCTCGACGATGACGCCGCATCTTCCTTTCTTCACGTCCGGGACGACCAGCTTCTCGTAGTCCTCGGGCTTCTTGATCACTGGCTCAGTGACGAACGGAGTGTTCTGCTCGTCCATCCTGACCTTGGCTCCAAGGTCATGTGCCAATACAGACAGATCCATTAGTCCGAACGTCCAGTCATAGTCGAAGTACTTCTGCCCCGCGACGAAGCCCGCCGCGAACTTTTTCGGGTCAGATGCCCATTCTGTGTACGTGGTCGGGGTGGGTAACAACCTTCGGTTCACGCCGCAGGCGATCGGATAGGCCGTCAGGCGGTCGACCGGCTGGTTCGTGATCGATGCCATGCATCTTTCAAGATGGTTCATTTCCTTTACCATTCTACAGCGCCCCCTTCAGCTTCTCGACGGCGTCCTGGGCGTTCTGCCCAAAGAAGTCGGATCCGATGCTTTCGGCGAATTCCTGAGAGCACGGCGCGCCACCGATGATCGTCTTCACTTTCATTCTGATTCCGGCCTCGACCAGTCCGTCGATGACCTGCTTCATCCCGTCCATGGTGGGCGTCATCAACGTGCTCATCGCAACGATGCTGGCTCCCTTGTCCTTTGTCACCGTGATGAAGTTATCGATCGGCACGTCCCTTCCGAGGTCCGTGACGCTGAACCCACCTGCTGTGAGCATCGTCTTGACCAGGTTCTTGCCGATATCATGGACATCCCCTTCGACCACGCCGATCGTGACCCCGACCATCTTCTTCGCGGACTCGACCGGAAGATGGGGCAGGAGCACGTCCAGTGCGCCGTACATCGCATCCGCGGCCAGCAACACCTGGGGCAGATACATCTCGTGGACAGCGTACTTGTCGCCGACGATGGTCATGCCCTTTACCAGGCCGTTATCGATGGCGTCCAAGGCTTTGACTCCAGCCTTCAACGCAGCGTGGGCGTCCTTGATTGCCTCAGCCTTGTTTCCGCTCACCACTGATTTCTCTAATCCTCCCAAAATTTCTTCCCTTGTCACAATGTCACCCCAATGCCAAAATTGGCGATTAAGAGATTGTTAACATCCCACCGCCCTTCCAAATTATAAAGATTAGGTAAGAATTCCAATCAGAATGTTAAGGATGTTAACCCATCCAGTCAAAACCGAAGGCATTTCAGGTTTGGAAAACACGAGCTGCTCAGCGGAAATCGACACGCTTTCGCATGATCTTCAGGTTGAAGTCTTTCTCGAGCTTGAGCAACTTCGTTTCGACCAACGTGGCCATTTGGTCGTCTACGCAAAGCACGAAATCTTTGCCTTCGCAGGCACCAAGGACGGAATTGTCGAACGCATTGAACCAATAGTCGACCTTGACTCCTAACTCCCTGGTCAACCTGCGTGCCCTGGTGCCATAAACACCGATCAATGCCTGCTCCTGCCCGCTACTTCTAATGGCCGCCAGCAGATCCTCTGGTTTCGAGGCCGGACCGATGGATAAGATAGTGCCGCTCCCCAACGAGCTCCTGCTCTCAGGGAAGACCTTCAGCGCCATCTCGGCTGACGTCCGGGGGTATGGCTTCTCCGTTGCCGCCTTCGTTCTCACTAAGTACTGGTTCAGCTCGAAGAGGGTCGGCGGCACCAGTCCGATCTCGTGCAACTTCTCCTCCTTATCGAAGAATTCCTCTGGAGGGCCGGAGAACTCCAGCCTTCCCTGGTGAAGGACCCGCATCTCGTCCGCCCAGGAATATGCGATCTCGACATCATGGGTCGACATTATGACCGTGAGGCCGCTCTGGTTGAGCTCATCGGCCAGCTCGAGCAGCTCATGGACCATCCTCGAATCTAGGCCAGCGGTCGGCTCGTCCATGATCAGGACCTTTGGCTTCATCGACAGCGCTCCTGCCAGGGCCACCCTCTTCCTCTCACCGAATGAGAGCTGCTGGGTGGATCTCTCTCTCATCCCGTCCAATCCAACGAGGTACAGAGCATCGTCCACTCGCCGTTCCACTTCATCCTTAGGCAAGGAGAGGTTCATTGGTCCGAAGGCAACGTCCTCCTCCACTGTGGTGGAGAATATCTGGTCGTCAGGGTTTTGCAGCACCACCGAGATGTTGGTCCTGAGCGCCGCCAAGGATTTTGCGGAGTAACCCAATTTCCTTCCCGAGTACATCACCTCGCCCGACCTCGGCTTGAGAATGCCATTGAAGTGCAGGAAGAGCGTGCTCTTTCCCGAGCCATTAGAGCCTACCAAGACGGTCTTCTTGCCCTCCGGCACCGTCAAGGAGATATCGCTCAGCGCCACGGTCTTATTAGGATATACGAAGGTGAGGCTTCGCGTCTCCAGGATCGGTTCAGGGGTCAGAAGTTCACCATCCTAGCATCATCGTATTGGAAATGACAAGGTTCGCGGCATACAGCAGGCCGAATGCCAAGAATGGAAGCAGTGCCCATCCGATCGTCATTCTGGCCGGAGGTCGGAAGGTGGGGAAGTCCCCCTTGAAATTGCGGCAGAATAATGCGATCTGGGAGCGTTCGGCGACGTCCAGGGACTTGATGAATAGACCGACCGCGAGCTTTCCGGTCGTTCGGATCTTGTTCCTCGTCCCTCGGAACCCGAGTCGGCACTGCGCCGCGGTATAGAGCACGTCTAGCTGCTCGAACAGGAGGAATGAATACCGGTAGACCAGTATGACCAGCTCGGTGATGTAGCTAGGGATGCGCAGCTGTCTGAGGGCCGCGGCGAAGTGCGGGATCGGCGTGGAGGTGGCGAAGAAGAGCATCACGGTTATCCCGGCCAACGCGCGGAGGAAGACGGTCATTCCGCGCAGAAGCCCGCCCTCAGTGAGGCTCAAATGGAACGATAGCAGATTGAGGTCGAAAAGGACCTTTCCCTCCATGGTGACGAACGCGATTATCACCGCACCGATTAGGAATATCGTCATTCCCTCCAGGATCGCCAGAGTGATCACCTTGGGGAAGCGCAGGCGAGTCGAGAGGAAGAGTAAGGTCAGGCCGATGACGAATACGATGATTGGTATAATGAGCGAGGAGGAGACCAAAGAGACGATGAGCAAGGACAGGGCGAGCAGGAACTTGCCCAAGGGCGGCCAATGGCGCATTGGCGATGCATACGCCAGCTCGTCGATAGCGAACATCTAGGAACCCTCGGACTTCCAATCCGACCGTTTTTTGCGCAAGTAGCGGATGAAATAGGCCAGAATTGCCAAGCCGATCAAAGCTTGCACGGCGAACAGCACCAGCTGAAGTCCGCCGTCCGGCGTGAAGAAGCTCGAGAACCATGGTTGATAGTTCGGATCTATTCTCTGGATGAGCTCGACTCCTTGGTTGTCGGTTCCCAAGAGACCTATTGCTGCGTTGGCCACAACTGCCACGGCGATGATGATCATCATCGCCACACCCAGAACAGTGTTCCTCTTACCCTTGAAGCTAGGCCTCGCCGTCCGCACTATACCCGTAAGGAGGTCTGGCTTATTCTCCGCAAGGAAATTGAAGAAGATCACCAGAAGCACTCCCTCAGCAATGGCCAATGGTATCTGGGTGATGGCGAATATGACGAAGAAAGCCCCGAAGGAAGTCAGGACCGACCCGTTCGTAGGGTAGGCTAGAGCAAGCTCAAGGGAAGTGGTGACATAGGTCATGATATCGGCGAGGAAGGCAGCCGAGAAGACCGAGACTGACATCGAAATTCCGAACCTCTGCATGGCCTTGTACCCGACATAAGCGGCCAATGGTCCAGCGATCCCCATGGAGAAGATGTTGGCTCCTAACGTAGTGATGCCGCCATGGGCAAGCAGCAAAGCTTGGAAGATGAGAACAATGCTGGCTAGTAGAGAGGTCACTCCGACACCGTAGAAGATGGTGGATAAACCGCTCCCGGTCGGGTGTGAAGACGAACCCGCCACAGAAGGAAGTTTAAGAGCAGAAAGGACGAACATATATGCTGCGGAGACCGCCACGGTCAACTTCATCTCTGGATGCTCTGCGAATATCTTCCTTATTCTAAGAGCTCCCCAAATGAGGAAAGGAGCTGATAGTACGAACCAGAAGACGCACCATTCGAGAGGCAGGAAACCCTCCATTATATGCAATTCTTTTCACACTCTCTGCAAAGACCAGTCATTCGAAGTTCCCAGCTGGCGACGTTCATTCCGACCTTCTTGGATAGTTCCAAGGTATTGAAATCAAAAGGAACGC
Source organism: Methanomassiliicoccaceae archaeon (assembly GCA_003135935.1). Classification (GTDB taxonomy): domain Archaea; phylum Thermoplasmatota; class Thermoplasmata; order Methanomassiliicoccales; family UBA472; genus FEN-33. The sequence goes on from PNBI01000102.1 coordinate 5,385, forward strand.
GCAAAATCCTCTTGCACCTGACGCATTCAAAATGGGCGTTGGTGAATGGATGCTTGGAGAATGTCTGAACCTGTCCCTTCTGAACGGAAGCGATATACCCCTTCTGGACAAGCTTGTTGAGATTACGATACACTGTTCCGAGGCTGATGTTCGCGATCTTCTTCCTTGCCTCCGCGTACACTTCGTCGGCTGTCAGGTTGAACTCGTTGCTATAAACGATATCCATTATCGCCTGCAACTGCTTAGTCCAACGGGAAGCCTTGGATTTCATAATAGTAACTATTATCAACAAAGGCTTACTTGATGATTTTGCATTAACATCTAATAAAAACCGACCTAGCAAACGCCAACTAGTGATTCATGATCTTCGCGAGCGAAACCTCGACTTCGGCCCAATCTCGACATTCGACCGCGAGCCCCTCTATCGGCTGGTCCATTTCGATGACGTACTCGTTCTCCGGCAAAGGCGTAATGAATTTGATGGGTAGAACCATGAAGCCACCTGGGTTCCTTCCCGCCGTTTTGGGGTTGGAGACTACCGAAGCGCCAAAATCATTTGGGAACCGGTAGGTCTTATGGAATCTGTTGCCATCCATACATCCGCAGACGCATTTGGCGTTCAGGTCAGCCTCATATCTTTTGAAATCGATTGCCATTCCCTTACCATCCCTTGCAACGGGGTGCAAGCCGTTCTAATGAACTGAGCTTCGCCGCTATCAAACTTGTTCTTTCAATTTGGCCTTGGCCGATGCTCAGCTAATGGCGATTGGTCTGTAACTGCTCCTCCTCTGTGCCAATGGCGCAATTATAGTCGCTGGTGAAACGGTGTCGCGTATGAACCTTGCATCCCGGGCACATACATCCTCTCTTCTGGACCGGGCATGGAGCGCGCTCGTTCAAGCAGAATAGCCGTAGCTCTTGGTCGATAGCGCAGTCTGGATAGCTGGGACAGCGCGGGCATATGCAATCCTTCTCTTGGTCCCGTCCGAAGTTAGCGTCGACCAAATATGCCAATACGAAAATTGGTCTCATCTTCCTCGTCCTTTCTTTTGAGAATAGGGGTCAGAGCTCCTTCTTAACGAGTCTTTCGCTAATTTCCCAAAGCCTTGTTGCCGAATCCAGATCGGTCGCTTCCTTGGGAGGTTCTTTCTCCTTGCCCTTGGAGAAATATTTTCCGGTGACGTCCCGAACTTCTGGGGAGGATGCAAGGTAGACCGGCGTTACGGCTGCCTTCTTTGCGCTAATTAGGAAAGGACTGAACAAAGAGTATCCGATCTTCATGGCGCCTTTATTATTCATCCCGAAACCGGACCTGACCACGCCGGGATGAAGGCAGTTCGCCGTCACTCCGGTCTTCTGGAGCCGGCGGGCGAGCTCGAAAGTGAAGAGTTGATTCGCCAGCTTCGATTGGCTATACGCCTTGAATCCGGAATAGCCTTTCTCTAGCATCAGATCGTCGAAATGCATATGGCCCATGTTCGCCGCTGCGGAGCTCGTCACTATAACCCGGGACGGGACGCTCTCCTTCAGCAAATCCATCATTAGGTCAGTGAGGAGGAAATGAGCCAGGTGGTTGACGGCAAAGGTCAGCTCATAGCCATCCTTTGATAGCTGCCTCTTGCTGTTAATCGCCCCAGCATTGTTGAAGAGGACGTCCAACCTTGATTGGTCGGAATGGAAATCGGAGGCCAGCTTTCGGACATCGGCCAACGATGCCAGGTCGCAGATGTAAGGAATTATCCTATCATTTCCAGCAATCGTCTTTAGCTCTTCCACAACGCTTGCTGTTTTCTCTCTGTTCCGACCGACGATCGCGACAGTGGCGTCCAGTCTTGCGAGACCGAGGGCAGTTTCCTTACCGATTCCGGAGGTCCCGCCTGTTATCATCACGACCCTATTCATCATGCCTTGATCGTTTTCACTCAGTTGCAACACCAACGTTCCGAGTGTGCTTTCAAGTGCAGCAGGCCATTAATAAACCCCTTGTTGAGCTTCAATTCTCGATGTCCAGCCTAGATTGAAATGAGACGATTTGATGAGTTAGCCAAGCCATAATTACTGGCCTCATCAGACCACTGGCTTGACATCTCAAGGTTCATTTCACCGATAACTATATCTTTTTACTTGGCCTGCATGCGTCTCATGGCCAACGTTACACCTCAAGTTGAGAAATTATTCAATGCATTGAAACAGGCTGGCGCGATCGGAGAAGAGAAGGCAATTAGTGCAGAGAAGGCGACGGCACATTCCAAGCTCCCGAAGGCCCAGTGCATGAACGCGATGCAGGACCTGGAGAAGAGGGGAGTAATAAAGAAGAAGACCAAGAACAACTCCGTCTCGTATTACCTGGCCAAGACCGAGCTACCCTGAACACGCAATGGATCGGCAGAAATCCAGGGGCGTCCTTTTCTCTTTCCATTGATCGAGAATGGATGGCTCATCTCGATCCATAGGCGCGGACGTGCTTCCACGCCCTATCAAGGTGCTCAGGCGCCTTGCCCTCCTCGTAAATAGAGGCATCCATTCGGGAGAATTGCTTCCGATCCTCACCGATCGGGCATACCTTGATGCAGAATCCGCATGGTGAGGCAAAGCGCTCGGCCAGAAGCTCGTTCCGCTCCGCACAGGCTTTCTTATCAGCCAGGCCCTCAGGATAATCTTTCCTGCTCAATGCGTTCACCGGGCAGATATTAACGCATCGCATGCAACGGACGCAAAGTTGCTCCGTCAATACCGGATCACCTGGTAGTTCCGCACTAGTAAAGACCGCACCGAACCTGACCCTTGGTCCATACTCGCGGGTCAGTACCATATTGCTCACTCCGAACGACCCTAGGCCAGCCAGATATGCCGCATGGCGATGGGAGAAGAATGCTATCGGTTTCTCTTTGAGCAGGCTGATATGTCCGTACCCGTCCCTTGGCACATAAATGGAAGGAAATCCCTTCTCGGTCAAGTAAAGTGCCAGCCGGTAGGTGTATTGATCCAGGAGCGCGTTGACGTTCTTGTAAAGCTCATGATAGAAAATGGAAGGCGACGTTTCCAGGATGGGCAGTGGTATCGGCAGGCCGATGACCACGACTGATCTGGCTTCTGGGAAGATCGCATGGGGCCAGAAATCCCTCGGTATCCATGGCTCAAATGGAGGCTTTTCCCATCGTTCCACTGGCGCGACCCCCATCATCGGTATGTCCAACGAGACGCACTTCATGTGCAGCTGCCCCTTCAGTTTCGAGTTCATCAATGAACGAAGTCACTTCAACGCATTAAAGGTTCGATGTGGCATCAGCTGAATCGGAGATGCCCGGATTGCATTGCGTTGGCTGAGAACCTCCGATTAGTTACCCTCTCAAGGAGATGGGTCGCGATACTTCGAGAAGACTTCCACTAACTTCTCCACGGTCGGAACTCCGCCGAAAAGCTCCAATTTCTCGTTGACGAAAATGGCGGGGGCGATGGCCGAGCCATACTTGTCGAACAAGGGCATAATCTCCGACATGAATGCGTACCTTTTCGACATCATCGCTTCGGTGACGTGGACCAGGTCAAGCTGGGCTTCTTGTCCAGTACGCTTCAGCGCTTCCTGTATGATCTTCAGGTACTGCTGGTCGTGTACCGCCAGCTTCGGATTGCAGCAGGCAAACGAGAGCAGGATGACACGCATCTTCTCAGTCATAGAGATAGCCTCCAACCTTCCTAAGGTTCTCGATCCCGTAGACGTCTGTTTCAAGCAAAGGCACTTCCTTACGGATGACGCTGCTGAAACGCTGCTGGATCTCTATCAGGTATCGCTCCTGCGTCGCTCTCCGCTTCTCCAGGAACCAATTGCCCTTCAGGACATCTGGCGGGATAACTTCGTTGATGATGAGGGCTGGTACCTTGATCCCGAAGCCGCCGAGGTCCTCGAAAGCTCGGGCGGTCTCCTCGATCGGGAGCTTTTCTGGCAGAAGCACCAGTGTGAAAGCAGAAATGCTTTGGTCCGCTAGACCCTTTATCGCATTGTCGTATCGCAACTTCTCCTTCTTTAGGTCCTCTATCATGCTTTCATCGTAGACGAATCCGAGCATCTCCGACAATTCCTTCCTGTTCTGGATCTGGTTGGAAATATAGCCAGACCAATCGAATGGCATGCTCAGCTCGCGAAGGGTATGACCCGTCGGGGCGGTATCGAATACCACTTTGTCATGATGGGTATCCTGCATGAAGCTGACGAACTGGTCGAATGCGGCGATCTCCTCGGTACAAGGAGTGCTCAGGAGCTCGCTGCCGAAGAGGGACGACATTCCCTCCATCATGCCGGTCATCCTGCTCTGGAAGACACCCATCGCCTTCTTGGGGTTGATATTGAGCCCGCTCAATCGGCAGGAGCATTCAATCGGGGTAATCTCAGTGGCGCTGATCTTCTGCTCGAATATGGCCGAAAGTGAAATGGTAGGATCGGTGGCGACGATCAATGTGTTATACCCTTGGTCCGCCAGCCATAATGCGGTCGAGGCGGCCATGGTGGTCTTGCCAACACCTCCCTTCCCGCCGAAGAAAAGGAATTTCTTGCCATTCACCAGTGATCTTAGCTCGTTTGAATCGTTCATATCCTTCCTGACTTCGTATCGGGGATTATTGTTCATAATCCTTCTTATGGATTAAGCGTACGAGAACGTGGGCTGCCCATTTCCGAGACTAACCAGTGATATTTATCAACGAGGAAGCGATTTCGGGTGTGCATGGCGTCCGAGGAAATACTGGTTCGGATCGAGCACGTCTCCAAGCGCTACCGGAACTTACTGGCCTTGAACGACGTCTCCTTCGATATTCGCAAGGGGGAGATCTTCGGCTACATCGGCCCTAACGGAGCGGGAAGACCACAACCATCAAGGCCATGGTAGGGATCCTCACCACTTTCGAAGGTGAGGTGATCATCGACGGGCGCTCCATTCGAGGGGATAAGGTAGAATTGAACCGTGACCTGGGCTACCTTCCGCAAAAAGCTGCTTTTCAGGACTGGCGCACAGTCGACTAGGCATTGAGCACCTTCGGTCGGTTGTCAGGGATACCTAAGAACGAGCTAGATAGCAGGATCAAGGAGACGCTGGTGGAGATGGGTATCCTGGAGACCAGATACCGCAAGATCACCCAGCTCTCTGGAGGAACGGTGCAGAAGGTGGGCATGGCGCAGGCTATCATGCACCGGCCGAAACTGCTGGTGCTCGATGAGCCGGTGGCTGGACTGGACCCAGAGAGCAGGTACGCCTTCAAGAAGCTCTTCCAAAAGCTGAGCGAGGAAGGGACGACCATCTTCTTCTCCTCCCATATCCTGAGCGATATCGAAGACATAGCTGACCGGATAGGCATTCTCAGCGCGGGCAAGCTAGTCCATGTCGGGAATATGGAAGAATTAAGAAGTCAGGTCGTGAATGCCAAGGAACTGGTCATCGAACTATCCGCTGATAACGGGGGCAAGGATGTCATGGAGAGGGTCGATGGCGTCCACAGCGTCCAACTCGAAGTGGCCGGAAGATACCGGGTCAGATTGAAGCAAGAGGGCGACCTCGATGAGGTGACCCAGGGCATTATCGAAGCCTTAATTAAAGCCGGAAGCAAGATCAGGAGCATCCGCCCCCTCCTTCCGACCTTGGAGCAGATATATGTGGACTATCTGGCAAAGGGGGTGATCGTTTGAGTCTCCGGATACTCTTAAAAGATGAGCTCACGGGTTTCTACAAGTCAAAGGTGATGCTCTTCCTCTGGGTCGGTCTGCCGGTAATCTCCCTCTTACTCTACGTCCTATCTCCAAACACTGGAGGAGTGCCGGTTTCCGTCTTCATCGCCTTGATCGTCTCATCGATCGGAGGAGCGCTGGCCTCGATCATGCTGGTGGTCACAATCATCAACGAGAAGGAACGGAAGGTCTACGACCTTTTCGTGATCAGGCCGATTAAGAGATGGCATTTGATCATCTCGAAATTTCTGGCGGTATTCCTCTGCCTGCTGATCGCTGGCATCGTCTCTATCATAGTCGGCATGTTAGTGGACGTAGTGGTGAATGGCGCCATAACAAGCACTCTCCTGCAAGAGTTGGGCGACTCGATAATCATCACCTCGTGTATGATCGGCATCGCTTGCTCCGCCAGCGTGCTGATCGGGGTCATCTCCCCCAGCATCCTCGTCGGAGTGATTGCGGTATTATACGGAGCGAATCAGCTCTCGGCATTGGTGGTCTTGCCAATTCACCAGTATACATCGCGGTGTTGATCGCGGCCTCCATCACCATTGCTCTTCTGGCAATGGCTGCCTTTCTGTTCAATAGGAAGCAATTATGAAGGTAGGCCATCTCGCAGCTGGTAACCCTTCAGGTTGATCTAGAATTCCTTAAACCGTTCCTTCTTGGCCCCGCAGATCGGGCATTTATCCGGGGCATCTCCCTCCATGGTGTAGCCGCAGGTCTCGCAGATCTGGACCTTCTCCGACTTCCAGTCCTTCCCCTGGTCGGCCATGGCCTTTGCCTCAATGAACAGCCGCTGATGCACTTTCTCGGTCTGGAGGGCGTAATTGAAGGAGGTTACAACGGCCTTCTCGTCTTGAAAGATCGCAGTCTCCTTGTAGACTGGATACATCTCGTTAATCTCGAACGTCTCTCCGTCTATGGCGAATTGTAGGTTCTGGCTCAATGTCCCCAAGCCGAATGGAGCTTCTCCTGCCATCGGGGCAGCGGCTCTAGGCATGCGAATGAAATGGTTCGTTGCATGCACCTGTTCGGCGAAGGCGATAGCCCTGAGCAGGCGGGCCGTGTTCTTGAAGCTGTCCTTTTCCGCTTCGGCGGCGAATATGGTGTAGCGCATGTGCGCCATGCTCTCTCCCGCGTAAGCGTTATGCAGGTTCGATTCTGTCATTGGATGCATTTTCTTCCCTCTCATAATGCCAGAAAGGGTTTCATTAAAAACATTTACCATTTTTCCATTCGGTTCAGGCGATGGAGATAGCTCAACGGTACCTCGCGAAATAGGCCAACATGGCGATCGCTCCCGCGAAAATGAGGAACACCGCTGTCAGGACTGGAACGTTGTTGGGGAATATGTCGTTGAGCAACAAAAGCGCTCCTAGCATGACCATCACACCGCCCCACAAGAACATGTACATCGTCCATGACCGGCCTTGATGGTCCTGCGGTTTCTTGGTGACCACGCCGAGCAACAGAACGAAAACGCCAAGTTCAAGCAGGAACACAGGGACCAAATAGAACCATTTGTCCGTGGCCCATCCTATCAGGATGGCGACGGCTGCGGCGATCATTACGAAGCCAACGGTAAGACCAGTATGGCCTCCTTCCCTCACTTTGCTCGCTTCCATGCTCGATCTCCTTTTCACTCGCAGCGGCTGCAAACGGCCCAATCCGCTTCGCGTTACGTTTGTACTAGAACACCGTCTGATAAATGTTGCCCTTGTTCGTGTCAATGCGAAGTCATGCAGAAGCGAGCTCCGTTCAGGAATGAGAGGAGTTATCCGAGCCCGCGATCGTTAGCTATTGACCGGCAAGTCAACAGAAAGGTCACCTAGATAGGCATCACGGCGATTATGCATCGAGAACATGCAGAGAAAGGATCTCCTAGCGATCACGGCATTGATGGTGGCATCCCTCCTACTGACTGGCGCCATTGCAGTATTGGTCAAGCCAGGCCATGATAGGACGAACAATGGGGTGTTGCCCTCGTTCGAAAATTACAACGAGGTCAGATCGTTCATTGGAGCAACAGGCCATCAGCAATCCTGGTACTCTTCGGCCGAATCCGGCGCTGGCGACAAGGTCGCGGCAAGCGCACTCACCAGCGACGTGCGCCACTCCGATACCAACGTCCAGGTGGAAGGCGTGGACGAAGCGGACAGCATCAAGACGGATGGCAGTTATTTCTACGTGATCGCCTCCGACAGTGTCAGTATCCTTGATGCGTATCCAGCCGGCAATCTCTCCAACGTGTCCAAGGTCAATATGCACGAAGCTCTCGGATTGGACCTGCATTACTCAGTCTGGATAAATGGGATCTATGTTCAGCAACAGAAGTTGATCGTGGTAGCTAGCGTTTCAGGTCCGTATCAGAATTATGATTACAACAACAGCGCGCCGTTGACGTCGATGGTCTGGCGCATGCCTGAGGAGAAGACCGAAGTGGCGATATTCTCCTTAGCCGAGGTCGAACATCCGGTCCTGGTCAAGACGTTCGGGATATCCGGGTCTCCCATAACTTCTAGAATGACCGGGGACTGCGTCTACGTCCTCACCCAGCAATGCATCTGGGACCGTGTTGACCTGATCAGCCCTAAAGTGATTGAGAACGATACCATCGGCGCGATGGAGGCATCGGACATACATTATGACCCAAGTTCAAGCGATATCTCTTCCTTCATCAACATCATGGCGGTCGACGTCAAGACGTTGGCAAGCAACTACACATCCGTCCTGGCTGGATATAGCTCCACTGTCTACATGTCCCATTCCGCTCTCTTCCTGACGTTCCAGAAAATGACAGGGGGTGGTCCGATCTTCCTAAATGGGAACGTTGCGGTTTCAGATAGCAGCCAATTCCAATACACCACTTCGATATACCGGATCGACATCGATGGCTTGTCAATGGTGCCGGCGGCGCGGGGAGAGGTCCCAGGCTGGCTGTTGAACCAATTCTCCATGGACGAAAAGGATGGCTATCTCAGGGTGGCAACCACCTCGGGATGGGGTGATAGCAGCAACGACGTTTTCGTTCTGGACTCAGACTTGAACATCACTGGGAGACTGGAAGGTCTGGCATTGAACGAGCGCATCTACGCCTCTCGGTTCATTGGGGACATGCTCTACCTGGTCACCTTCCGTCAGGTTGACCCCCTATTCGTCATCAACCTGACCGACCCGGCAAACCCCCGGCTGGTGGGAGAGCTGAAGGTGCCAGGGTTCTCAGCCTACCTCCATCCGGTCGATGCCGACCATCTCATCGGCGTGGGGATGATCGATGGGAGCGTCAAGGTATCACTGTTCGACATCTCTGACCCGGAACATCCGCGCGAGGCGTCCAATGTCACTGTGCCAGGGTGGTCATATACCCAGGCGCTATACGATTACAAAGCGGTATTATACGACCCAGAGCAGCGGCTGCTCGTTCTCCCTATTACGAGTTATGACAATCGCACCTGGAACATCACCTCTGCTGCCTACCTATTCAAGGTGAACGGTACCCAGGTAGAGATGGCGGGGATTCTGACGGTGCCTCAAAACGAGTATCTGATGCGTGCCCTCTACGTTGGGGAGTTCATGTACACGATCACTGAAACGACCGTACGAGCCTATCTGACGTCAAGCATGGAATTGGTGAACAAGCTCGTCTACCAGGATTGGAACGAGTACTACTTCCCCTGCCTGATGGGGACGGGAGAAGTGGTGGCCGTGGCCGCGGTGAAATAACTTTGGAAGCGTCCAAGGGGTTAAGCCCTCCCATGCCATTTTCCTATCCTAAGGGACCGAAGATGAAGGTCGAGATTGACAAGCAGGCGTTGTTCGCACTCGCCTCGGACAGCCGCATCGCGATCCTGAAGGCCTTGGGGCCGCAGCGCAGGACCGTGACCCAGCTTGCCGATTCGCTTGGCATAGATAAAGCGGCTGTGCACCGTCATCTCAAGAAGCTCGAGGAGGGAGATTTCGTGGTCCGATACGAGGACCACGGCTTCGTCTACTATGGTCTCTCATGGAAGGCAAGGGACATCATCAGCCCCGGAGAGAACACCAAGATAGTCATTGTCTTCGCCAGTGGCTTGCTGATGGTGGCCGGAGCGGCCATCGCCATTTGGTCGGCATTGGCCAACGCGGCATCCAGAGCCGGAGAGGCCATGCAGGGCAACACCACAGTCAATAGCGGGCAGGACCTCATCATGCCGATATCGGAGACTAGCTGGGAATGGATCATTCTTGCATCGGTGCTGGGCGTTGCGGCAATCGGTTTGATCTATCTAGGTTATCGTCGCCTCAGACGACCTAGGCAGACTGGGCCAATAGCAAAGGGAGTTAAGCCGGTCGAGGTCCTCGACTGAGGGAGAAGGCATAAATAGCCTGGGTCGCCTGCGCGCACTTAGCGCTCTCTTGGCGCTGTGTTCCTATGAGTTGGTATCACAGAGGCTCACCAACATCGGTGGCACTCATCGGCAGGTGGCGATGAATGGGCACCATTGGCATCTTCGTGGATCGCCAGACATTGAGCTATTCGAAGAAGCTGAGCATGCTGATGCGTTTTAGGGATGTGGCCGAATCGCTCGGCCATCGGTCCTATTTCATCTTCCCGGTGGAACTGAAGAAGATAGTCAAGCTGGACGGCCTTTTGATCCGCAGCCGAACCGATCCACTGAACGTCAGCTATGTGGCGGCCCGGATGGCCACATTGCACGGCATCCCCGTGATCGACAATCCGGAATCGATTAGGGTGTGTTCCGATAAGGTCAATATGTACCTTCATTTGATGCAGGCCAAGGTCCCGATTCCCCGCACCGAACTACTGGTCCGAAAGGAGATCGTTCCTTCGGATGCCAGGAATTGCTTAGAGCGGCTCGGGTCCCCAGTGGTGCTAAAGGAGCCATCGACCAGCTACTCCAATCGGGTCAAGAAGGTCTATCGAGTGGAGGATTTCCTCCAGACGGCTCGCGCTTATCTGAAAATGGCGGACGAGCTGGTGGTGCAGGAATACATAGAGAGCGAAGAGGATTGGCGCATCGGCATCCTGAACGGCAGATTCCTGTTCGCCAGTCGATACATTCTACCTCGCGAGTCCGACCAAGAGCAAGCGGTCGATAGCGAGGAGATCCCCTATTACGGCATCGAAATGATAAGGGAGGCCGAGGTTCCCGGAGGCGCGATCGACCTGGCCATTCAGTCCTGTCAAGCGGTCGGCAGCGGCCTTTTCTCGGTCGACATCAAGGAACGGAAGGGCAAAATGTACGTGATCGAGGTCAACGATAATCCGTCCCTGGAAAGCGGTGAAGAGGAATTATATCCAGATATCTCAGAGCGCATAATCGTTGAGCTTCTGGGACAATGAAGCTGAGATCGCTCCGGAGCAAGGAACATGAAAGGAAGGGAATGCGATATGGGTAAGGGTGCGGGTAACATCGGAGGTCTGCCTAATGACGATTGGAACTGAGCATGAATATTCCTTGAGCGACAGCAATTTCAAGCCATTGCCGATCAACGATCGTATAATCCAGCAGATAAATGGAAGCGTCGTGAACGAGTTCCCCTTCGGTCCGATCAATCTGTCCAAAGAGCTCCAGAAGCACGTGATCGAGATCGTGCCCGCCGTCCCGGCCAAGGACCTCGCGGAGCTTGAAGGCATGATCTATCCAGGTCTGCAGAAGCTTCAAGCCCAGCTGGGACCGGACATCAAAATGCTGGGAATGGGCATGCACCCGCTGCTCGAGCTTTCCCAGACGGAGGTATGGGACCATGAGGACCGGGAGATCTATGAGACCTACGACCGACTCTTCGGCATCCGTCAGCATGGTTGGCTAAACATCCAAGCGTTGCAGATGAACCTGCCATTTCGCAACGACGACGAGCTGGTAACCATCTACAATCGCATCAGAGCGCTGGTTCCCTTCTTGGTAGCCGTCGCTTCCTCCTCGCCCTACGTGGAGGGCAGGGCGACTGGCAAGATCGACAATCGTCTCATCTATTATAGGGAAAGCCAGAGGAAACTCCCGATCATCGGTCATGGCATCATACCTGAGAGGCTTCGTTCCAAACAAGACTATTTGGATATCCAGGAGAGGATGTATGCCGCCCTGAGGAAGGAAGGCGCGGAAATTCTGTGCCACGAGTGGGTCGATTCCCGGGGACTGATAGTGCGCTTCTCGCGCAACTGCGTGGAGGTCAAGGCACTGGACGAGCAAGAGTGCATGAGATCGGATATGGCCATTACCGCGTTCGTACTGGCGTTAGTGCGTTGCGATCTCCACTTGGAGGAGGACGAGGGTGCCCTCAAGGAAATGCTGGAAAAGGCCATCAATAAGGGAACGGTCGATTTGAGGGAAGAGCTTCGCGCATTGTACAAGAATGCCCTGGAGGCGGCGAACAGCGACGAGCGCCGCTATCTGCCCCTGATACATACGAAGATTGAGTGTGGGAGTCTGGCGGAAGCCATGCTGGAGCGGGCCAAGACCAGGAAGGAGATCATCGACCTTCTGCCAGAGATGGAACGTTCCCTTAGGATCAACGTCCCCTACCAATGTGATAAGTGCAAGTCGATCAAGCCCTCCCTATATTGATGAAGTATTTTCGCTGACCCGGGGCATCGATTGATGACAAGGCTGGAAATGATCATCTAGGGATGGGATGAAATGGCGAAATCATCTGGACATAGCTGATGCGGTAGCCGAAGCCCTGGCGCTCCCGCCTCAGGGCAGGGAGATACTAAGGCAAGCCTCAATAGAGCCGGACAAGCACGGGGAGAGATTGCTGCGCTTCGACCGGAGGGGCGAGCCATACCTTCGATGGATGCGTCATCACCGCCCCGATGATGAGGTCATCGAGGCGTTGGCATGGAAGGCCCGGCGCGCCTTCCTGGAGGGAAGGGATGATGACGCCGTCTGGTGCATGGGCAAGGCACTTCATTTTCTGCAGGATGAATATGTCTCCATCGGTCCGCTTGGCAGGGGGCATGACAGCAGCGAGGACTCGATATCAGAGCTTCGGTTATCGCGGGAAACGGTCGTTTCCGGTGTCCAGGGCGCAAAGGTGTCAGTGAACTTCATGCGCGAGTGCATCCAATCGGTCAGGCCATACCGCGACCCTTTGATGGCTTTGAACCGGGCTGCGCTATTCTCAGGCGCGTTGGCGGCCTCGGTGCTCCGGGGAAAGGATCCGGAAAGAGGGTTGAAGCTGGAATGGATCGCCGCCAGGCGCCGGCTTAGACTCGTGATCTTGCCGACCACCATCCTGCTGGCGATCGCAGCCTTTGTGGTGTCCCTCATGACTAATGAGATCCTCATCGCCTTGGTCGCGCTGTCCGCCCTTCTCGCCCCCTTTGCCTACCGTCGCTACTGGTTCTTGAAAGAAGAGATGTCCTGGTTCGATCCTTAGCCTGCACGACTTCGCGGATTGCTATAGCCTCACTACGCCCAAATTCATTGAGCTGGCACCGAATTGGCAATAGTTTATGAAGAGCACCAGTTATTAGGAGTTCGAGAGCATGGTCAAACTTGTAAAGGACTTCATGGTGAAGAAGCGGGAGACCGTTGAGGCCCAAGACGCCGTCCTCAGCGCCATCGAGGTGATGGTAGAGCACGATGTCGGCAGTGTTCTGGTCATCGACGAGAAGGACCATCTGATCGGCATCTTCACTGAACGCGACCTTCTGCGCCACTATCTCGAGTCGCAATCGAAGTTCCTATTCATGACCGTAGGCGAGGTCATGACCCATCCAGTCGTAACCGTTCACCCGGATACGAAGATGTCCGAAGCCTTGGACATAATGGCCGAGAAGGACATCCGTCACATCCCGGTGGTCGACAAGGACAACAAGGTAGTTGGCTATCTGACATGGAAGAACCTCTTCCGCCACTTCTCCAAATTGATGAAGAACGAGGGCAGTTAGATTGAACGATACGGCCTGATTGAATCGAATTCTGTGAGAATCGTCAAGCGCCAGCTCCGCTCACTCTTCCATCGTGTTCAGGTCGCCGACCTCTAGACCCAATTCCCTTGCCTTCAGCACTCGACGCATGATTTTCCCACTACGGGTCTTTGGCAACTTATCTACGAACTCGATCTCCCTAGGATTGGCAAATGCGGAGAGCTTGGCTTTGACGAAGTCGGAGATCTCCACCTTCAGTTTCTCGCTCGGAGTGAAGCCATCGCGCAATATCACGAACGCCTTGATTATTTCGCCCCTCACTTCATCTGGCTTTCCGATCACTCCAGCTTCGGCGACCGCCGGATGTTCGACCAAGGCGCTCTCCACCTCGAACGGCCCGATCCTTTCGCCCGAGGTCTTGATGACGTCGTCCGCCCTACCGATGAACCAATAGTAGCCATCCTTGTCCATGAAGGCATTGTCTCCGCTAACGAACCAACCAGGGACTCGGAAATACTCCCTGAACTTCGGGGCGTTGCGCCAGATGCTGACCATCATCGACGGCCAGCCTGGTCTGATCGCCAACATACCCTGGGTCATCGGCGGGAGCTCCTTCCCATCCTCATCAACAATCCCCGCGACTACTCCGGGGAAAGGCTTGCCCATCGATCCTGGCTTGATATCCATGGAAGGGTAGTTGCAGATCATTTGGGCACCAGTCTCCGTCTGCCACCAGGTATCGTGGATACGCTTTCCGAAGACCTCCTTCCCCCAGTGGATCACCGGAGCGTTCAACGGCTCTCCGACGCTGCAGATATGTCTGAGCTTGGAGAAATCATACTCCTTCACCACCTCGTTCCCAGCTTTCATCAGCATGCGCAGTGCGGTCGGGGCAGTGTACCAGACGGTGACGCCGTGGCGCTCAATGATCGAGTACCAGGTCCTTGGGTCGAAGCGGCCTGCGAAGGTAACCATCGAAGTTCCCAATAGCCAGGGGCCGACGATGCCGTATGAGGTGCCCGTGACCCAACCGGGGTCCGCGGTGCACCAATATGTGTCCTCTTCCCTCAGGTCCAGGACCCATTTGGTTGTGACGTACTCCTGGATCATCGCCTTGTGCCCGAGGATTACCCCCTTGGGCTTTCCGGTCGAGCCAGAAGTGTAGTGCACCACATATGGGTCTGCGGGAGCCATGTTGACAGTCTCGAAGCGGTCGGACGCAGCGTTCATCATAGCATGATAATCCGTGCCCTTCTCCGGCAGCACTCCATCATCGGGTCCGTTGCGGACCATGATGATGTGGGAGAGCTCCCCGAGGTCATCGGCGACCGGCTCGATCCTCTTATATAGATAGGGTTGGGTTATCAGGAACTTGGCACCAGCGTCCAGCACGCGGTCTTTGACAGCCTCCGGTCCGAGGGCAGAGAACAGCGGGCTCGACACCGCGCCCAATTTCATCGCCCCGACGGTTGAGATATAGAGTTCTGGCAAACGGTCCATGTAAATGAAGACCCGATCGCCTTTTTTGGCGCCGACATCGGTAAGGGCATTGGCGAAGCGGTTTGTGAGGTTCTTCATCTCTCCGAATGTGAATTTGCTTTCCTCGTTGGCGGGGCCTATCCAATAAAGAGCTATCTTGTTCTTACGCCAGCTGACCGCATGGCGGTCAATGATCTCGTGCGCGACGTTGTATACACCGCCATTGGACCAGTCGAATTCCTTCTCGACCTGTGCCCAAGTGAAATCCTTGCATGCCTTCTCGAAATCCTGCATGTTCCCTTTGCTTTCGGCACGTATCAAATCGCTGCTCATCAGGCAATGTCCCCCCGGATTCAGAAGGCGACTTGAAATTCAAGTACATAAAAATGGTGGCAATTTTTCGTCAAGAGCAAGTGCAGATGTCGTTGTTTCCGCTGATTTCCGTAATAATCTTCCAATTTTCGTCAATCGACGGCGGATTGAGACATCAACGCCGTTACCAACACGATTATTAACGAAGTGAGGACTTGCGCATCCATATGCGACCACAGACCTTTGCTGAGAAGGTGCTATCGAGAGCGAGCGGCAAGGACGCGAGGACCGGCGAGATCGTCACTGCCAGGATAGACCTGGCCATGTCCCATGAGAATGCCGCGCTCGTCCTTCAATCCTTCCACGACATGGGCGCCACTCGGGTCTGGGACCGTGACAAGATCGTCTTGCTCTTCGACCACCGCGTGCCCGCCAATACAGTGAAGGCCGCGGAATCACACAAGCTCGTACGGGAGTTCGTCCGCCAGGAAGGGCTGCCGCTGTTCCTCGACCTGAGGGAAGGGGTCTGCCATCAGGTCCTGCCCGAGATGGGTAAGGTCCTCCCCGGCAAGCTGATAGTTGGCACCGATTCCCACACGGTGACCTATGGCGCACTGGGGGCATTCTCGACCGGGATCGGGGCGACGGAAATGGCATCAGTCTGGGCGACGGGGGAGCTCTGGCTCAAGGTGCCAGAGACAAAACGGTTCTCGATCGTGGGGCCTTTACCGGAAGGGACCAGCGCCAAGGATGTGGCATTGCGGCTCATAGGCGACATCGGCAGCGATGGAGCGGACTACCAGTGCATCGAGTACGTGGGAGAGGTGGTCGATGCGTTCTCGCTCGCCGGCCGGATGGTGCTCTCCAACATGAGCGTGGAGATGGGCGCCAAAGCGGGGATATGCTTCCCCGACTCGAAGACCAGAGAGTTCCTCTCGACGAGGAGCAGCGAGCCTTGGACGGCCGTGATCAGCGATGCCGAGGCAGAGATCGGCGAATCCATGCAATTCGATTTCAGTAATTTGGGCCCTCAGGTTGCAAAGCCACATGCGGTGGATAACGTCGTTTCAGTGGAGGAGGTCGAAGGTGTGCCTCTGGACCAGGTGTTCATTGGGTCCTGTACTAATGGCCGGATGGAGGACCTTCTGGCGGCTGAAAGGGTGCTGCGCGGGAAGAAGGCCGCGAATGGTGTAAGGCTTATCATCGCGCCCGCCTCAAGAGAGATATACATCGAAGCGTCCGAAAAAGGCATCCTCGCCTCACTGGCCCGCTCTGGAGCGGTCATTCTCAATCCGGGGTGCGGACCATGCCTGGGTGCACACGAGGGGCTGTTGGCGGCGGGAGAGCGATGTATCTCCACCACCAACCGCAACTTCAAAGGGAGGATGGGCTCGCCCAAGGCTGAGATCTACCTCGCAAGCCCGGCAACGGCGGCAGCGAGTGCATTGAAGGGAGCGATCGCCGACCCGAGGGAGGTTTCCTCATGATCGAGGGTCGGGTCTGGAAGTTCGGGGACCATATCAACACCGACCTGATCATCCCTGGTCGTTATCTGGACGATTACAGCGCCGCCAACCTGGCCGCGCATGCGCTGGAGGATGCCGACCCCCAGTTCGCCAAACAGGTGCGGAAGGGCGATATTCTGGTGGCCGGGCGGAACTTCGGCTGCGGCTCCAGCCGCGAGCAGGCGCCCTTGGCATTGAAGTACGCCGGGGTGGGGGCGGTGGTCGCAGGCAGCTTCGCACGCATCTTCTTCCGCAATGCCATCAACGTCGGTCTTCCCGTGGTTGTCTGCCCTAAGGCTTCGCAGGTCATCAAGCCGGGCGACGTGATCAGGATCGACCTCCACCAAGGCACCATCGATGTGGTCGGTGCAAAGCAAGTATTGAAGTTCGATCCTATGCCGGATTTCATGAGGAGCATCCTTGAGAGCGGTGGTCTCGTTCCCTACACCCGAGAGAGGTTGCATCAGAAGTGAAGGTGTTTAGATGACAATTCAGCCTCAACCAGTTTGGATATCTGGCTTGGCCGATTTTCGTAAGGCTAATGCAAAAAGCTTATAAGTACATGCTAATATGGGGGGATACTTTCCCTTATCGGTGATCGTATGAAGAAGTATACCAGGTTCGAGAAGGCGCGCATCATCGGTGCGAGGGCGCTCCAAATTTCTCTCGGTGCTCCGGTTCTTTTCGACATACCAGAGGGGATGATTGACCCCATCGAGATAGCCAAGATGGAGTTTGATCGCCATATCATACCTATCGACGTAAAGAGGGATTAATGGGCAGGTTTTTCGATGAGCGATGAAGTAAAGTCAGATTTGCTAGTTCCCGAGGATGTATATCTCACGTCTGGTGTTCACATCGGAACGCAACAGAAGAGCGCCGATATGAAGCAGTTCATATTCAAGGTCAGGTCCGATGGCCTGTACGTTTTGGACGTGAAGCAGACCGACAACCGGATCAGGGCTGCGGCCAAGTTCCTGGCCCGCTACGACCCGGACCGGATCATGGTGGTGTCGGCGCGTCAATATGGTCAGAAGCCGGTAAAGGTCTTCACCAAGACCATTGGCGCCAAGACCTCGGCTAACAGGTTTGTCCCCGGATCGCTCACGAACCCGAAGCTCCCAATGTTCAGCGAGCCTGAAGTGCTCCTTGTTACCGATCCAGCAGCCGACCAACAGGCGATGGCCGAGGCAATGAACGTCGGCATACCTATCGTGGCATTGTGCGACGCTAACAACGAGACCAGGAACGTGGACCTGGTTGTGCCGACCAACAACAAGGGACGTCGCGCGCTGGCATGCGTATACTGGCTTCTCACCCGGGAGATCCTGAAGGAGAAGGGATTCCTGCCCAGGGACGAGGATTTCAAGCTGACCATCGACGACTTCGAAGCCAGCCTTTGAAGGTCGAGCGCAAACCCTTTAATCAACCCTCTTACATATTTTTCATTCGGTCAATATGCGCTATCCCGCCGTCGCCGGCCAATTCTACCCTTCGAAAGAGAAGGCGCTGAGAGAGCAGATCGAGGAATCGTTCCGGGGACCGCTTGGCCCAGGGAAGGTGCCGGCGTTGTCGAAGGGCCGAGGCTCTATCCTTGGAGCGGTCGTGCCACATGCTGGATACGTGTTCTCTGGTGCCATTGCAGCACATGTCTACGGGGCGATCGCCTCGGAGGGATTTCCGGAAACATTCGTCATAATTGGCCCGAACCATCAGGGCATCGGCAGTGGGGTGGCGATGACCACCGAAGACTTCGTTACTCCATTGGGAACATGCAAGATCGACCAGGAGATCGCTGGCAAGCTACGCAATTGGGTGGACGAGGACCCGCTCGCCCATGCCCAGGAGCATTCCATCGAGGTGCAGGTGCCGTTCATCCAGTACTTCTCGAAGGAAGCCAAGTTCCTACCCATAGCCATGGCCTTCCAGGACCACGAGACTGCAAAAGAGCTCGGCACCCATCTGAGGCACGCCTGCAAAGGCAGGGACACAATAATCATCGCATCGAGCGACTTCAGCCATTACATCTCTGCCGAGGAGGCGGAAAGGAAGGATAGGACGGTCATCGATCAGATCCTCAAGCTCGATGCCTTAGGCGTGGAGAGGATGGTGAGGCAGCACGACGTCTCGATGTGCGGCTATGGCCCAGTGATGGCGATGCTCGAGGCGGTCCAGGGAAAGAAGGCCGAGCTCCTCCGCTACGGCAACTCTGGGGACGTCCGACCAATGGCGCAAGTCGTTGGCTACGCGGGCATCATCGTCCGCGGTTGACGACCGGCTCGCGGCTCGCATATATAGCTCTGCGCCGGATTCAGGGAGGAGGAGAGAAGCTTGCGTCCTAGCCCTAATGCGAACGAACTTCCAGCGGCGGTTCCGAGGGCAGATGCGAAAGCTTCCTCGTCCGAGGCAGCGCGAGCACAGATCATGAAGATAATGTGGGACCGCAAATCCAGCGAGACAACCATCACTGGATATTGGAGATATGTCGCCTTGGTGGCAGTCTCCCTGGCTGCGGTCACCGGGTTCACCTTCTTCCTTCTGGTTCCCAATGTTGTTGGGTTCGTTTTCGGCTATCTGGCCATCTACTCGGTTTGCTTCGCAATTCTGGCCATCATCAATTACAAACTAGTCAGGTCGATGAACGCGCATTTCCGTCGCGAAGCGGCGTTACGACCCTTGCTCATCGACCTCGTCCGCCAACGGTCCAAGCAGACCTCCACTTTGGAGATCAAGGAAGCCATATCCAGGATGGAGCGCATCGATATCGAGGCTTCGAAGCGCGAACGCCCAAAGAACGAGCTGATGTCTGCCATGTCCGCTTTACCGATCGCGGGCATCGGGTTCGGGTACGCCTTCCTGAGATCCACGACGAAGGCGCAGTCGGAGCACATTGGGAATTGGAACGACCTGCTCTCCCAGCTCAAGGCGGCGGAAGCGGCCTCAGGGAGGGACCTTCAGATAGGCGGAGCTCATGAGAACCGGAAACCGAACTTCGCCATTTTCTTCGTGATATCGCTGCTGTTCTTTCCCTTTCTGGCCTACTGGTACTACGACATAGAGAGGACGGCCGAGCGGCACCTCCAGGAGCAATGGAAGAGCGAGGACGAGCTGGCGAAGGGCTTTCAGTGATTCATCGGCTGGAAACGCCACGCAACCCGCTTATACATGAGGGGCAATTCGTCACACGGAGAATCGAAAGTGGCGACCAGTTCGAACGATCGATTGGGCTTCTGCCCTCGATGCGGCGAATACCTCAAGGAAGAGATTACCATCTGCCCGAAATGCAGCCTGGTGATCACGGAGGCCATTCCCCCTCTCGGACCGATCATCATGCGCTCCTCGGGTCCGCCAGGATCGATGCGGGCGATGATGGGTGCGGCCTGCCTGATCCTCTCCGGCCTGATCGGCCTGACCATGGCCTCGTTCGTGATGATCAACCGGGATGCGATCGTGGCCGAGATCGCCAAGNNCAGCGCCGTCACTTCAGGGTCGCCATGGTCGGAGGGGTCTTCGCCCTCGGCACCTTCGGCTTGATATTCCTCGAAGGCAGCTTCATGGGGCTGATCGGGCTGATCCTGATTTGGCTCTCGCGCCGCGAGTTCCGTTGATTAGATGCGCTTCATGCGGCCGAGCACCGGCTCATAGATCATTCCCTTGTCCAGAAGCGCGTTGGTCACTTCCTCCAGCGAGGTCTTGTCCAGTCCCAGGCTCTTGACCTCGTCCACTATCTGGTCCCAGGGGGCGCCTTTCCCGTTCTTGTCCAAGGCAGTTATCAAGGCCAGGACCTGCTCCTCGCGGTCCACCTCCTTGGCCTCTTCCTCCTCCTCGATCTCCTCGGGGCTGGTCGCCATCTCCCGGGGCATCTCTGCCTCCTGGTCGCGGCGATACTCGGGTAGGAGGTATCTCAGCGCGTCGATGACCATGGCGCGATAGCGGCTCAGGTCCACATCCTTATAGTGCTCGCACGCCTTGACCACACCTTCGGAAAGCAGCCGGTCGTGACCGAGCTTGACCAGCTCGTCCACGGTCGGGGCCGCCATCTCCTTGGCATCGGCCATTGCCTCGATCCTCCTCAGCGTGGAACGGCAGGTTTCCAGCACCCAATAGTCCCTGATGCCCGCGTCGACGATGGTGACTTTCTCGGGCCTGATGGAGACATAGACCGTCCCCTCTTCGGGCGAGTAAGTGCGGGTCTTTCCCACCACGGCGATGAACGCCGGGGGCTCGATCTTCGCCAGCGTTGCCGTCGCTTCCGGCTGGTACTGCCCAGATGACACGTAGAACGTCCCTGTGGGGTCGGTCAATCGGGCGCGCCATAACGGCTCCTCTCCCGTTCCAATGTTATCCAGATCTGTTAGCACGCCGACCAGGAACACTCGGTTAATCATCGCACCGAGCGGCGTGACGATGTACGAGGGCGCCCTCTCCCCTTCTCCCTTGATCTCGTAGTTGGAGGAGTTATACTCGCCCGCAAAGACGCGCCATGCCACCTCGCGCGAGATCATTGCGGCGCCTCCAGCTCAGCAAGGAGCGCGGCGGCTTCGCCCCTGACCTCAGGGACCTTCAACTCCGCCTCCGTCACGATCATCATAAGGCCGTATTCGTCGCTGGTCACGTTGCCGCGGACCTCAATAGGCTTTCCCAGCATCCGGTCCTTGATCTTCTCCTCGACTATCTCGGGGTTCATGGCCTCCTTCGCCTCCCGGAGGCTTTCAGCCAGAGTGATCCCGACCAGCATCTCGGTGATGTCCTTGTTCAGCACGGCCGTCAGCGCTGCCATGCCATCGTCCACAACCGCCTTGATCCTCAGGTCCGGTTGGCCGTCCACCTTCCCGTGGATGCGGCAGAGCCCTTTCTGTACCAGCCGGTTGCATTGCGGGCAGCGGAAGATCAGCCCACTGCCCTTCTTGATGTCGACCACAACGCCGCGGACCAGCACATCGACCGCGCCGCCCATTGATTCCAGCTCACCGATGCTCCTAAGCCTCGGTTTGCTCAGCTCTTGGTCAGAGGCGAACGTTGTCTTGGTCTTCTCTACCCCAGCCCTCTCGCCGAAGTTCAGTTGCGGGATCCCGCGCCAAGCGCGCACATAAGCGCCACGGACGGTGATCGCATCCCCGGCCTTCAGCCCGAAATCGTGCCATGCCGAGTACTGCACTTTGCCGGTGGCGTCCGCCATTATCCCAGAGAAGACCTGCTTCGGGCCGTTCGGCGTCTCCAATTTCCTCGCTTCCACCGACAGTACTTTCGCGGTGATAGTGACGCTGTTCATCCCTTCCTTCAGCTCGGTAACGGTGGCGTTGGTCGGTCCGTAGGCAGGGACATCCATCCCATCGGGCAATTTCAATGAATCGTCC
>PNBI01000136.1 GCA_003135935.1 Methanomassiliicoccaceae archaeon
ATTATGGATAACTTGGAGTGATTGAAAGGTATCAATCGTTCCAAATTGTGCCAATCACTCCAACCCATCCCTCTAATTCATAATGGATTGGCTGGAACGACAGACAGATTGAATTGTTCCATTTTGGCCAGTTGATTGCTGTGAGGACGGTCTGATTGTTTGCCAATAGCGTTCAAACGCCGAGAACGCCACGCGCCTGCTGGAACAGTGATCCTAAAACGTGCTCCTTTCCCAGGCTTCCCATCCTCTTTGATGATTATGCCAGTGATAAGCAGTATCTCTCGGGAAAGGAATAGACCGAAGCCATGTTCCTTCCCAGAATTGCTGATGAAAAGCTTATCCTTCATATATGATGGGATTCCGATACCGTCGTCCTCGCAAATGATGGCACGAATGCCATCGATCTCTTCGACATAGAAATGGATAGTGGTTATTTTGTCGCCGTGGCGCACCGCATTATCAATCAGGTTATGGAACACTTTAGCTGTGAGTGGGTCGGCATAGACCTCTAGATCAGCTGGAATGTCGTTGGCGAGCTCGATCGGTCCGAGCGCGATGCCTTTCGATGCGCTCTCAATCAATTTACGAGCCTTGTGCCAGATGGGAGCTTTAACACCGATGTCCTCGTATTCCTTGGTGAATTGGATCATGGATGAGATACGCTTAGCAGCGGCATCGGCCTTTTGGAGATGTTCAATGGAATACTTATCAAATTGCACCTTGTCCAGCAATGTTAAATTGCCTTCAAGCGTCATCAGCTGGTTATTGATGTCGTGCCGTGTGATGCTGGAGAGGAGATTGAGCTTCCTATTTGTCTGCAACAGTGCATCTTTAATCAATTTCCGGTCGGTGATGTCCCGGATGTTGCATTGGATAATGGCATGGCCATTCACGTCATAGGAATTGCTTATGAACTCCACGTCGAAGAGCATTCCACTCTTCCTTCTTAGCGGAATGTCCTCGTATCTGATGTACCCCTCCTTTTTCAACTTTGCAAAGGCAGTTCGCGATAGCTTCTGATCATCGATGAAACCCAACTCCCATAATTGCTTGCCAACCAGCTCATTCAGTTTATATTCGGTCATCTCTAGGATGAATGGGTTCGCATCGATGACCTTGCCTGTTACTCCGTCCAATATTAGTATACCATCCCGCGCGGTCTCGAATAGCCTTCGATACCTTTGCTCGGATGCGCCTAACTTTTCTTCCATCAACATGCGCTTGGAGACGTCACTAGCAATTGTTGAAGCTCCGATAATGCGTCCACGATTATCAAGGACCGGAGAGATCCTCAGCGATACATCGATCTTCTTGCCGTTCTTCGTCAAGCGCGTCGTCTCGTAATTGGCTATCAGTTCTCCGCGCGAGACCTTCGCGAGTATCTCTTGAATCTCGTTCTTGGAATCCGAGGGAGCTAGCAACGAAATTGATTTTCCAACTATCTCGTCCTTAGTATATCCATAGATCTTTTCTGCCCCTTTGTTCCAGCATGTCACGATCCCATTGAGGTCCTTCCCGATGATCGCATCAGAAGCCGAATCAATAATCCTCGTCATTTCTATTTCTCTTTGGAAGCCCGATCGGCGTTCACTTATGTCCCTAATATTGCACTGAACGATTGACGTCCCATTGACTCCATAAACGTTGGATATGAACTCCACTGGCACTGTTTCGCCGTCTGCCCTTCTGAGCGGGATGTTCTCATATCGAACATATCCATTAGTTCTCAATTCCAAAAATGCGTTTTCCGCCAGCAGCTTATCTTCGATGAATCCTAGCTCCCAAAGGTGCTTGCCCAATGTGGCATCCAGCGTATATCCGGTCAATTTCAATAGATACTTATTCGCATCAATCACCGACTCTGATTTCAAATCAATAATCAGGATACCATCCTGTGCGGTCTCGAACAACCTTCGATACCTTTTCTCAGATGCTATTAGGTCCTGTGCATTGTTGGTTCTTTCAGTGGTATCTCTGATGATCATGCTGATTCTGGCTATGCCATGTTGATCGGTGAATAGACCGGAAGTGGCTTCGCCAATGAATGTCGTCCCATCTTTTCGTTTGAAAGTAAATTCACCGCTGGTTAAGTCAATCGGTTCCCACATCATATTGGACATTCCGTGCATTCCATCTTGAACCACCAGTCTCTCTAGACCGACCTCCGCGAGTTCATCTTGGCTCATTCCGAACATGCGACGAGCTGAAGGGTTGGCAGAAAGGATGCTTCCGTCAAGCGTTGTGAGCATCACTCCATCAACACTGTTTTCAGACAGTGACCGATAGCGTTCCTCGCTCAATCTCAAGGCGCTCTCTGCCTTTTTTCTAGAGTATGCCTGATTGATCATGCTGGCCAATTCGGTGAATTGGGAGGAAATGTCAGTTCCCTTTTGAAGGTAGTAGTTCGCTCCGCTGTTGAGCGCCTCTATTGCCACCTCCTCCCTACCCTTTCCAGTCAACAGGATAAAAGGGATTTCGTTTCCCCTAATACGTATCTCCTTCAATAGCTGAATGCCGTCTTTCTCTGGCATCTGATAGTCTGAAACGATAACATCGTAGTCTTTGAGTTCGATCTTCTGCAAGGCATCAACGGCCGAAGTTGTGGTCTCAATGAAAAAGCCTCGATTAAGCTCAAGGAACTGCTTGGATATGTCCAGTAGGGCAGCCTCATCATCTATCAATAACACCTTGATAGTCGATGCTTCCATGTCCAATTCCTAAAAATAATTATTCGGGGAAAGTGTTCTTATATTCTGACCTTCGAATATCGCGAATGATAACACCTCAAAATGATAGACAAACCTGGATCGGCCAGAATCTTTCAAGCAAAAACGCAAATAGCAGGGTTCTTTATAAATCAGGAGCAACCCCTTGAATCGTCTTCTTCTCCTTGATTTTGAGTAGGAGTTCTCTCATATCTCTCATTCATAATAGGCATATCATCGCACACCATATGGCTATGTTAAAAGATGTTCAAATCCAAATTTTGACATGTTTGGACTTCACTGTATGGCTAAGTCTGATCCCTTGATTTTGGATTCGCTTAGACTCATTAGACATCAAAACCATGCTAATCACGCCTTTCCACCGGAGCATCTATGGACGGGTTTTTGATTTCTCAAACCATGCCTTAGGCGGGACGGGGGCAGAATGCTTTGGAAAGCCGGGGTAGAGCTTGAGATCGTCAAGGAGATCCTCGGGCATGAGGATACCAAGATGACCATTCGTTATCTCGGCCTCAACCTCGAAAACCAAAGCGAGGTGATGATGAAGCTCGCCCAGTTCCAAAATTCCCTAATTTTCCCAAAAAGGAAATTTTGGCGACGAGCCAGGAAATGAAGTGGGCCCAAGGAGATTTGTGCGCCCTCGACCATCTGGCTTGAAGCCGATTTTACCGTGAACGGTAAAGCTGCTGGAGAGGACCGAAGGTGAGAACAAACCCCTTAAGACTTATTTTTCTCTCATTTTCAAAAATGAGGATAGAGGAACTAGAGATGATAGTCTGGCTATGTCTAGTGTGTCAATTCTAGACTTGACTAGACATGTTAGACATGAACTGTAAGAGGTGGGGTGAATGGTTAATCAAGAGACCAACAAGGGCGGCAGAGGCAAGAGCATCATTGTCGCGCAAGGGCTAGAGGACACGATTACAGCGGAGATACTATCGGGATTAGGTACGAGAGCTATCGCCGCTAGGCACGGACTTTCGCGCGGCGCGGTACGCGACTTCGCCACCAAGGTTAAAAGCCCCCCCAAGGCAAAGCCGCCCTCAGAACCTCATTTGGCAAACCCACCCGCGACCGTGCGCGCATTGACCATTAATCCATCGATCGAGCGCAACCGCGACCTTGTGGAATTGACCTCAGAGGTTGCAAGACTCAAATTGGGTAAGCTCTTGGACGAATGCGAATCAAATTACAACCGGGCGCTCCAAGAGGGCAATCAGCAACTCGCCGGATCATGGGCCAAGGAATGGGGGACAGCGATCGATCGGCTGCTGCGCGCAACGGGCGTCTACGAGAGGGCGACCAGGGAAGCGCAGACCGCCATCAATGCAGAGCCTGTCGTGATAACCGTCATCGCCGAGTGCCCATCATGCAAGGCACAGCACCCGGAGGGATCGCCTTGAACCTTGAATATCGCCCTAATCCCAAACAAGAACTGTTCCATCGATCGACAGCGAGATATCGTGCGTTCATAGGTGGCATACGATCAGGAAAGACCTACGCGGGCGCGTGGGAGACGCTCCTGGAGCTCATCAAGCATCCTGGATTGAAGGCGCTAGTGGTCTCTCCGACATATCCGATATTGAACGAATCGACGCTGACAACGCTTGAGGCGATAATCCCAGAGCAGCTTCTCATCGAGAAGCACGAACAGAAGCACAAATGGAAATTGAGCAACGGCTCGGAGATCCTCTACAGGAGCGCGGATGATCCAGACTCGATAAGGGGAATGGAGGCAGGCTGGCTGTGGGCAGATGAATTGGCGCGTGTTAGGACCGATGAGGCATGGAAGCGTGGAATTGGCAGACTGTCCCAAAGGGGAATGCCTTGCCGCGCGATCATCACCACAACCCCCAGAGGAATGACCTGGCTCTATGATGAGTTCGTCAGCAACGCCACCCCGGAGCACTTCCTGATAGGGGCGCGAACGGACGACAACCGGGGCAACCTTCCTGGAGGATTCATCGAGAACCTGGAGCGCCAATATAGCGGCGCATTCTTACAGCAAGAACTATATGGCCAGTTCGTCGGTTTCGAGGGCTTGGTATATCCTGATTTCAGTCCGTCCCATATCCTAGAGGTGCTGCCAACCAGGTTCCCAAGAGTGATCGCCGGAGTGGATTTCGGAATGACGAACCCGACCGTGGTCTTGCCGATCGGACTCGACATCGACGGCCGCGCCTATGTCCTCGATGAATTGTATCAATGTAATCACACGATCAATGACTTAATGCCGCAAATCCAGCAGATGAAGGCCCGATACAATATCAGCGCCTTCTACGCCGACCCTTCGAGCAATGACCTCATCGAGATCATGAGGCGAGCCGGAATAAACGCAGTTGCGGCAAATAACGATATCCTGGCAGGGCTGATGGAAGTTCAATCTAGATTGAAGAAGCAGGCCGACGGGCGACCGAGGCTGTTCGTATCCAAGCGCTGCATGAATACCCTAGAGGAGTTCGGGCAATATCGATATGCGGATAACAGATCGACAACCAATCCAAATGAGCGTCCAATGAAGCTTTTCGATCATAGCATGGACGCCTTGAGGTATGCACTAATGTCATGCAAGACCAGGACCAGGCCACCGATGCACCTTATCATCAAGCCGGCCTCTCAGTACCCATCACCCTATGGGAGGAAGTTCTAGGAATGCGGTGAGGTTGGGGGTCTAGGAGATGAGCTGAAACTTCTTACCTTTCTTCAATCAAATCATTCTTGACCCAAAGTCATTATGGTATCGATCGAACTATTCATCTTCATATCGGATTCTCACCTAATCAGCTAGGTATTGGAGGCGCTTCAATGAGGGAAGAGTCAGGGATTCGGATAATATCCACAATCATCGTGATGCTGTTGCTGCTAGGTGCATTCTTCATTGTTGCTTCGGACACGGTATCAGCCGGTCAATATCACTATGGCGATTATGATTATACCACTGATGGAAGCCCCACGGTTGTCACCATAAAATCTTACACTGGAACTGGTGGGTCAATAACCATTCCATCAACGTTGGGAGGATTCCCAGTTGTGGCGATTGGGGATTATGCCTTCTCTAGTAAGCAGGTAACCTCAGTCACGATTGGAAGCAGCATCGCTTCAATCGGATGGGGAGCATTCTATAGTGCTACCAGTCTAACTTCTGTGACAATCATAGGAAATGGGCACACATCAATCGGAACACAGGCATTCTATCAATGTCTATCTCTAAACTCAATATCTATAGGTAACGGCGTGACCTCTATCGGGGATAATGCGTTCCAGCTTGATAGGTCATTGACATCGATGATCTTGCCAAGCAGCCTAGCATCAATTGGCTACGCCGTGTTCGATCGATGCACCGCTCTAACATCATTAACTTTCTTAGGACTTAATGCGCCTAGCATTGGCTCTGGTTGGATCGATGGAACTCCTGGAGGTCTAAGAGGTCATGCATATTCATCTTCGAATTTTCCTGCTCCAGGAACAAGTGATTTCTACGGATTGACGATGGGTGCGGTCATCCCAATGCCCAGTGCACCCACGAGCCTCCTTGCTTCTCCAGGATATGGCGTAGTAACGCTGTCATGGGCCGCTCCGAATGCTAATGTCTTCATACCGATTACCAGCTACAATGTCTATCGGGCCGTTGACAACGTTTCGGGCAGCTACTCCTTAATCGCCTCATCTTCTAAACTCAATTATACAGACAGTGGTCTAGCTAGTGGCCCGATTTACTTCTATAAGGTCAGTGCGATAATAGCGGCTGGAGAGAGTGTCCAGAGTCTTCCCGCTTCCGCACATGTTACTCAATCACCAATTGCAACCACAGACAATACGACCCTGATCCTAATTGTTTGTGGAATAGTAATCGCCCTGGCCTTAATTATCGGTGTCATTCTAGCCAAGACTTCGAAACGAACGAGACAGCGGGACAAGTTTGTAAAGCCGATCTATGTGGCAGCGCTCGGTCGATGCCCTATTTGCGGGAAGGCTGTTTTGACCGATATGAAGCATTGCGCTAACTGCGGATGGACAGTAGACGCTAATCTGTTGCTCCCTTTAACTAAGAAGTAATGAAATCGAGAATGGGGACACAGTGAGTTTCGAGCCATGTTTAATGCCTAAGATATTTGGTCCTTCTACTCCCATCTCTTCGCCAAAACAAAGAGCAAAAGCAGTGGGATAAATAAAATGGCCAATAAAATACTTATGAATGGGTAACTCCCAGCGTCCAATAATCCAGTAATTATGAAGAATCCAATGATCGCAATCCCTACAATCGCTTCAATCATTGCTTGAAAAATATCTGGCGTTACTGCTTTCATCTTCTTTTTCCTTTCATTCTTAGGCAGTTTTTCCTTCCTGAAGTAATCCAACATGATCGCAACGGTTGCCATTGCTTTGCCCAATCCAAGTATTAACGCCAACATTGCAGCAAAGAAGACAGCCTGCAGAACCAAATCGGCGGTCAGTTGCATTCCAACACCTTTTTTCCAAATCTCAAGGTATCTTGGATTGGGAACCAGGATATAAAGAATGCTGATATTATGCTGTGAGGTTCAGAGACTAAGAGGTGGACGTTCTCTGAGGGAGTGATGAGAGACTTGAAGGAACCCCTCCGCCGTCTGTGATCTCACTTGGGTCATGGATTAACTTCGACTGTTGAAGCCAGTCCCCGAGTTTGAGATAAAATGTATCGCACGCCTTCTTGAGATCGAGGCTGAGCCCCTCCGAATCGGTTATCAAGTGAACCTGAACCATTGCGCTCTTGGCAACCGTAACCGAGGGGACAAAATCGCCATCTTGGGCGACAAGAACTATATCGCTCACCCTTCCAGTCCATGCTGTAAGAGCGATGTCGGCTCCCATGAAAACATCCACACCTTTCTGTCTCAAGCCTTCTTTAATGCTATACTTCACCAATCCTCTCTTCACGTCGACATTATTGCAATGCTCGTCGATGTAATCGAGAAATCTTACGTTCTTCTTCACTGCCTCTTTCAAGTGATCAGGGAATCCTTCAGTGTCTTCTGGGACGGCATCATACCAGTATGTTCTAACAGCTTTTAGGAAGTCCGGAGCCCGGCCGGAGTTCAAAATATCGAGCAGCTGCCCAAGGAACGGCCGAACAGCCAACTGTTTTCCTGGGAATCTCTTCGTAACCAGCTTGTCAATATAACCACCATCGACGAACACGGCTGACATTGAGAATCTTGGTGGATAACCTGGGCTTATCATCATTGGCATCTTCTCACCTTTTGTTCTTCTCCAGATACTCCATAGTTCAGAGTTCGACACGCGGTATTTGGAAGGAATAGGCTTCCTTCGGAGAAGAACCTTATGCCTCCGAGTAGTTGATTAATTGGAGGTTTAGCCAGTCTTCCTTCGTGTGCTTCCCATGTGCTTCTGGTGTATATTTAAATAACACACAACTATATAATAGTCTGGAGCAATGCATTCTTATCGAAATTAGGAGGCAACAAGCTCATGATCGACAACGAGAGCGATGAATACCTATGTGGGTTGAGAGACTGTGCGGCATTGATATCCGCAGCCCTGGACGAAAGCGAAACATCTGGGCCGATCGTCGATTTCCTTCAGGACATAATGAGCCAATTGGACAGCTGCCGTGAAGCGAGGTTGAAGGCCAAGCTCGGAATCGAGTGCCGAAAACCGAGGCGAGTATTCAGTTTGGAGCGTTCGACTTAGGACGACGAGTGCAGCAGCGCTCGATGAAATGATACGGGGATATAATCTCTTGGCCGGGCTTATTAATTAACGTTTCTGCTGGCTTTTCGGCTTAGTCGGCCCCACAATAAAGGATATTTTCTCTTCGATGATATTCGCTTCATCGGCGTCGGCCCATAGCGCCGGCCCCACGGTTCTCTTATGGAACTCTGATTCGAAGTCTTCCTTGGATCTGCCCAGGGCAAGATATGCCTTGATGCCGATCTCTTTTGCTCTTTCAAGTTTCTGGAGCGACTCTGCCCCAATTCGGGCCAGCTCTTCCTCTTTGGTGAGCGGTAATGGAAGATCATTCAAAGTTGAAATGAGTTCATGATTGATCCGATAATAGCAGTTTTCCTTTTCCTTGTTCCGCTTACTTCTTTTTGTCGGTTCGAGCTTCTCGTCCTTGATCAACAGTCCGATCTTTAATAAACGATTGAGATCATTCTGAAATAACGTCTCGTGCTCATATCGAGTTCTGCGAAAATCTCCCGTCTCCTTCCCTTTGTATCTGTCCTCGTCGGTTGAGATTCCTACCATTTCCTTCTTGAGTTCTTTCCATCGGATGCCCTCACCGTTATGCATCGCTGAGCTTCTTTGAATGGTCACAATGAGGGACTCTAGTCTCTGTCTCGTCTCATTGGACCTCTTGGATTCCAAAAACTCCTTCAAAGGAGAATACAACAACAAGCGCATCCAAAACCATTTCCCGATCTCATCTTTCCGTATCGCTATTTCTTCAGGAATCTGTAAGTTACTCATATAATTCTCACTCTCTATATGTTAGTTGCTATATTTAAAGAAGGTTGCAAGTATCCTCTCTAATGACAACCGAACGGATCTCTTTCGGAATAACACTCGCGCCAAAACTGTATGAACGCATCGAACAGGACCGCGGAATGGTGCCGCGCACGAAGTACCTGGAACGGTTGATCGAGCGCGGCATGAAATCTGAACAGTATTTTGCAACCAGGCGGTAGACCATGTCTGGCGAAAGGAAGGACCGATTTGCGTTAAGATTCGAGCCTTTCGAGGAGCTGGCCATCAGTGCAGAACAGGGCGATCTGATTCGGGCGGAGCTCGAACGGACAGGCGACGCCATCGCCAAGATCCTCGATATCAAGGTCAAACAGGAGTGATCCAGATGTATTCAAAACCGCTGACTCAATGTGAGCTAACCCAGAAAAGACTCGAACGTCTAGAACAGAAGTTGAACCTACCACCTATTCAAGCGATACCTCCACTGACTGGCTGCAAGACCCGCACGGCTCGTCTTTCGATGCGAATTACGAAGGGGGGCAGTCAATGACCGTATGCGTTGATGTTCATAGCCAAGAAGCTACCGAGGACCTCGTCAACGTAAAAGCCTGGGATTTCCAGATCACTGTCAAGGAAAGCAACGCGAACATCAAAGGCACCATTACGATGAATGACAATCTTCTATTCCACCCGGCTGAGGTCTGGGGCGATGACGAGAAACAGGTCGACGTCATCAGATACCTGGAAGTCGGCGATAAAGTAACCCTGGAGTTCAAGGACTTCAATGCTCTCGCAACAATCGTAAAGCTCGATGCCAGTCACGCTGAGATAACCATCAAGGGAGAGTTCCTGGTCCCAACGCCTGACGACGGTTCCAGAAGTTATCATAAATGGCACCCACTTCGGCAAGGGACCGATGTGCTGCTCGATTTAGGGGCCGATAACAGAGCCATCGATTACGAACTGGAGAAGTCGCTGATAGGTGGAACGCGCGTTCGCATCAGAGAGCTGTTCGAGGGGCTTCGACCAGGCCTGATGGACATGATCTTGAAAGAGCCAGATGGGAATCGGCGCGGGGTTTCGTTCATCGCCGAGGAGCTACATGTTGCAGAGAGTTCTGCCGAGGTGCTTCTTCGCCCTCTGGTCGAGTTGAAAGGTGATTCTTGATGCCGTCCTTCGAGGGCGGGTTTCAAGCGCGGCTTCAGCGCTGGACCGTGGAAACGCATTACGGGGTCAACGCATGTCGGGAGACCTTGCGCCCCCGATCTTTTCATGTTACGCAACTCGCTGGCCGTCGGCCAGTGGGATGAATGAAAAAGGAGAACGAGAGAAATGACACTACGAAGGAAGTTACCGGACATACTGCCGGACCCAGCAACAGCTCGAGGACCGCAATCGCCGACACCGTTCCCGATGACGACTAACCCGAAGGTGCAAGGAATTTGCCCAACTCATAAAATCGGCCTTCAGGTGGCTCCTGACAATTCGAGATATTGCCCACGATGCGCTGCGAACACGCTCAGACAGGACGCGGCCGACAACGTGCAGGCGAGCTCCGCTCAGGCTGCGCGCAGGTTCGGGCCGAAGTAAGAGGTGAAAATGACTGACGCCGCGACCAATTACACTTTGTCGATTGTCAACAACTTGCCGGATTTACGCGGCTATGCCAACTACTACAACGAGATGCAATTGGCCGAGGTCGACAATCAGATGGAATCCGATTCGATCGGGCTGCTCACCGGCGAGCAATCAGATGCGCGCTCGAACGGACCCACTGGCCTTTATGGGACTTACAGCGGGATATTCACTGCGAACCGCGAAATGCACATGGGCGTGGCGAGCATCATGGCGAGCCTTTCGACGCTTTCGCCAACGATGCTAGGTGCTGGGGAAGGGGCTCAGCTCGTCGGCTTCGTAATGGGCGTCACCCAGGCAGCGATGGGCATCAACTCGGCTCTTAGGGCGGCTGTAGAAGCTCAAGCGTTATGGGAGACGGCGCAGGCGTTCATCGAGGCTGCGGCTGCTGCATTTGATCCATTAATGTGGCCAGCACTCGCGGCGGCTTTTGCTACAGCGGCATTCGTCGCATACGAGTTCGGGGAAGCCAACTGGGACATTGGACTACCGCATGCCCCGAATCTGAGCGTGGCCGCAGACATATCGACGGGCCAGGGACAACGACAGGTAGCTCAGACGATGAACCAGCAGAGATACAGCATGGCGGGACGTGCGTGATCATGCCCGAGATCGAGGTCCTTGAGAAGAAGGTCAACGCGCTTTTCGCATATTTCCAGACGACCGCGCAGCTGCTGGATAGTGTCGTCAAACAGAATGCGGAGCTGCTGCTGAAGTTGGCGGAGGCGGAACAACGCGTGGCACTTTCAGAGCAGTCAAGAGCGAAGGCCTTCGTCGATATGAACGCTCGATTGGCCCGACTTGAGAAAGCGGGCTCCACGCGGGCAGGGGATCAAGGTTACACTTAGCGAAACAAGGTGATCCAAGTGATGGGAAATACAAGAACAAGTGAAGGGGGAGAGAGGCCGGCGAAGAGCCGAGCGATCGTGATGAGATGTCCGGACGCGTCGTACGACGAGATCCTGAGATATCTACGCGATCGAGGCGACTGTTACATCGTATACACCAAGTCCAGCAATATGAAGTTGGTTGTCGAGGAGCGGGGGTTTTGATGCCACTCCCCGAGAAGATGGGCGACATTCTCAAGCTAGCCGACGAGTCGCTGATGAAAGGCACCTGGAAGCAACACGTCGATGCGGCCATTGATGAAAACGTTGCAGGAGAAAGGAACGTCAAGGATTCGCTGCTATATTCTGGCATCAGTGCCAGGCTGCCTATCAAACTCCACCTGCTCACCATGGCTGAATCTCAGTACGGCAAGACCTTCCTGGAGACACAAATGGGCGCGGTGCTGTTCCCGAGCATCTTCGAAGACATCACCGAGATCAGCCCTAAGGCGATGTATTACGAAGTTCAGGAGAAGAAGAATCCGCGCCTGTACGATGGCAAGATTGTGATGATAGACGAGCTGAACGACATGAGCGACATGTTACGGCAGTTCGTCAAGAAAGCCACCACGAACGATAGGAAGAAGCTCAGCCTGAAGACCGTTGACGATCAGAAGTACCGGGAGATGACGATAGACGGGCTGCCAGTGGTCTGGACGAACACCTTTGAGCTGGTCGAGGACGCTGGGAACCAGCTTCATAATCGATTCTTCAAGGTGAACCTCGAGGACACCGACGAGCAAGGCGACGCTGTCGAAAGCATGCAACAGGAGCAATCGACCTTTGGTCGGCGGTACGACGAATCGCCTGCGGTAGTGGCTGCGCGGCACATCATCAAGAGGATAATGGACCTGGACAACCCGAAGCCCAAGCGCCCGTTGATATTGAACCCATTCGGTCGGCACATCTGCGAGTCCAAGCATGGAGCGCGGAACAGGAGGCCGATGCTCGATTCGCTCATATCCGCGATCGCCTACGCGAATAGGTTCCAGCGCCCCCAGTTCGAGGATGACGACATGCTTCTGGTGCTGGTATCGATCGCCGACGTGAACGAAGGCTTGGCGATCTATCAAGCGAATGAGGAAGCCCAAAGGACCAGCGCCCCAGAGTATCTGACCCGGTTCTTGAAGTTGTTCGAGCCGGGGGAATGGCTCACAAAGGTCGAACTGTCAACTCGTACTGGGGAGAAATGGGGCGAAGCGTTGAGCGCAGAAGTTTGTTACCAATATGCGCACGATCTGGAAGAGAAGAATCTGTTGACATCACGGCGCAGAACTGAATACAGATACGATTTTGCGACCGAGGATAAACTGCCCATCGAAGGCCGATCCTTCGAGTATTCGCCGTTAAGTCTAGACAACTCTAGAATTTTCATTCTAGACTCGAATTTCGCGAACCGCGAGTTACTGGCTACGACGGTCGAGCAGCAAATCGAACGAAGTCTAGTGTCTAACACGAATACGAGAGAATCGGACATAGAAGCGATCATCGGACGGCTTCTGACCGACACGAGGCAACGGGATGCTTAATAGAACGTCCAGCCCATACTCACGCTGGAGGGACTGAATACGCCAACCCCGTATTGGTCCCTTCAGCAGCGCATTAAGGAGTATGTCGACCTGCTGGCAAACGAGAAGCGAAGCGAAAGGACGCTAGAAAGCTACAATGACGTTCTTCGCGAAGCGTTCCTCAAGCTCAAGCAGGCAGGGCTGGAAGTGAACCCGAGGAAGGTTGGCAAGCGGGAAGTGGACTATCTCCGCAAGCAAGTGTACGTCAAATCGGACGTCTACAACCGCTGGCGACTATCTATCTTCGGGACCTTTCTTAAGTGGTGCGGGAACAACATCATCGAGACGATGCGGATAGGATGGCCGAACGACGCTCGGGTCAATGCGAATTGGCTAGAGCCCGACGAAGCGATGACCGTTAAGAATACGGCCGAGGACATCGAGCGCGTGATCGTGACCCTGGAGCTTGACCTATGCATGAGAAGGATTGAAGTGCTTCGGTTGAGGCCGCAGGACTTCAAGGGCGACCGCGTGAACGTGCTAGGGAAAGGCCGAATGGGTGGCAAGTGGAGGACGGTCAAGTATCGCCCGGACACCAAGGAGATCATCGGTGAATGGCTACTGAAGCGCGAAAGGATGATAGAAGCGGCAAAGGTCATCGACCCGAAGATCAAGGTGCCCGAGGCCTTCCTGATCCACCAAAGGGGCGGACGGTTGGTAGCCTACCAGAAGAGCGGCATCGACAAGATACTGACCAAGCTGAGGAAGCGAGTCGAGATTCTATACGAACGCAAGCTAAGCTTCTCCAACCACACACTGAGACGATCGGGCGGTAGGATTCTATGGCTAGCGGGAGTTAAGATCGAGACGGTAGGCGCTATCCTGGGACACGAAGACACCAGAACGACGATCAAGTACCTGGGCATCAACCTCGACGACCAAGACGAGGCAATGCACCTTGCCTCCGCATACGAGAAATCCTTAATGTTACCGCAAAAGGTAGAAAGGGGTTTGAGCCAGAGGGAGAGTGGGCCCAAGGAGATTTGGGCCCTCCTTTCCGTCTGGCTCAGTCCCGTTTTGTACCGTCGCCGGTACATTCCAACTTGCGCATGTACGCTTCGCTCAGCTCCATCCCGGTCGCCATTTCCTCGAGGTCCTCGCCGATGTAGTCGAGCGTCTGCTTCTCGGTCAGATGACCTAGCGTCTGCATGATCGTGATCAGCGGGACGCCTGCGCGCTTGAGGATCCTCGCCCCCGTCCGCCGCAGGACGTGATTGCTCACCTCGTCCGGAGCGAGCCCCGCCCGCCCGGCCGCCTTCTTGATCATGCCGTCGATCGCCGTGTCCGCATATGCCCCGACGCGCTGCGGGGTGGCGTAGACCAGGAGCGCCTCCGGCAACGGTGCCGTGAACTCCATCGCGGCTACGTTGACCTCTTCCCTCAGCCGCAGGTAGTAGTCCAGTTCCTCGGCCGTCCGGGGATGCCAGGGGATGGTCCTCGGCTTGCCGCCGTTCCGCCCCTTGCCCCAAACGTCCAAGCGGCCGTCCCGGAAGTCTCGCACTTCCGCCCGCTTGACCTCTACCCTGCGCATCAGCAGGCAGAGCTCGCAATGGATCAGGATGCGCTCCATGCCCTGCGCGGACCTCATCAGCTTCATCGCCTTCATCGGGTCCAGCCACTTGACGTGGCGCCGCATGTCCACCGGCCACTCCAGGTCGAGCGATTCGACGATCGGGTTCCCGCATCGTTTCAGGAACATGCCGACCATCGCCACTTGGTTCCTCGCGGTCAGCGGCTCCATATGCGCGTACAGCTCGTCCTGCAGGAAGGCGATCTCGTCCGCCCCGATGCTCCTCGGGTAGCGGCTCAGCCCGGCTGCGCTGAATGCCTCGAAGGCGTTCCAGACGATCCGTTCGTACTCGCTTATGGTCGCTTCCTGGCGATGCTTCCTCGTCAGCTGCGCACGATACTCTTCCAGTTTCGAGTTGAGGGCCACTTGCCATCGGCTCATTGCCCTCAGCCTCCGATAGCGCGGACGCTTCGCTTGTAGTTTTCGACATAGTGCATCCCGATCCCTTCTAAATCCTGGCCGTCGCTGGTCGATAGATGAACCCGCAGGCGCACTTCGTCCATCCGGCGAAGGTGCCGCTCCGGACCTTGCGCTGCCCTCCTGCCTGGTGGCAGAAGGGGCATTTGCGGCGGCGGAGGATCCTCACTTCCTCGCCTCCACTTTGCCTTCGTCCTCAA
This sequence comes from Methanomassiliicoccaceae archaeon, assembly GCA_003135935.1. Lineage (GTDB taxonomy): Archaea > Thermoplasmatota > Thermoplasmata > Methanomassiliicoccales > UBA472 > FEN-33. Next base: position 15,472 of record PNBI01000136.1, read on the forward strand.
GGGCCTGCTGGACATCGGAGACCCTCTGCTCTGCCTTCAGGAGCGCGTCCTTGACTGGCTGGAAGTGCATCTCCAGACGCATCCCTGCCTTGTTGCATTCGGCGACCGCATTCTGCATGTCCGCATCAGCCTTTGCGAGCTCGTGCGCGAGATTCCGGATCTGCTTCTTCGTTAGGCTCACGCCAGCAGCCCCCCGTCCTCCGCTGCCTTCACCACGAACTTCGCCCTCAGCGGATTCTTCCTCGGCTTGGTGTAGCCCCTTATGACATAGACGTTCTCGCTGTCCTTGTTATGCGTGACCGGCTCGCAGTTGCTGACGGTCAGGACCACCTTCCTGTTCTCCTCGACGGCGTAGAAGCGCTCCAACGCCACATCCCGCGCGTGCCCGGAGTTCAGGGCATGGACGTCGTTGAAGATGACGACGATTGCTGGGGCGGCCTCCAACGCGCGCTGCACGAGACCTTCCGCCTTCGGCAGCATGCCAAGGTCGGCTACCCTTTCCTTCAGACGCCCAATCTCCATGATCATCTCGTCAAGGATTCTGACTGTCTGTTTAGGGGTCATCTCGGTCATCTCGCGCGATTGGAATCCAAGCTGGCACTTCCCATCAGTCATTGCGAGCAGCATATACTCGCCAGAAATGTCGAAGTGCGAATGCTCGCTGATCATGCCTTCCCCCCCTGCCGGTCCGGGAAAGGGACTGGCGTCGGGCTGCCTGCATTCAGGAAGACCCTATCCTCGAAGCATGCCTGGTACTTCTTCCCGTCTGAGACCCTTACCTGGTTGATATTGGTCGAGAAGCAAAGGGGACAGAAGTTCCAGCCGGGCTTGTCTTTGTCGTATGCCATGCCCTTTGGCACGTTGGTGATTTTCCCCTGCGCTTCGGTCTTCTCGGACTCTGTTGGCTTCGGCTGCTCCTTCGGCGATTGTGCAGAACTCGTTGCATTACTTGCTGGCGCTTCTTTCGCGACCTCTTGATGTTCGGCCGACTGCTCGAGGAGCAGCATCTTCGCGACGATCTTCTTACTGAAGTTCTCGGGCAGAATCCCACCTGCATTCACGTGGTTGCGCGCTGCCTCCGCAAGGAGATGATCATTCTCCTCGACCGGAGCTCCGGGATCGAAATAGTGCTTGAAGTTACCGCCCTTTCCAGCAGTCCCGATGTCGATGCTGTCGCGCCTCTTCATAACTGCTGACTGCTCGCGTTCAACCGCTTCCAGTCGCGCCTTGTAATCCTTGCGCTCCTGGGCCCACGCCTCGGCCTCTTGGATCAGCCAGACGTATTCTCCATTGGTTTTCTGTGGCTCGTTCTCTCCCATTTTGGAATCCCTCCAGGCTTGGAAAATGATAAAATGGAAGGGTGACCGGGCGCTGGGCTCTTCGAAAGGTCTACGAGGTTCAGACTACTCACTGGAGGAAAACATACTTGACCCCCAGCGCCCTGGTCATGTGAGATATGAGAGGCGGCCGGGCAAGGAGGCTCATGAGCTAGGGGAACCTTCCCAGGCCCGACCATTGTGGCGACAGCGGACGGAGAAAGAGATGAGTCGAACTCCGCCCCTGTCATTCTGAAATATCGATCGAGAGACGCTTCGAGGTCGCCGGATCCGTCCGGATGGCGATCATAGAGATAGCGGCTCATTTGCCGCATGCCTCCTCTGGCGAGCGCACCTTGTCGACGTAGACACGGCCATCCTTCGACCGGTAGTACATGACGTGATCTCCGTCGGTCACTCCGAGGATCTTCATCACATCAGGGCCGAGATACGTGCGGCCTCGACCCACTACCTTCGATGTCTGGATAACCTTCATGCATCCCACCATTACTGATTTACTAAGTCCAAATGGTCGAAGCAGGATATAATCATTACTAATTTGCAAATGATAAGATATAAATGCAAGGTAATTAGTCTAATTAGACTGTTTATGATTTGTGAATTAGAAATGGGAAAGGCTGATGTCCTCGAACAAGCTCACGCCATCAAGGTCCTTCTGCTATTGAGAACGGAAGGCGAGAAGACCAGGACTCAGATCTATAGGGCAATCGGAGTTGGCGAACCGGTTCTTGTGAAGCGTGTGAATGAGCTGAGGGATGCGGGCTTGCTGGAGGAGCACGTTCTCGACGTGAAACCATTCTCGAAGAACGTCCAGCTATCGAAGGTCGGAAGGCAGGTTGCCAACCATCTCGCAGCTGTCGAGGAGATCCTAGAAAAGGATTGATCTCATCAGCGCTTCTTTATCACTCTGACCGGATGACCTGAGCATACCCTGGAGACGTCGCGGGAGAAATCCTCGAATAGATCGGCGTTGCCCGCATCGCATATTACCACGATGCCTGCACCATATTCCTTGCAATAGTTATCCATCTGCCCCTTTGCCCTGGTATATTCCGTCTTGTTGGGGTTCTTCTTAATTTCGATCGGTATGACGTCGTTAACCAATATGTCGACCCTTGAATCACCGGTCTCCCTTCGCGTGATGAATCCCCTGGCTCGCAGGAACGATTTGAGATCGGTCCTGTAACCTTCCTCGCTCTTATAGGTCTCATCGGGAGTCCACTCGGAGATCTCCGTAACGACCTTGATGAACAACGTATTCGCGGGCAGTTCTGCTGGAGCGGTCGGTCGATATGATTCTTGGACCGGCGCCCTTATGGCGGCGGTAACGATCTTCTCTTCGACTATAGGGACTGGCGCCCTGACCATCTGGACATTAAAGACCCTGCGCAATATCTCATCAAGCTGATCATCCTTGCCCCTTCTTCGAGGCAGATTGAGCCGGTCAGCAATATATTGGAGGCTGAAATTGTCCAGCATGGACAGCGCATCCTGAGGGTTTCGGTTCGTTCGGTTCAATATCCTGCCGATGATCTCGTCCTTGGAACCGGACACCATCAGGCCAAGCTTTTCGGCTGCACCCTGAAGGTCCTCCTTGTTGCAATACCTAAGCAGGTCGGTAAGTGGATCTGATGCGGTTGGCGGCGCTTCCATGGTCTTCCTAGCCTCTTGAGGGCGGCTAGGACTGCCAGCGCTCATGGTCGCCGCCACGTCAGAGACCTTGCCGAAAAGGGTCTTCATCCCTTGGATCATTGATGGAGCTGCTGTCGTTTCCTTATGCTCTAGCTTCCTTTCCACGCCATCCTTATCGAGAATCTTTGCGATGATCTTCTTGACCAATTCATCATCCGAGCTGAATGCGAGACCGAACAATCCGTCCGCCTCGATCTTGTTCTCTCGGCAGATCTCAACCAATGTTGGATGATCAAGGAGTGCTAGTATCGACTTCGGGCTTTTCCCACTCATCTTCTCCATGATCCTGGCGACCGACTCCTGCTTGGTCCCGAACGAAGGTAGACTCAGTTTGTCAAGGATCTCTTTTAGTTCGCCTTTGTCCGTATATGTAATGAAAATATCTTCCAGCTTCATCTTTGTCCCTCTGATGTTCTGTCTTCACTATTTCTTAACTGGCTAATAGCAAAAGTGATGCCATGTGATCGGGAAGCGAACCGCCTTCGGTCGACCTGTCCATCGATCCATTCTAACAGATCGGGCGGTAGCGAAGCGGATACTCTGATGACGTTTCTGACTTTCTTCATGGCTGGCTGACCAATGTGGGAAGATTTCATACTTATAATGCCATTCTAAATATAAAAGAGCACCCAGCATTGGAATCAAATGGAATAGCCTTCTTATATGATGCCGCACAAAATCGCATTCCATCCAGCAGATTAGAGAACCGCATTCTTGGTCTTACTGATTTCCGTTCAATAGGCGCTGAGATGAATTCCATTATACAAATGGCTTCAGCCCGTCTCTTGACTTGAAATAATCCTCCAGTTCCCGGGTTCCGCAGCGTTCCTGGGAAACGGTGAACTCCCTTGAGCTCATGCTAACGTTGTGGAGGCGGATGAAGTCCCGAACGCGTTCCTGACTCTTCCCATCTCGTCGAAGTACCATCCGACCTCTCTCGCTTCGATTCGGCGCTGCAGGCGGATAAGCTCTTGATTGTGAGACAGTCCATCATGGAGCCTGGACATACCTACCAATGCAGTCCTATCGAGCGCTCCTTGGGCATTGCGACCGTACGTTTCGATGATCTCCGACTGGACCTTTGCCTTGCACAATTTGCATGAGCAAGACACATCATGGGGTGGCAGTCCTCGCCAATACTCTGGCGCGAGGTAAGCTCCAGCCGGATGAAACGCCCAATCCCAATTATCCACCTCGTCAACGGACGCGGGGGGCGGAGCGCGCTGCATCATGTAAATGTACTTCCAGCTGGCGCGCTTGGTCTTTGGCGTATTCGAGTCGATTCCATACCGTTCCAACTGTACTGCTGTGCTCTCTCTCAGGTTAGATGACAGGCTGTCGCTCTCCCTGGGAACTCCGCTGCAGTTGAAGATCATGCGGGAATCTCTAGCCGCTGTCCACACCTCAAAATACTGCAATGGGTGGGTCTTGGGGTCGACGTACACAAGATTGACCAAAGGGGTTGCATCGGACTCGGCAAGTTGGCTCAGTCTCTTGAGCTCCTCTCGGATTAGTGCAGGATCGTCATGGAGATCAATCTGAGGCACCAATCCCTTTCCCCTTCCCTCGGCCTCCTTCTGCCACTCTGTTACCTTCCTGGCATATACGTCCGGGTCATTGGTGGCGAGCGGAGGAAGAGAAATGTTATGGAGCGTCGGAACTTCCGCCTGCTTCTCGAAAAGAAGCTTAAGAATGTCGTCGTTCGGGGCGATTGGACAGACATCAAGGACTGCAAAATTCTCGAAGAAGGCAGACTTGTCTGAGAACTTGGTCAGCTCACGGGCCGTCTCGATCACCGCCCCATTGTTCGCGCGGAAGCTGGCGAGCCGGTCGCCCTGCAAGTTGATTTGGACTGCGGCAAGGCAACCCTCGAGCGTTCCCCTGAACGCCAAATATCGCTTGGCTTTGAAGTCTGGAATGCTGATTGGCCTCGTGGGAGTCTGATGTTTGCCGTCTCGAAGGTCGAAATCGAGAAGGCGCGCCCCAAGACCACCTGGCGCGCTCCCGTCAATGGCTCTTATGCGGACGTTCTTGATCATCCAAACCCCACTTCCTCTTTCCTAGCCGTCTGTTGTGAAGAACGCGATCGAGCACCAACGACTCCTCAGCATACGTAGGGTAATGCTTGTAGATGTATTTCATCAGCCCGTCAGTCCCGAGTTCCTGCCAGTCACGGCGGACCTCGATCAGGGCTGCTTGTTGTTTCTTGGTTAGCTTCTCAAACGACCTTCTGGCGGGCACTTTGCCCAGTTCGGTCAGAATGAAATACTCACCAGCAGTGCCTTTCCTTCCCGAAGTCGCCAATAACCCGGCGTCCTCCAGGCCAAGAATGACATCCTCGACCCTTTCGGAATAGGGTCCGAAGTAGTATGCTTTGAACCCTGGATTCTCTGTTGGAATCTTGTGTTCTGGGGCGAATTCGATTAATGTCAGGAACAGCTGTTTCATGAAGCTCGTAATACCGACCACTGGCACGATCGGATCGGTATAGAGGATAGCTAGGACCCAATCCTGGACGAACATGAACTGATTGACCTTGGAGTAATCGAT